>JBDSVW010000360.1:0-3620 GCA_039927015.1 Gemmatimonadaceae bacterium | reverse complement strand
CCCGACCGTTTGATCGCCGTGTCCGCCTCGCGCTGGGCCATCGCCAGCACAGCCTGCTCATCGACCGAGAGCACCTTCTGGTCGCGCATCAGCACGCGCCCATTCACGAGCACAGTGCTCACATCGTTGCCGTTGGCGAAGTAGGCGACACGGTACAACGGCATGTTCATGGGCAGCATGTGCGGGCGATACCAGTCCACGAGTATGACATCGGCCTTCTTTCCCGCCTCGAGCGACCCGATTTCCTTCTCCAATCCCAGGGCTCGCGCCCCATCGATGGTGACCATCTCCAGCACTTTCCCCGCCGGCAGCACTTTCGTGTCGCGAAAGCGGGCGCGCTGGTAGCGCATGGCCTGGAACATGTGCCGAAACATGTCGTAGCTGCGGTCGGGTGCCACGCCGTCGGAGCCGAGCATGACCGTCACGCCGGCATCGAGCAGCTCCGTGAGGGTGAACGGCTCGCGAATGGCCGCGTTCGCGCTGGGATTGTGCACGACCTTTGTTCCGGTGCGCGCGACGATCGCGACCTCCTCGTCGGTCATGCCAGTCGCGTGCGACAGGAGCGCGTCGGGACCCAGCACGTCGAACACCTCGTGCGCAAACTTCACCGAACCGCGCGAATGGCCGTCCTGGGTGAAGAGCAGTCCATACTTCTTCGACAGCGCCCGCGTCGCGCGCGCCTGCGCGGTGAGCTCGGCAAGCGCCGCAGGGGCGAGCGGGGTGGTCTCCGGGTGATGGGTCGCGAAAGCCGTGGCGACGTGCAGTCGCCCGCTCCCGGCACCGTTCCACTTTTTGATCAGGATTTCCGAGACCTCGAGCTGGCGCTCGAACGACACCTGGACGCTCGTGGACGAGTCCCCAGCCCACTGGGTGTACGTGCTCGGGTATGGGCCGCTGCGGGGGCCCACGGCGAGAAAGTACCGCAGGCCGACGCTGTCAATTGCCGAGAGGTACGCGTCACCGGGAGCGGGATCGTCAACGCGCATGACCATGTCACCACCCCCGAGGAACGACAGCGACGTGGTGACGCCAAATCGCAACTTCTCCACCCCCGTCAGCAGCGCCTCGGCGCGCCAGAAGTCGACCGAGGAAGCAGACGCGTAGATGACCTCGGTGGCGGGATACCATTCGCCCGTATCCATCCCAAGCGATTTCACCAATCCGTGCCCGGCGTGCCCGTGGCCGTCGATCAGTCCCGGCATCACGATCTTGCGGCTCGCGTCAATCGTCTCGCGCGCCGCGAATCGGGTGGCGAGCTCCTGAGACGTACCCACCGCAACGATGTGATCGCCGACAATCGCCACTGCGCCGTCATCGATCACGCGCCTCAGCGAGTCCATCGTGATGACGGTGCCGCCCGTAATGAGGATGTCCGCGCCTTCCTTCGATGGGGACTCAGCGCCGGAGCAGCCAAGAAGCGTGAGGAACACGAAAGCGGGGGCGATGAACCGCTCGGCGAGCCTGGGCATGGATGCGTTTCCGGGTGGGGGAGGCGACAGCAGGAGGCAACGGGGTGCGAGAACATACCGCTCCGCGAGAGGTTGGGCTGCAGAGGGCGAGCACATCTGGAGCGGGAGCGCGGGGGCCCCTGAAACCCGTGCGCCCCGAATGCCGTCGGGTAGGATCGCAGCTCCAGCGCACGTCTCTCCGACCATGGCTCTCGCGTGATGACCCTGCTGCAGGACCTCCGGCTGGCCGGACGCCTCGTCGTGAAGAGCCCCCTCTTCACCTCGGTGGTCGTTCTCACGATGGCCATCGCGATCGGACTCAACACCACCGTCTTCGCCGCCGTCGAGGCGCTCCTCCTCCGGCCACTCCCTGGTGCCACCGCGCCGGAGCGGATCGTGCAGCTCTACCGCACCTCGCCGGGAATGACCTGGGGTTCCAATTCCATTCCGCATTACGAGGACGTGCGCGAGCGAACGGGTGACGTGTTTTCCAGCGTGGCGTCGTGGACCTTCGCCCCCATCAGCCTGTCTTCCGGCGACCGCCCGCAGCGACTGATGGGCCAGGTGGTGTCGGCGAACTTCTTCTCCACTCTTGGCGTGCGTCCCGCCCTCGGCCGCTTCTTTCGGCCGGATGAGGACATCGGTCGGGGTGCGCACCCGGTGGTGGTGCTCGGTGATGGCAGCTGGCGGAGCATCTTCGGCGCCGATCCGCGCATCGTTGGCAGCACCATCATCATGAACGGCCAGTCGATGGAAGTGGTCGGCGTGGCTCCGCCGGAATTTCGCGGCGTCATGCCGCTCATCGATCCCGTGGCCTTCGTCCCGCTCATGCAGCTGGCGCAGATGCAGCCCGAACGTGCCAGCTCCTTCGAGAATCGCGGCAACAACTTCATGAACATCGTCGCGCGATTGAAGGACGGCGTCACGCTCACGCAGGCGAGCGCGCGACTCACCGCTGTCAACGACCAGCTCACCACCACCTATCCCGACAACTACGAGAAGAGCGGCATCATCCTCATCCGGCAGTCGGACGCGGGCATCCACCCCACCGTGCGCTCGGCACAGGTGGGGCTTTCGGTGGTGATCCTCGCGGTCGTGGGCGTGCTGCTGCTCGTGGCCTGCGTCAACGTGTCGAACCTCTTCCTCGCCCGGGCACGAGACCGGGCACGAGAGATGGCGGTGCGCATTGCCATCGGGGCGAGCCGAGGCCGGCTGGTTAGGCAACTGTTGGTGGAGAGTCTCGTGTTCGCCGTACTCGCGGGCGCGGTGGGGATACTCGTGGCCGTCGTGGGCATCGGGCTCGCCAACCAGATCTCGCTGCCCATGAATGTCGGCTTCCGGCCCGACCTGCGCCTCAATGCGCAGGTGCTGACCTTCACCTTCCTCGTGACCGTTATTGCGGGCGTCATATTCGGCGTCGCTCCCGCGATCCAGGCCACGCATCCCTCGCTCGTTCCCGCGCTCAAGGGCGAGGCGCCCGCGGGCGACAGCCGCTCGCGGGTGCGGCAGGGCCTTATCGTGGCGCAGATGGCGCTCTCGATCATCCTGCTCACATGCGCGGGCCTGTTCATCGCCGATCTTCGTACCGCCACCCGGCTCGACGTGGGCTTCAATCCTGACGATGCCGTCACGGCCAGCTTCGCCCCCTCTCTGCAAGGCTACGATCGCGCCCGCAGCGAGCAGTTCTATCGCACGCTGCTCGACCGGCTGCGCACCACCCCCGGCGTGGATGCGGTCGGCATGACCGGGACCCTTCCACTTTCCTTGAACAACTCGGACTCGAACGTCGAGATTCCTGGCTACGTACCGGCAGATGGCGAAGGCATGAGCATTCAGTACGCCAGCATCACACCCGGCTTTTTTGCAGCGATGGGCACGCCGCTGAACACGGGTCGCGATTTCACCGTGCGCGACGACAGCGCTGCCGCACGCGTGGCCGTGGTGAACCACCGCTTCGTCGAGCGCTTCTGGCCGGGACTCGATGGCGTGGGCCAGACGTTCCGACGTGGCGGAAACTTGTACACGGTGGTCGGTGTCGTGCCTACTGGCAAATACGTTTCGCTGGGCGAGGAGCCGACGGCCTTCATGTACTTCTCGCAGGCACAGCGCTGGTCGGACGAGATGCAGCTCGTGGTGCGCAGCCGGCGTGACCCGTCGTTGCTGCTGGCGACT
>JBDSVW010000359.1:0-6756 GCA_039927015.1 Gemmatimonadaceae bacterium | reverse complement strand
GCAACCGAGTTCACCGACACCGGAAGGGATTCCATGGCCGCTGCATCTGCTCCAGCAATTCGTCCTCGCTCCGCTGTGTCCCCCGAGACACGCCAGCAGCTGCTGGGCGAACATCTGGGACTCGTCTATCACGTGGCGCGCCAGCTATGCCGCGCGAAACAGATGGACGTGGAACTCGACGAGTTGGTGAGTGCGGGCACTATGGGACTCATTGAGGCCTTCAACAATTTCGATCCCGATCGGGGACTCGCGTTCAGCACCTTTGCCGCGCCGCGCATTCGCGGTGCGATGCTGGACGAACTCCGTCGCCAGGATCATGTGCCGCGCTCCGTGCGCCGGAGATTTCGCGAGCTGAACGTGGCCAGCGATCAACTCACGGCGCAACTCGGGAGCTTTCCCGACCAGACGCAGCTCGCCACCAAGATGGGCATCGACCTGGAAACGCTCTTCCGCTGGCAGGGCGAGGGCGACAACGGACGATTCATTCCGCTCGACCGTGGAACGGAATCATCCACCACGTCGCGCATCCCGCTCGAGCACCTCGTGGCGTCCACCGAGCTGGAGCTGGACGACCGCATCACGATGGGCCAGGAAGTCGCGCGCCTCCGCACGGTCCTGCTGACGTTGCCCGAGCAGGAGCGGAACGTGCTCACGCTCTACTACTTCGAGGACCTCAAGCTGCACGAGATCGCTGCGCTCCTGAGCGTGAGCGAGTCGCGCGTCTCCCAGATACGCGCCAAGGCGATCACCCGCCTGCGGAAGAGTCTCGCCTCGCTGCGGGCGCCGGTCGCCTGACGAGCCGTCAGTCCAGCAGTCGCTGGGCGAGCATCCGGCCCGCCCAGAGTCCAGCGCCGGTGCCCACGGCGCTGAGCATGAACGCCGTCATGGTTCCCACGGGCGCGCCGAGGAACCATCCAGCGTATCCCCCGGCCATGGAGCCGGCGAAGCCCAGCACTTTCGTCATCGCACTCAGGCGCCCGTCAAGGCGCGTTCCATGCGGCGGGCTTCGCTGAGGGTAGGCAGACGAAACTCGTAGCGAATCTGCTCGCCGTCGTCAGTGGAAATCACCGTCGCCTCCACCTCGGCGTGGGCGTGCGCCAGCGCACTCCGCACCGCGTGCACCAAGCTCCCTTCGTCTGTGTAGAGGGATTGCCCTTCAGGCTGCGGTGCCTCCAACACGATGCTGATCCACTGGGCATCACCGCGGTAGGAGAGGCGTGTGCCGCTTTCCTTGCCCGCGCGGAGCGAGTTTCCCGCGCCGCTCTCGAGCGCGACCAGCAGACAGCGGAGCAACGCCGATGGTCGCACCAGCAACGGAAGCACATCCGGATCCGCCGAGATCTCGACCGGGATGTTGTGCAGGTCGGCGTGGTGCCCGTGCAACTCGAGCAACTGCGGCACGATGTCCTGCAGCCGAACGGGCTCCGCCCCGGCGAAGGGCTCCGCCGGCATCGAGCGAAAGAGCTGCAGCAGGTGGCCAAGGCGCGAAACCTCCGACGCAAGTGCGCCGACCACTTCGGGGTCGAAGGGCTCTCCGTCCTGAAAGATGCCGACCACCGCCTCGAGTCCCGCAACGCGATTGGTAAGCTGATGGTTCAACCCCTTCAGCACCTTCTCGCTCACGCGTAGCCACTGGTCGCCCCAGAAGCGTGCCGGCGTGGGACCCTCGCCCAAGGGATCGTATGCCCCGTGGCGAGTCGGCGCCGATTGCTCGCTCATGTCCAGCTCGAAAGTCGCCATCGCATTATCCGCTGCTCGTGGACCCGCCCGCTTTCCGCACGACAGGATGACGACTCATTGTAACCCACGGCACCGGAAGATTATGCCGATCGCCCCGGTCACGTCGTGGAGACGCGGCCGGGGCGGGAATTCTTCGGGCAGGGCTGGCAGCTTCTGCCAGTCAGGCGTGTCGCATTAGTTCGTCGGTGCAGCGAGATACGGGAAACTGGCGCCGAAAGCCTTGTCGTTCGCGCCGACATTATCGGTTGCAAGGCCGGGCGAGACGTTCATCGGGTTCAGCAGCGAACCGAAGATGGCCGCGAGACCGGCGTCCACGACGTCATCGGTGAGCTTGCGTCCGCCGTACCCGTCGGCTAGCGCCCACGTGAGCCAACCCGCGCCGCTGGCCGGCTTGTTGGTCTGCACGATGAGCATGTCGGGAAGCAGCACGGTGGCCAGCGTATTACCGACCACGTCGGGGCGTCCGGCCACGTTTTTCACGAAGGCCTTCACCTCGGCGGAGAAGTTGGCGGCGTCGGTGCTCGGCATGCCCTTGTTGTGGAAGCCATGGGTCCGCTTGGCGAGCATCACTTCGCTCACCAGGGGATTGCCGAGGCGCTCCACCTGGTTGTAGACCCGCGTGAACGAGGGCGCCGTGGTGGAGTTGTCGTTGTCATCATTGCCGCAGGCGCTCAGGCCGATGCTCGAAGCGAGCAGGGCGAGAACGGCCAGGCGAGAGGTGCGAATACGCATGAGAATGAGTCTCGTTAGGTAGTCTGGTGGGTGGGACTAGCGGCTGATCGTGCCCCAGACGCCGATCTTCGGCGAACCGCCAGCGGTGAGCTGGGCGGCGGGGAGTTCGATGACGACGGCGAGCGTGTTGAATCCGCGCAGGAAGTCGACGGCCTGGCCGGCCGGACGGAAGGCGGTCGCGGTCGGCGTTTCCGGCAGCTGCGACAGCGCCCCGGTGGCCGGCTTCCGGTCAGGAATGATGCGGAAGAACTGCTCGAGGTCGATAAAGAACGGATCGTCGCGCAAGCCGGCAAATACCTGCATGCCGGTGGCGGTGCCGAGCGAGGTGTTGATCGCGCCGGACACCGAGGTGCCGGTCGTGATGAGCGTGTTCGCCGTGCCGGTTTGGTTGGGTGACACGGGGCCGCGGACGGTGACCCGCTGGTTCGTGCTGGGCCCGTCGAAGGTGACCTGGAAGACCTTGTCTTCGATGCCGTCGCCCGTGTTGTCGACCTTGATCTGGTACAGGAGATTCGGGTCGAACGCTGCCGTCGCGTTCTGTGAAGGCGTGATGGGCGACGAGGTCGTCAGCACGAGCGCGATGCGGTCGGGACTCGAGCCGGGAAAGGCGTAGACATCATTGATGTCCATGCGCGGTGAGAGTTCGACTTCCGGCGTGTCCTGGTGGTCCGAAGCGAACGTGACGCGCGAGAGCGAGACAACGGCCACGGCGGCAATTGCCAGCACGCCGCCCACGATCATTCGCCGGCGCGTGCGCGAGCCCCCGCGCGCATCGGTGGCGCGCGGCGAAAGGTTCTGCAGCATGTTGGAGATTCCTTTGAGACGTGAAGACCGGCGCTGAGTGCGCTGGTCTGCCGGTGTTACGACCCGGTACCGCGATCGGATTGGAGTTCGCCCGATTCCGCGGGGATGCACGCGGAACCTCCGCGCCCTGCGCGACCCGAAGCACGCCGGGTCGCTGGCTGGCGTGCACGCGCCCCCACGATAGAATGCAGGACGATCACCCGATTGCCCTGGAGGCTGCTTGTGCTGTGTTCGAGACGCGCGCTCGTCGTGTCGTGTGCGATGCTCCTGCTGCTCGCCGGACGAACGAAGCCCATCGATGCGCAAGGTGCGCCAGCTGCACCGATTGCCATTATCAACGCGAACCTGATCGATGCGGCGCGCGGCGCCTTCGCCGCCAACGCCGCCGTGCTCATTCGCGACGGGAAGATCGTCGAGATCGCCACGGGGGCATTTTCTCCTCCGGCTGGTGCCCTGGTGATTGACGCGAGAGGCCGGTATCTGCTGCCCGGGCTCATCGACGCCCACACGCACATCGCCTCGTTCGCCAGCGCACGGCGCGCCCTGGAATCGGGGGTGACCACGGTGCGCTCCGCCTCGGTGGGCGCGTACCAGGATGTCGCGTTGCGCGAGGCCGTGAAGCAGGGCGTGGTGCCGGGCCCGGACGTGCTGGCCGCCGGCGTCTTCGTCTCGCCGGAGCTGGGAGAGACGATGCTCGCCGATCCTCGTCTCGCGCCGTTCAAGGATGGCGTCACCTCCGAAGCCGCGCTGCGAGCGGTGGTGCGCATCAACCTCGACCGCGGCGTGAACGTCATCAAGACGCGCGGCACCGAACGCGCGGGGCTGCCCAACACCGACCCGAGAAAGCAGACGTACACGGAAACACAGCTGCGGTGGGTAGTAGACGAGGCGGCGAAGGGCGGCGTGCCGGTGATGGCGCACGCGCATGGCGACGAGGGCGCGTACGCCGCGGTGAGGGCAGGCGTGCGCAGCATTGAGCACGGCACCTTCCTGTCCGACTCCACGTTGCGGCTGATGAAGGAACGCGGAACGTTCCTCGTGCCGACGTACATCACCGTGTACGATCTCACCCAGCCGGGAGGGGACTACGACGATCCTGCCCTCACCCTGCGCGGCAACTTCATGTTGCCGGTGCTCGGCGAGACGGTGCGGCGCGCTCACCGCATGGGCATCCGCATCGCCACCGGCGGCGACACGCAGTACGGGCCCGAGTCGCTGTCCCGCATCGCCGGCGAGGCCGCATTTTTGGTCACGCTCGGCATGACACCGCTGGAGGCCATCGGCGCCGCGACCAGTGTCGCCGCGGACCTCCTCGGGGTCGGCGATCGCACGGGCTCACTCAAAGTCGGCTACGAGGCGGACCTGGTTCTCGTGGAAGCCAACCCGCTGCAGAACATCGGGGCACTGGCCGACGTGCTCGTCGTCGTCTCCAACGGCCGCATCGCACTCAATCGCACGCCCTTTGCAAAGACCGGGATGTAGCCGCGCGGCACGTCCGGTTCGCCTTCACGCCCGCCCGATCCGCATGCTGACTGTCCGTCTCGCCCGAGGCCTCAGCGCCGCCCTTCTGGTCGTTCCCACGTTTGCTACGGCGCAAGCGTTGGCTGTGCGCCAGGCACTGGAGTCCATCACGGAGGCAGATGTTCGCGCGCGCGTGCACATCATCGCGGACGACTCCATGGGGGGACGTGACACCCCGTCGCGCGGGCTCGATCTCACAGCGGAGTACGCGGCCGGCGAGTTCCGGAAGTTCGGCCTCACGCCGGGGGGGGACCGTGGTGGCTACGTGCAGCGGTACGCCTTGAAGTCCCCACCGCCACGGTCCGACGCGTCCGATCGCATCGTGCATGCGTCGCGCACGACCGGTGGCGTGCCGTCCGTGCGCGACAAGAAATCGGGAGCCACCGCACCCAACGTGGTGGGGATCGTCGAAGGTTCCGACTCGCTGCTCAAGCACGAGTACATCGTCTTCTCCGCGCACATGGACCACGTGGGTACGCAGGCATCCGCTGGCGGCGACAGCATCTGGAACGGCGCGGACGACGATGCCTCGGGAACGGCGGCGGTGATTGAACTGGCGGAAGCGTACAGCATGCGTGATGCCCGCCCGCGGCGCTCGCTCATCTTCCTGCTCGTGAGCGGCGAGGAGAAAGGACTGCTGGGCAGCGAGTACTTCGCGCGGCAGCTCGACCGACAGAAGAAGCTGGTCGCCAACATCAACATCGACATGATCGGCCGCAACTGGCGCGACACGATCGCCGTCATCGGCATGGAGCACAGCGACCTCGGGGCAACCCTCGAGGCGGTAAGCAAGGCGCATCCCGCGCTGGGCATGCAACCGGTGGGCGACCTGTGGCCTAACGAGCACTTCTACTTCCGCTCCGACCACTACACCTTTGCGCGGCGCGGCGTACCGGTGCTGTTCTTCTTCAACGGCACGCACGCGGATTATCACCAGGCGAGCGACTCCCCGGACAAGATCGACGCCGAGAAGGAAGCACGTATCGTGCGCCTCATCTTCCTCCTCGGCCAGGCAATCGGGAATGCGGACGCTCCGCCCCAGTGGGACCAGGGGAGCTACCGCAAGATCGTGGACCGCAGCTACCAGCGTTGAACGGTCACATCGCCGCGAGGATGGCGCGCACCGCCGACAGCTCGTCGTCGTTGACGGTATGGCCCATGTTTGGATAGATGCGTTTGTCCACCGTCGCACCGAGCCCCGCGAGCACCGTCGCCGATTCGTGCACGCGTGTCACCGGGATGTGCGAATCGACGTCGGAACAGCCGAGGAAGACCGGCGTGCCGTCGAGCGCCCCCGCGTAGTCGCGGGGCGTGTCGTCCGGCCCGATGAGTCCTCCGCTCAGCCCCACCAGTGCCCCGTAACGCCGCGCGTGGCGCGCGCCGTACTCCAGCGTGAGGCAGGCGCCCTGCGAGAAGCCGAGCAGCGCCACGCGTTCGGGCGGAATGCCGTGTGCGCCGGCGTGCGCCACCAGGTCGGCCAGCACCTGGAGCGCCGAAGTGATGCCCGGCTCGTTGTCCGGTATGGGGGAGAGGAATGACGTCGGATACCAGCTGCTGCCCGTGGCCTGCGGTGCGATCCACGCCAGGTCGTCGGCGCCCAGCAACGGCGCGAGCGACAGGATGGACTCCGCGCTGGCCCCTCGTCCGTGCGTGAGGATCAGCACGCCGCGTGCCGCGTCGAGCGGCGCGCCCCCCGTGGCCACCGCTCCAGTCTCGTGCACTCCGCGTGTCGTGCTCACGTCACACCTCCAGCGGCAACAGGCCGCGTGCAATCGCTTCCCGCTCCGACTCCAGCCATACCGGCAGCCGCAATTGCGTGCCCAGCGTGTCGCCCTCCTCATCGATCGTGAAGCCCGGTCCGTCGGTGGCAATCTCCAGCAGCAGCCCGTCGGGATCCTGGAAGTAGATCGACTTGAAGTACGTGCGGTCCATGACCGGCGAGACCTCGATACCGGAAGA
>JBDSVW010000358.1:0-5494 GCA_039927015.1 Gemmatimonadaceae bacterium | reverse complement strand
ATGTTTGATGCGTCGCGGACGAACCCTCGCATCTCAATGCCGAGCTCCCCGGACTCCCCCGGCATCGGCGTTGTTCAACACGCCTTCGTTCACGATAAGCAATCCCGCAGGGTGTCGGAGAGCCAGGTCGGCATCAATACCGTCACCTGCATCGTCGACGAGACCGGCAATCTAACCGCTGGTGGTCGACGACTCGCGTTGGGGGTGTTCAGCCACGTCTACGGGATGACGTACAGCTACGATCTGAACCAGCGGCGCGTGTCGCTGACCCACCCGGCGACCATCCGCCCCACGGCGACGCCGCAGAGCTATGCCTATTCGCCGCTCGCCGGGTTCCTGACGTCCACCACCGACGTGTTCGGGCAGCGGATCGGGTTCACGTACGACAGCGATGCGCGCATGACGCGCGTGGTCCGTGGGCAGTTGACGCCCGACAGCGTGGTGGAGACCCGCAGCTACGATCTCCTGAGCCGGCTCGTGCGTCGCCAGGAAACGATGGGCGCCACCGTGACGCACAACGATTCGTTGCGGTACGACCGGCGCGACAAGATCCGCAAGAACGCCTTGGCGGGGGACACGCTGGTGTATACCGCACTCGGCACGTTGGCGCTTACGAGCAGCGCGCGCGGGACCGAGAGCTATGCGACCGATGCGTTAGGCCTCCGCCGCACCGGGTCGGGGTGGCTCGCCAGGGGCGGTCGCCCGACGACGTATAGCTATACGTCGGGGAGCGAGCGTCTCGATCGCGCCGTGCAGGTCTCGGCGGGAGAATTGAGTCACCCGGTGGCGGACACCACGTACTACCTCCGCGATAACGATGGCGCGCTGCGCGAGGAGCTGAAAGCGCGGCAGTTTCAGACGGTGTAATTCGGCGCGTTCTATCGCGAGACACGGCAGACTGTGCACACGTACGACAGTGAGCGCCGCTTGATCCGGGCGGGCTTTACCCTGAACACGAATCCCGCGCCGAACACGGTGCAGCCGAACCGACGGGCGGAGACCTACCGGTACGATGCGGTAGGCCGTCAGATCTGGCGCGAGATGATTCGTGACACCGTGAACGGGCGCTGCAACAACCACGACCGGAGCTCCGGGTGCCGGAATGAAGTCACGCGTACCGTCTATGACGGCGACCAGGTGCGGATGCATGCCGAGACGTTGTCGGATCCCGGAGGCGCCCTGCGATGTCCGCGCGTACCTTTCTCATATGACCCAGCCGACGAAGGCACAGGCGCAGCAGTGGGCGGCGCAATGGCGTGCCGCTGGCCCCGCACTCGCACGCGTGCGAGCCGCCGAGCTGCGGGGCGTCGATCTCTGGCGCGTGGCGGATGAGTTGGAGGAGGCGTTCTGGGTTCGGGTGCACTCTGAGCCCGACTCGCGCGCGCCCGGCCTGGTCGAGCAGCAGCGGCTCTTCGCGCGCGCCCGGCCCCGGTGAGATCGCGCTCAGGCGGCCCCACGCGCCTCCTGCGTGAGTTCGCTACGGTCTGGATCGCTAGTCGGCGCGCCTAACGAAAACTCTCGCGCCGATACGTCTCCCGCCCGCCCATCACCGTGAGCAACACCGTCGCCCTCAACAGCCGCGACGGCGGTCCCTCAAGCACATCCTCCGACAGCACAACGAAGTCCGCCATCATCCCCGGAGCGAGTACCCCCTTCTCACCCTCGGCGAATTCGGCGAACGCGGCATCGCGCGTGTAGTGCCGCAGCGCCGCCTCCACGCTGATGCGATTCTCCGGATACCATCCCCCAGCTGGCGTGCCGTCGGGCATCTCGCGGGTGACGGCGGCGTAAATGCCGGTCAGCACGTTCATGGGAAACACGGGATAGTCGCTGCCGAACGCCTGCACGGCGTGTGCATCGTCGAACAGGCGGAACGCGTTGGCGCGCGATGAACGCTCGGGGCCAAGCAGCGGCGCGTAATTCTGCAGCGTGCTGGCATCGGGGCCGGCGAAGATCGCCTGCGTGCTGGCAATCACTCCCAGGTGATTGAAACGCGGGAGGTCGGCGCGAGCCGGCACCTCGATGTGCTCGATGCGGTGGCGCTTGCCGCTGGTGCCATTGATGGTCATGGCATGCTCGAATGCGTCCAGCGCCATGCGCACGGCACCGTCGCCGATGGCGTGCAACGCCACCTGCAAACCGGCCTTGTCGTACGCTGCCACCGCTTCGTCCAGCGCTGGCTGTGTCCAGAAGGGAAGTCCGCGGCCGCCCCCCACGTACGGCTCCAGCATGTAGGCGGTCTTTGCATCCACGGTGCCGTCGAGATATCCCTTGGCGATGCCGAAGCGAAGGAGCGAACCACGGTACGCGTCGCGCAACGCGACAAACTCGGCCAGCCGCTCCGGTGTGGGCTGCCGCTCGAACGGGACGCTGGCGCGCAGGCGCACGAGCATGGTGCCCTCCGCCTCCGCCTGGCGAAAGGCCGCGAAGGATGCACCTGACGGCTCACCGCCCGACGCCTCCTGTAACGACGTGAGTCCGAACGACGCGGCGCGTTGCATCTCGCGCTGCAGGCCTGCGCGCACCTGCTCGGCGGTTGGCGGGGGAATGAGATCCTGCACCAGCTTCGTGGCCGACTCCTTCAGCAGGCCGGTCGGCGCCCCACTCCGGTCACGGTCAATCTGTCCGCGTGCAGGATCGGGCGTTGCGGCGGTGATGCCCGCGAGCGCCAGCGCCCGCGTGTTGACAAGGAGCTGATGTCCGTCGCGGTCGCGCAGCGCCACCGGACGATCCGGAAATCGCTGGTCCAGATACTTCCGATGCGCCTGATTGCCGGGAAAGTCGCTCGGGCTCCAGCCACGGCCCACTACCCATGCATCCGCGCCGAGCGTCGCGGCATACGTCGACAGCCGTCGCACTATCTCTTCCACCGATCCGGCGTCTTGCAGCTGTGCGTCCTCGCGCGCAGGCAAGTGCCAGTGGGCGTCGTTGAAGCCCGGAAGCACGCGCCGGCCGCCGGCATCGGTGACGATAGTCGAGTCTCCGGCCAGCAACCTCATCTCCTCAGAACTTCCCACCGCAATGATTCGCCCGTGTCGTATCGCCAGCGCTTCGACCGCGGGACGGGTGGTGTCGCCGGTCCACACCTTGGCGTTGATGACGATGCGATCGGCGTCGCCGCGCCGGGCGGGAGCGTTGCAACCTGTCGCGAGCAGGAGAGTTGTGATGACGAGTGAAGTGCGCATGCTCAAGAGTCGCTCGTGTCGCCGAAGGTGGCAAGCTTCGGAGAGTTTGGTTGATAGGTCGATCTCCCCATTCGGTGTTTACCCGAAATGACGATCATATCGGTGCAAGCAATTGGTCCCACGAGTCACCTTCGCACCGTAGAGGATTTCGTCATGTTCAATCTCACACGCAACATCACGGCGCGCGTGGCGCTGAAGGCGCTCCTGGTCGCCTTCGTGAGCCATACCGCGGCCTGTTCCAACGAAACCAGCTCACCCGGCGCCATTCGCCTGAAGTACGGCGCGGCCCGGCCCCTCGGCGATGGCAGAGGGTGAACCCCGTCGTTCGATGCGGCTGCACGCCGCACAGCGCGAGGTAGCGCTGCACCGTGCTCCTCGCGAGCCCCGTTTCGGCCGCGACGGTCCGCACGCTCCAGTGCGCGGCCCTTCCCGGATTCCGTCTCCGAGCGTAGATCGAGGCTCACACGCAACCTGGACGTCCCACTGATGCGCAGCCTTTTGCTCGTGCTCGCGTGCTCCGGTCTCACGACCCTCCCCGCCTCCGGCCAACCCGACCCCGCCCTCACCCGCGCCCGCCGCCTCCTCCGCACCGCTCCCCTCGTCGACGGCCACAACGACCTGGCGTGGGTCATTCGCGAGGACGCCAAGGCGCCGCGCGACGTGGAAGCGTACGACCTGCGCCAGCGCACGACAGGCGACACGGACCTCGAGCGCCTTCGCCGCGGACAGGTGCGCGCCCAATTCTGGTCCGTCTACATCCCCGGCGAGATTCGGGATTCCGGTTACGTTCGCGTCCAACTCGAGCAGATCGACATCGCCCGACGTGCGATTGCGCGGTATCCAGAACTGCTCCAACTCGCGACAACCGAGGCCGAAGTGAGGGCAGCGATCCGCGCCGGAAAGGTGGCGTCACTCCTCGGGATGGAAGGCGGGCACGCGATCGAGAACTCGCTGGGAGTGCTGCGCGCCTATCGCCGACTCGGTGTGCGCTACATGACGCTCACCCACAACGTCACGCTCGACTGGGTCGATGCCGCCCTCGACACGGCTCGCCACAGCGGGCTCACGTCGTTCGGCAAGGAAGTGGTGCGGGAGATGAACCGGGAGGGGATAATCGTGGACATCTCGCACGTGAGCCCGAAGGTGATGCACGATGTGCTCGACGTGTCGGAGTCACCGGTGATGTTCTCGCACTCGTCCGCCAAGGCGCTCACGAATCATCAGCGCAACGTACCTGACGATGTGCTGGCTCGGCTCAAGAAGAACGGTGGGGTGGTGATGGTGACGTTTATTCCGACTTTCGTCTCACAGGGCGTGGCGGACTGGGAGGACGCGGCGCTGGCGCTCCGGAAGGGAACTCCTGCGCTCGCTGACATGGAGCGCATCCTCGCAGAGTATGCCCGGACGTATCCGCGCCCCGTTGCGACGCTGTCGCAGGTGGCGGACCACATCGAGCACGTGCGCAAGGTTGCCCGGATCGATCACGTGGGGATCGGGAGCGACTTCTATGGAAGCACGGACATGCCGAAGGGGCTCGAGGATGTCTCGAAGTTCCCCGAGCTATTCGCGGAGTTGATTCGGCGCGGGTGGTCGGATGCTGAGCTTGCGAAGCTCGCCGGGGGGAACATGCTGCGGGTACTGCGGGCGAATGAGGTGGTGGCGAGCCGGCTGCAGAAGGAGCGGAAGGCGTCGACGGCGACGATCGAGGAGATGGATCGCCACCGACGCTAGGCGTTAGGCGCGTCGCCCCGCTACGGCGTTGGCCGCTGTCCACGCCGGAAGCCCCGCCCCGGCCGTACGCACGGACGGATAGTCGCCAGCTGCATACAGCTCGTCGGAATGAAACACTTCGGCGGACCACGTGGACCGCGCGACGGTCGACAAGATCATCGCCGGCGGGGCGACGCGGCCTCGGCTACGGTCACGCAGAACGGAGTCACGTTAGGCATCTTCGACGCGCCCAACTCGCCGGCCAAGCGATTCTTCCTGGGCGACGTCGCGTACTTCGGCCCCTACCCGCAGTCGAAGACGTGTCTGTATCTCACCGTCACCCAGTCCGCGTGGGCCGGTGCGAAGCCGACGTGGTGCCCGCGTCGCGCTTCGACTACCGAGCGCTCGCGCGGAACCGCGCCCGCATTCTCGCGAACCCGCAGTCGTCGGGCCGCTACTTCGCAGCGCAGATCTACCCGACGTTCCAGCACGCGCGCTGCCAGAACTGTCACGCGCTGGGCAGCGTGGCCGCGCTGGTGAGCCGGCACCAGGCTGTCGGACCGGCGTTTCACGGCTACACCGTCATCAAGGCGTCGACC
>JBDSVW010000357.1:0-7893 GCA_039927015.1 Gemmatimonadaceae bacterium | reverse complement strand
CGCGCCACCACTCACCGCCACCACTGGCCGACATCTCTCGCTGACTTGCTGGTCGCAGACGGGTGTGGCGGGCTGCGCACCGCGCCACGTGGCCCGCCCTGGCGCGCGCGGGCTTGCGACGTTCCGGCTAGTGACTCGCGTCGCGATACGCGCCCGCCGCCACCACGAACTCTCGAAAGACGTGCCGCGTGTGGGGATCGGAGAGCTCGAACACTTCGGGATGCCACTGCACGCCGATGCAGAAGCCCTCCCCCGTCGTCTCGGCGGCCTCGATCAATCCGTCAGGCGCAATCGCCGAAGCGAGCAGCGACGGGGCGAGCGTCCTGATACCCTGATGATGCATCGAGTTGACCTCGATGCTGTCCAGCTCCATGAGCTGGCGCAGGCGACTGCCCGCGGTAAGCGCCACTTCGTGCGCGAGATGCGTGCGCTCGAAGCCGAAGTTGGGGAAGTAGTCATGCTTGATCGACTCCGGCACCTGCTGCTCCAGGTCCTGCCACAGCGTGCCGCCGAGCGCCACGTTGATCACCTGCAACCCGCGACAGAGGCCGAGCAGCGGCTTCCCCTCTTCCATGGCCCACTTGGCGAGCTGGATCTCCGTTCGGTCGCGCGCGGGGTCAATGCGGCCGAGCTTCGGATGCGCGGACTCGCCGAAGCACGTCGGATCGATGTCCACGCCCCCCGGAATCAGGATGCCGTCGCATGCCTCGTAGGCGCCTCGCAATGCCTCCGGCTGGTCGTCGAGCAGCGGAATCAGCACCGGCGCGGCGCCGCTTACGGCTACCGAGAAGTAATAGCGCTGGTTCATTACCACCGACTGTGGAAGCTCGGCGGGAATGCCATCGATCGAGTGCAACGTTTGTGTCGTAACGCCGATAACCGGGCGTGGCGGCATGGGACTCTCCCGCTGGGATTTCTGGAAAGCGCAAACTAGTCGGACGTACCCGCGCGGTCACCAGCCCGTTCCGCCGCCGTCTTGCCTACACCAAAGGGACCCCCGTGGGCACTACGCCTTCCTCGGTCTCCGCAATCAACTGATCGACGACCGCTTTCAGGTCCCCACCACTTTCCTCGAATTTCTTAATCTGGCGGTCCGCGCTGGAGCCATCGCGGAGAATCTTGAAGGCGTACTCCACCTCCTTGCGGCTTCCCAGTTCGTCCAGCACGTCATCCAGGAACCATTCGATGAACTCCCGGATGAGCTCCGCCGCCGGGTACTCCTTGTTCTTGCCGAAGTCGATCAGTTTGCCCTCGAGCCCGTAGCGCACCGCCCGCCACTTGTTCTCGTCTATGAGTTCCGCCGGGTAGATGCGCCACGAGGTGTTGTCGCGCCGCATCTTCCAGAGCTTGAACACCAGCGCCTGCAGGATGGCCGCGATGCACACCGCCTCGTCCACCCGCGTGCACACGTCGCACACGCGGAACTCGAGCGTAGGGAAGGCATAGTGCGGGCGCACGTCCCACCAGACCTTGGATCCGTTGGGGATGCAGTTGGACTCGACGAGGGTGGTGAGGTAGCTGTCGTAGTCGGCCCACGAGGGGATGAAGCGGGGGATGCCGGTGCGCGGGAAGGCGCGAAACACGGCGCTGCGATACGACTTGAGGCCCGTCTTGCGCCCGATCCAGAATGGGGAGCTGGTGGAGAGGCAGAGCACGTGCGGCAGGAAGTAGCGCGACATGTTGCACGCCTCAATGAGGAACGCCTTGTCCTCGATGCCGACGTGCACATGCGTGCCGAAGATCAGCAGCTGTTGCGCGAGCTGCTGCATGGCTTCCTTCGTGCCGATGTAGCGGTCGAGCTGCGTGATTTCCTGCTCCGCCCAGTTGGAGAACGGATGCGTGCCCGCCGCCGCGATCTTGAGCCCACGCCGGGCAGCCAGCTCCATCACGCCCGCTCGCAGCTGGATGAGCTGCGCCTTGACCTCCTGCGGCGTCTTGCAGATGGTTGTGCCGACCTCGACGATCGACTGGTGCAGCTCCGGCTTGATCTGCTCCAGCACCATGTGGTCGGACTCGAGAATCTGCGTGATGTACGACTGCAGTTCGCGAGTGACAGGATCGATGATCTGGTATTCCTCTTCGACGCCGAGCGTGAGGCTAGGTGCTTTCATCATATGGAGGCGGAAGAAGGGAAGAAGACTAGGTGTGGGGCTGCACGACGAAGCAGGGCACGGTGCTGCCGCCCCCTGCCGTCACGTTGAGCAGGGCCGACGTGGAGAGCCGCGTGAGCACGCCTTCCATGTGTTGGCCATGCGAGATGAACGGCGCGGTGTCGAGCATGCGATCGAGAATGTGCAGGCGCCCGTCCACCCAGCTCGGGTACGCCTCACTGGGAATGGCGACGCGCTTCTGGACGATGAAGGGGTGCACCAGCGCGTCCTTTACCGCTGTCTCCCACTCGGTGTCACTCGCCGTCCAGCCGAGGGTGATGCCCTTGCCCCCGTAGTCGTCGTTAGGCTTGAGGACCAGGTCGTCCTTGTGCTGCATCATCCAGGGCACGAGGTCGATCGTGTCACCGCCCATCGTGGTGCGACGCTCGCTCACCACGCGCGTCCAGGGCACGCAGTCATGGATCGCCTCCAGCTCGTCGGGGCGGAAGATGGCGGCGTTCTGTTCGTCACTCAGCACGGCCAGCGAGGCTTTCTTGTGCAGGATCTTGGAGCGGAATCCGTTGGCGAGGCACACTGCGCCGTCGCGCACGGCGCGCACCACGTCGTGCTCCAGCCCGCACGTCTCCACCAGTTCGCTGATGAGTACGCGCTTGTAAATGAGGTCGGCCGGCTTGCCCTTCACCCATAGCTTGCCGTCGCGATACTCGCAGCGGCGCGGGTCATCAATCACCGACTCGAGGCCCATGGCATCGAAGTGGCGCTGGTAGAGCTCGAACTCGCTGCGCGTGGGCAGGTCGTCCCAGTCGAGGATCGCGATGCGAGGCTTCGCCCGGGTGCCGGAGAACTCGCGGTAGGATTCCAGGATCGAGCCAACGACTCCCGGCGTGCACGGCAGCGACATGATCTCGTGATGCCGCGAGAACTCGCGCATGGCGGCCGAGTCGAGGAAGATCTCGCTCAGCGCATCGCAGTAGGCCGCACCCGCCGGGGTTTCGCCGTTGTATTCGGTGAGTCCCAGCTGCCCCGAGCCCGGCACATAGAAGAAGTCGAGCCGCGACGTGGGCGACTGCCAGCCGTAGCTCGGGGGGTCGCCGAGCAGCGTCTCCTCCCAGTCGAGCAACCCGAACTGCGCGCGGAAGTCGCGGTCGGCGAGGGCCCTGGCATACGCCGACTGGAAGGCCCGCATGAGCGGCATGATGCGCGACTGCAGCGAGGCGAGCTCGCGCGGCGTGGTGAACCGTGGCCGCAACACCGTGCACAGCGCCCGATCGCCGAACGCCAGCCCCCGCCGGAGCAGCACGGACTCGATGTGCTGATGCGTCTCCTCCGCCACCTCCGGAGTGAGCAGCTCATGATAGCGATGAATGAGTTCAGTCAGAATGATACCTCTCGTCTTCTCGTCTTCCCGTCTTCCCGTCTTCTCCTACCTCGTTGCCCCAAACAGCGCCCCCCACCCCGCCTCCACCGCCGTGCGGCGCGGCGCGTGCGCCAGCCGGATGGCGAGATCGGCCATGCCCTTCACCACCCACTCGAAGTAGCCCGGCGTGAGCGAGTTGATGTCCATGTCGGGGGCGCAGTTCATGAAGTCGATCGCGTACGGCACCCCGTCCTTGATCGCATACTCCAGGGAGTTCATGTCGTAGCCTAACGCGTGGCAGAGCGTGCGCGAGTCGCGAACGATCCGCTCGCGCATGGCGGGCGCGAGGTAATCGTCGTCCACGATGTACTTCCGCGCCTTGGGGTCGTACTGCATGGGCAGCACCTCCTCCTGGCCCAGGCAGAGGCAGCGCACGAACTGGTCCCACTCGATGAACTCCTGCACGATCATCGTCAGGAGTCCCGAGGTGTTGTAGTTCTCAATCAGCTCCTCCATCGAGCGGCAGATATACACCTCCTTCCACCCGCCGCCGTGTGCGTCCTTCAGCACGCACGGGAGGCCCACGTAGTCCAGGATCCCCTTCCAATCGAGCGGATACCGCAGGTTGCGCAGCGACTCCGAGGGCAGGATACCGGGCACGTAATCCTTGTTCGGCAGCAGCACCGTCTTGGGCGACGCCACGCCCAGCTTCTCCGCCAGTGCCGCCTCGAAGAACTTGTCGTCGGCAGTCCACATGAACGGGTTGTTGATCACCGTCCTCCCTTCCAGCACCGCTTTCTTGAGGAAGCAACGGTACATCGGCACCTCATGCGAGATGCGATCGATCAGGACGTCGTAGGGCACGGGACCGTCCGCGTGCTCACCACCGATGGTGGCAAACTCCGCGACCACGCCGGCATCGCGTTCGTTCACCTCCTTGATGAACGCCGGAGGCCAGCTCCACTCCCGGCCGACGACGAGTCCGACACGTTTGGACATGAGTTCTGAGATTAGAGAAGACGAGAAGACGAGAAGACGAGATTAGTCGTGGCCGCCGACATACTTCACGATCATGCGCTCCCAGATGGGCCAGTCGTGGGCGAAGCCGTTCCACTCGCGCAGCGCGTTGCCGATGCCCTTGTTCCACAACACGCCCGAGAAACCGAGGTTCTGCTCATACTGGGGATCGCCGCGGCCGATGGCGAGGATGATGTCCTGCCGGCGCATGGCGGCCAGGCGATGGTCATCCCACTCATTGGTCACGAACTCGTACGGATTGGTGGCGTAGACCGTGCCGTCCGAGTAGTCGCCGGTCATGCCCCGGATATCGTACATGCCGCTCATGCCGACAATGCGGTGCACCATCGTCGGGTGGCGCAGGCCGAAGCTCATCGCGTGAAAGGCCCCGAACGACGCGCCGGTCATGATCACGAACGGGTTGCCGTTCACATGCTGCGTGAAGGGCAGCAACTCGTCGTGCAGGTACGCATCGTACTTGAGGTGCCGCCACGCGCGCTCGCCGGGATGCACGCTCTTGTCATACCAGCTCATGTCATGGTTGCTGTCCACGCACCACAGCTGCAGCCAGCCCCGCTGGATGTGTTCGCGCAGCACATCGGGCATGTACCGGTTGGGCCACTCGTCATGATCGCCCATCGACGTCGGGAACGCGATGAGCCGCGCCCCCGCGTGCCCGAACCAGCGCACGTGCATCGCGCGGCCGACCGAGGGGGAGTGCCAGACGTGGTGGTGCCCGTTCATTCGTGTGCTCATGCGATGCTCATCGATTGGCTTGTAGTGATTGATGAACGACTCAAGCCGCGCCGGTGGCCGTGCCGCAGCCCTCCTCAGCCAGAGCCCGGATCTCCACTCAACAAAAAGGGCAGCGCCTTCCGGATGCGGCGGCCCCACGCGGCCTCGTTATGCATTCCCTTCGCGTCCTGTACCCACGACAGCGACTTGCCCAGCTCGTAGCCCTTGGACAGCAGGAGATCGCGCATCGCGCGCGCGTTGGAGAGCGTCACCTCCCCCTCGCGCATTCCCACGTCCAGATAGAGCCGTCCGCCAACGTACGGCGCGCGCTCCACTGCCCGGAAGATGGCACGCTCGGCAAACCACAGCGCCGGACTCATGACCGCTGCGAAGCCGAACGCCTGCGGCTCCCGGAAGAAGGCATACAGCGAGATCAACCCGCCCAGCGATGACCCCGCGATACCGGTGTGCTCCACGTCGGGCAGCGTGCGGTAGTTCGCATCGATCATCGGCTTCACGGTCTTCAGCAGGAACTCCAGGTACGCATCCCCGCGCCCGCCCCCATTCACGGGATCCACGAATGGCGAGTACTCGCGCATCCGGTCTACGCCCATGTTCGGGATCCCCACGACAATGGCGCGTCTCCCCTTCCGGGGCGCCCGCGCCATGGCCTGATCCACCCCCCATTCGCCCGCGAAAGACGTCGTAGGGTCGAACAGGTTCTGCCCGTCGTGCATGTAGAGCACAGGATACGCGCGGTCAGTCTTGCCATAGCTGGCGGGCAGGTAGACGAGAATGTCCCGCCTGTTGCCGAGTTCCGGACTGTACACGTCCGGTAGGACCTCAAGCGATCCCGGCGGAGTTCGCCGGCGACTCATCCATTTACGGAGAAACTGGTTACTGACGTGCATGCTCGGAATAAAGGGCCAGCGCTCCCACACGGGCGCATCCTCACAGTCTACTAGTGCTGCAGGGAGCCCACCATTACGGAGCCGTTTTCGGGGGGCCACGTCGGAACCCGTTGCGCCACTCCCCTGATTAGTCTCCGGGATACAACGAACGTTGCTGCTCTCCTGCTCCCTGCTCCTACACGAATGCTGATCCAACTCATGGGCCCGTGGCCATGGTATGTCACGGGTTTCCTGGTGGGACTCTTTCCCGCCATCATGCTCATCGTTGGCAACCGCCTGCTTGGCGTATCCGCCAATCTCCGTCACGCCTGCGCGATGGCACTCCCCCGTTGGAGCGACTTCTTCCGCTACGACTGGCGCAGCAAAGGCGCCTGGAATCTCGCGTTCGGCGTCGGCATCCTCATCGGAGGCGCGATCGCGACAAGCTTCCTGGCCAATCCCGATCCGATCGCACTCGCCCCAGCCACGCAGGCCTCACTCGGCGCGCTAGGCGTACACGATCTCACGGGCCTGGCACCGCGCGAGATCTTCAGCTGGCAGTTCCTGACCACGCTGCGCGGGGCCGTGATGATTCTCGGCGGTGGATTCCTGGTGGGATTCGGCGCCGCATATGCTGGAGGCTGCACCTCGGGGCATGGACTGGCCGGCCTCGCCGACTTGCAGCTGCCGTCGGTCATCGCACTGTGCAGCTTCTTCGCCGGCGGCGTGATCGGCACGATGGTCCTTATTCCGATGATTCTCGCATGAGCGCGCCGACCCTGCCCCACTCCTCGCCGCGCCACAGCGAGCCCTCGAATGCCCCGCGCGCTGGCGCGCGTCCGGAACCGTCGCTGTGGGTGTACCTGCTGCTCGGCATCCTGTTCGGCATCATCCTCACCAAGGGTGAAGTCATCTCGTGGTTCCGCATCCAGGAGATGTTCCGTTTTCAGGCCTGGTACATGTACGGCGTTTTCGCCACGGCGATTCCGACGGCCATTGTCACCGTCCAGTTCATCAAGCGGCGTCAGTTGCGGGCACTCTCGGGCGTGCCCATCGAGATTCCACCGAAGGAGATGGGCTCGGGCACGCGCTACATCGCGGGTGGCGTGACGTTCGGCATCGGCTGGGCCTTCACGGGCGCCTGCCCCGGCCCCCTGCTGGCGCTCATCGGCGCGGGAGTGCCGGTGATGGCCGCTGCGCTGGCAAGCGCGATTGCCGGGACCTGGGTCTACGGATTGCTGCGCGAGCGGCTGCCACACTAGGCCGGCGCACGGCGCCCCCGCTGGCAGGAGCCACCCGCGCTGCGACCCTCTCGTCGTTCGCGCGGTCGCGGAGCGCCGAACCGGCGGTTACTCTTTGCGCCTCCGGCGGAGGTCTGACCCCGCTAAGTCCTCCCTCCTCCTGCTCTCATCCCGGTGAATTCGGCAGCACACACCACGGCCCGGCCGGCGTCGACCAGCGTCATCACGCTCGTTCTCTGGAGTGCGCTCCTGGCGGGCATAGGGGAACTCGCGCTCCGCCTCGTCGCCAGGCGCCTGGTGCCGGAGCCCGTTTTCATCAATCCCGCCTCGGTCTGGCTCGGGCCCGTTTCCGCATTGCTGCTGTTCGCGCCCCTGATACTTCTGGCATGGGCGGCAGGCCGCCTTCACGCGCGCTCTACGGCCTGGATGGTCGCCGTCTTCACCGGCAGCTTCCTGGCCGCCTTCGACGTGTTGATGCTCCTGCCCCGCCTGCACCTGTACGCGCTGGTTATTCTCGCGGCAGGCGTGGCGTCGCAGGTGGT
>JBDSVW010000356.1:0-5160 GCA_039927015.1 Gemmatimonadaceae bacterium | reverse complement strand
GACATGCTGCGTTTCGAGCAAATCCAGGCGGGTGCTTCATGGGTCGGTGAGTACGGCAGCGTCTCCAATCCCAAGGAACGCGCATTCCTCGCGAGCATCTCGCCGTATCACAACCTGAAGCCCGGTGTGAAGTATCCGGAGCCACTCATCTGGACCACCACCAAGGATGATCGCGTCGGGCCGCAGCATGCGCGGAAGTTCGCGGCGAAGATGTCGGAGATGGGGTTGCCGTACCTCTTTCATGAGGTGATCGAGGGAGGGCATGGGTCGGGGGCTAATGCGAAGCAGCAGGCGCATACGACGGCGCTGGAGTTTACGTATTTTGCGCGGAAGTTGATGGAGGAGGGGCGGAAGTTCGTGCCGTAGTCGCGTGAACGTCACGAAAGAGCGCGACGTCGAGTAGCTTGAGCGCCGCCTCGTCCGTCGGAAAGTGCCCCCGCGTCTTGAGGATCTTCCGGAGTTGTATGTGCGCGCACTCGATGGCGTTCGTCGTCATGAGAATCCGGCGGAGCGCCGGAGGATACGCGAACGCGGGCACCACGTACTCCCACTGGCGCTCCCAGATCGGCGCGATCGTCGGATAGTGCTGGCCGTCCGGACTGGCCGCGAAGGCGTGCAGCGCGGCCTCGGCGGTGGCCAGGGTGTCCGCCCGGTAAATCGTGCGCCGCGCCGCAGCGATGCGCTTGCGGTCCTTGTACGAGACGAAGGCCAGACTGCGGCGCACCAGGTCGACGCCACAGGAGTGGATCTGGGTCTGCGGAAACACGGCGTGGATCGCCTCGGGAAAGCCCGTGAGCCCGTCGATGAGCGCGATCAGGACGTCCTCCACCCCGCGCGCCTTGAGATCCGTCATCACCCGCAGCCAGAACTTGGCCCCCTCCGTCTGCTCGAGCCAGATCCCCAGCACGTCCTTCTCGCCGTTCAGTTGAATTCCCAGGGCCAGATAGACGGCCTTGTTCCGCACCACGCCTTCGTCCCGGATCTTCACGCGCAAGGCGTCGAAGATGACCACCGGATAGCAGCGCTCCAGCGGGCGCTGTTGCCACGCCGCGACCTCTTCGAGGACCTCGTCCGTCACGGCGCTGATCAACGTCGGCGCCACCTCGACCTGATAGAGCTCCTCCAGATGCTCCTGGATCTCGCGCACGCTCATCCCCCGGGCGTAGAGCGAGAGCACGTTCTGGTCAAAGCGCGGCAGCCGGCGCACGCCCGTCGGCACCAACTGCGGCCGGAAACTCCCCGCCCGGTCCCGCGGAATCGCGCGCGGGATCGCCCCCTCCTCGGTCAGCACCGTCTTCGGTGTGCTCCCGTTGCGGTGATTGGGCGACGTCGCCGGTTTCGGCGCGCCCTCGGCGTAGCCCAGGTGGTGGGTCAACTCCCCGCGCAGCATGCGCTCCATCACCGCTTTCTTCATCTGCCGAAACAGCTCGTCGACGTCGTCCAGCGTCCGCCGCTCCCCGATCAACGCATCCAGCGCGTCCGGGTCGAAGACCGGGCGCTCGGCGCTGCCGCCCTGCTTCCGTGGTCTGGCCATACCTTCCTCCGTTGCTCAGCGTATGGCCCCACACACAGAATTCCGTACAGGTCCCTGTAAACTTTACGTTAGGCGCACACCATTACTTGCGTGAAAGATTATACACTCAATCTGGACACGAATCACCTTTCGGAGATTGCCAAATTCCCCGACACTGAAGGCGCCCGTTGCATCCGTGCTCTGCTGGCTGCCGGCAAAGCGAAGCTAGCGATTTCGACGTATCACCTTCTTGAGCTCGCAGCTCCAGAGTTCCAGAGCGTAGACAAGGTTCGAGAGCTGTTGCGTAGCGTGCCCTGGGTCTTGCTGAATCCCGTCGAGAACGTTCAGGACGAGGAGATCGCTGTTGTTGTGGCCCGGGCGACCGGAAGGGTTAGAAGGCCGCCACGAGTGTTTGCAACATCGACCGCAGACTGGGGCTATCACGTCGGACCAGAAGGAGGAGGTCCAGTGGAGATGCTCGGAGCAATATCCCAGCTGCAGGACATGCGACGAGACTTTCTCAAAGTGGCAGCGTATGGGGCGGAGGCATCGATGATGAAAACGGACGCTGCACTGATCAGTAAACCCGGGCTGCCCATAATCCTGGCAGTGGAGCGTCACTTGAAAGAATTTCGCATCCGCGCGCCTTCTTACGGTGAAGGACTTACAGCAAGTGAGATCCTCGATCGCTCGGGTGGCTTGGCGGCGCTCCCGATGCATGAAGCACACGAACAACTCGTAATACAGCGACTAAGGCAGCTCGATCAAAAGAGCACCGGGAATGATATCTTCGACGAATACATCGCCGCGTACGCACCTTACGTAACGGCCACCGCGTTAGACCGAAGGTCATTTCACCGTGTGAAGGAAACGAGACTGTCGTTCGTGCAACGAGTGACCCGAGATCTCAGAAAAATTCCTGAGATATTGGAGCGCGTCCGAGTCAACGAGCTTGTCGTATCGGCGTCCGCGTAGACGGTCGCTTGTCAGCGTGTGAGGAGCCGGGATGATGGCGAACACAAGTGTCCGGCGGTGGGTGTCAAGATAGATGGCGCTGACGATCACGGGTCCGCGTACCGGATGGACTGCGAGGATGGCGGGTTGAGTACCACGTGTTGAATCGGTGCCCAGTTACGTGTGCCTCGCGACCACCGCTCGGGTTTGTGGCGACGCGCGCGTTCGTACAGCACATGGCGACGCGCCAGAATTGCGACGTCCGCGCCGACGTGCCGCTCAGCAGGCGTGACGAATCGGATGGCGCTGTGCCGATGCTCGCCGTTTTACCAGGCGACGAAACGAGCGACCCAGTGACGCGCGGACTCGAGGCCGGTGGGTAAGCTCCCCTATCGAGTAGACAGTCGGCAGTAGACTTTCGGGGGTGCTGACGTGGAGGCATCACCGATGAGGAATTCCCGATTTACCGAGTCGTATGCGTTCAACCCGCACGCGTTGACACACCGTCTGTCAGGCGTGAGGACGAAAGGGTGTCGCGACTTTGGTTAGAGCCGGATGCCGTCGGTGCGGGCGCGCTGCCAGGCGGTGGGCAGCCAGTCGCCGAGTCGCCGGACCGAGTGGGTCGGCAGGCGCGTGAGGAGATCCAGCAGGTAGGCTTCGATGTCGAGCCCCGCCTGCCGCGCGTTCTCGACGAGCGTGAAGAGGTGGGCGAGGCGCGGGCCGGCGTCGGGATGCCCCACGAAGAGCCAGTTCTTGGCCCCGAGCTTGAGCGGGCGGATCGCGTTCTCCGCGGCGTTGTTATCGAGGTACGCGTCGGGCGTGCTGACACAGCGCCGGAGCGACGCGCGTTGGCCGAGCAGGTAGCCTAACGCGACCGCGAGGGCGCTCTTGGGCGGCAGCGGGAGGATGTCCGTCGTGGCCCGCGCGACGAGGGCGTCCACGAGCGGCACGCTGAAGCGCGCGCGCCACGTCGCCACGCGCGTGGCCACGGCGGCGCGTGTCGCCGGCGGCGCGGCGCGCACGCGGCGACGCGCCCGCGCATCGAGCCGGAAGAGGCGGTCGATGAGCGCCAGGTACGCGGGCGCGCGCGGATCGCCGAGACGGACGGCCTCCGCGACATACCGGCGCGCATGCGCCCAGCACCCGAGGTGCGTGATGTGCTCGGGGGGCCCGAGCGCGTCGAGGCCCGCCGCGCCATCGGTCTGCACGACGCCGCGATAGGCCGCCGCCTGCAGCAGCGCGCGCGGATGCTGCGGCGATTTGGTCGCTTGGTAGTCGAACCAGACGAGCCCCTCGACCGCGGGATCTCGACTGCGCGCGCGATAGGCCCAGAGCGTCGCCGTCCGCGCGGCCCCGGGGCGCGCGGGATCGCACACGTCGACCGGGGTCGCGTCGAGATGCACGTAGCCGCTCCCCAGCACCAGGGCGTTGAGGTGCGCGACCAGCGGCGCAACGAGGGTGTCGAGCTGCGTCATCAGCGACACCTGCGTGCTGCGGGCGAGGGCGACGCCGGTGCGGGCCAGCTGCTGCTCGAGGCGGTAGTACGGCACGTGCTCACTGAAGTGCGCCGCGGCGATGTGGGCGACGACACTCGCGTGCATGCGGGCGCGGGGGAGGACGTCGGCCGGCCAGGGCGTCATGCGGGGGGCCGACTTCGCGGGACTCACCCACACCGTGCGCGTGTAGCGCTTCACGAAATACACGGCCGGGCGCCGGGCAAGCACTTCGAGCTCCTGGGTGAACCCCGGCACCAGCGGGACGCCGGTGTCCGCGCAGATCCGCGTAGCCGCCGGGGGATCGGGCAGCGCGATCACTTCGCGCGGGAGCGCGGGATCCAGCGGCTGCGGGCCGGGCGCGTGGGCGCGCGGTGTCGCAGGCCCGCTGCGCGCGCGCGCCGCCGAGGGCCGCGCGTCGGTCGGCGCGTCCAGCGACGGCAGGGGCGTCTCCCCAAAGAGCGACAGCAGCCCCACCGGCGGCGGCGATGCCGCGGGCCGCAGGCGGCGCTGCAACTGCTGCTCGAGGTCCTGGATGCGCAACCGGAGGCGCTGCTGCTCCGTGTGCCACGCCGCCTGCGCGGCCTCGAGCACGTGGACGCGGGCGCGCAGCGCAGCCGGATCGGACGCGGGGTCGACGGCGAGGGGCGACAGCGGCGCAGGCGATGGCATACGCGGCCGAACATACCATCGCTCGGCCGTTTGCGCCAGCGCGAATGCCTAACGCCTAACGCCCATCCCGCGTGGGCACCGGCTGCCACCACCCACGGAGTCGGGTGCGCGCCGGATCGATCCCGCTCAGCAGCAGCTGCAGGTCCGTCGGCGTCAGCTGCACGCTGCGCGCGCCGGCCGCGGGCCAGCGAAACGTGCCCTGCTCGAGCCGCTTGGCGCAGACCCATACTCCGCCGGTCTCAAAGCAAAAGAGCTTGATCGTATCGCGTCGCCGATTGCAAAATCCGAAGACGGCGCCGCTCAGCGGCTCCTGCGCGAGCTGCTCGAGGATGAGCGTGTAGAGGCCCGTCACGCCGCGCCGGAGATCGGTGACCCCGGTCGCAAGATAGATCGCGCGGCCGCCCGCCAGCCCGATCATGCGTCGGCCACCCGCAGCACCGCGGGCAACACCGCGGCGAGCGTTGCCGCATCCAACCCGGTCACCTCGACCTCCAGGCCGGCGCCGCGGCGCACCAGCAGGGTGAGCGA
>JBDSVW010000355.1:0-5999 GCA_039927015.1 Gemmatimonadaceae bacterium | reverse complement strand
GCCGCGGCAGTGCTTCGCAAGGCCTCCGAGCGCTTGCGCCGCGCGGACGACACGCGCGGCCGCGACATGCGCGGCGGCGACATGCGCGGCGGCGACATGGACGTGGCCGTCACGCGTTTCTCGCAGTCCGTCGAAGCGTTGGAGTCGGCCGCTCCGATCGAGGAAGCGGAACGCATCGTGCCCATCGATGAACTGTTCTACTCCGACGGTGGCCCCGGGGTGGTGCAGCGCGCGACGACGCCGCCCATGGACCCGGAACAACGATTCCGGCAGGATGTCGCCATGCGCGCCGAGCACGTGCAACGGCTGCTGGCCGACGCACGGGCAGCCGCCGACGCCTCAACGCGCGATCGCGTCGCCCGGGAGTTGCGCAGCGAACTGCTGGAGATCGAGCGAGTCTCGGCGTCGTTCGGGGCGCACCAGGTCGGATCGTTTTTTGGCGAAGCGGCGCGCGAAGCGTTGCTGATGGATGGCATGCACCTCGACGCGCTCGACGCGGGATCTTCGCTCCTGCTCGATCCCGCCGCCCCGGCCACGTCGGCGCACGGTGCCCTGCACGACATCGAGCACCGGCTCGCCATTCTCGAGCGGGTGCGGCGGAATACTCCGTTGGCCAACCTGGCCGTAGCCGGCAAGGCGGAGGCCGAGTCTCCCGTCCCGGCCCCATCGACAGTGGAGGAATCCCGCACCGAAGCCTCGAATGTGCCCCTTCCGAGCGCACCGCATTCGGCCACGCCTACCGTGATGCCCGCCATCGCGACGCCGAGTCGTCAGGCACCGGCCGCAGACGCGCCGGCCGCAGACGCGCCGGCCGCAGCAGCACCGGCCGCGGAAGCGCCGGCGTCGGAAGCGCGGGCGACAGAAGCGTCGGCGGCACCGGCCGAGGAAGCACCGGCCGCAGCGCCGCCACGCGCAAATGGCCTGTCGCGTCGGGCGACCGCGACGCCGAGCGGCCGCGAGCTGCAAGCCTTGCTGCAGGAAGGCATTGCCGGCTTCCACTCGCTGGAGGAAGCACCGCTTAGCGAGCCTACTTCGGTGGACGACGATAAGATCGTTCCCATAGAAGCTCTCCTGTTCCGCGGGCAGTCGGCCCTGCGTCGCGCGGTCCAGGTGCGCGACGACATGCGCGCGCGGGACGTCACCGACCATGTCGTCCTGCAGGAGATCTTTGATCTCCTCGACCTCGCCAGCACGGAGTAACGAACAATGAAGATCGGATGGCGCGGCGCGCTCGGTTTCGTGCTGAGCGTGGCGTTCCTGGTGTGGACGCTGAGCGGGGTGTCCTTCACCGACGTCTGGCACGTGCTGCGGGGGTCGAGCCTCTCGCTCTTCCTGCTCTCGGCGGCGGTCGCGACGATCATCTTTCCGCTGCGCGCACTCCGGTGGCGCGTGATCCTCGAGCCCGTGGCGATGGACATCTCGTTCGGCGCACTCTGGCGCTCCACCGCCATCGGGATGATGGTGAACAATGTGGTGCCGGCGCGCGCGGGCGAGTTGGCACGGGCGTACGCCATCACGAAGGAGGACTCACGCGTGAACTTCGCGGCCGCCTTCGCCTCGCTCGCGGTCGACCGGATCTTCGACGCGGTGGTGGTCGTCTTCCTGCTGGTCATCGCCATGCTGGCCTCGAACTTCCCCGCGGGCACGACCATCGGCGGCCAACCCATCAACCGCGCGGCGCTCCTGGCCGGCGTGGTGGCCGTGGGGGCGCTCACGGCGCTCATCACGATGGCGTGGTCGCCCAAGCTTGTCCTCAGCATCTGGCACGCGATCGTCGGCCGCATCGCGCCGCGGTTCGAGGAGAAAGGGCGCGCGCTGCTCGAATCCTTCATGTCGGGTCTTGGCGCGTTGCGCAGTCCGGGACGCTTCGCCCGCGTTTTCGCATGGGGCGTGGTGATGTGGCTGTGCAACGCCCTCGCCTTCTGGATCGGCTTTCTCGCGGTGGGCATCGACGCGCCCTTCACGGCGGGCGTGGTGCTGATGGGGATCATTGCCGTCGGCGTCGCCCTCCCGTCGTCTCCCGGCTTCTTCGGCGTCTTCGAGTTCTTCGCGGTCGAGGGCCTGAGCCTCTATGGGATTCCGCGCGACCTGGCTGTGAGCTGGGCCATTGGCTTCCACCTGCTCTCGTTCCTGCCCATCACCTTGATCGGACTCTACTACTTCGGAAAGTTAGGTATGAAGTTCAGGGAGCTGGGCCAGGACGCGGAAGCGGCGCCGCGACCGGCCGCCACCACCTCGGCCGAGGTGAAGTGAGTGCGGCGCGCCGCGCCTCAGTCGTGGCGCAGGCGAAGGTCAACCTCTTCCTGCGCGTGCTGGCGCGGGAGGCGAGTGGCTACCACCAGATCGAGACGCTCTTCTGCCGGCTCGCGTTAGGCGACGACATCACCGTTCGCGCAGTGGCCCGCGGCCGGTCGCTCGATTGCGATGGGCCCACCATGCCGGCCGCAGGGCTCGGCCCGGTCGAGGAGAACCTGGCATGGCGGGCGGCGGTCGCGTTCGGCGACGCCGCCGGTTGGCCCGACGGCTTTGCCATCGAGATCACGAAGCGCATCCCTGTGGGAGGGGGCCTCGGAGGCGGCAGTGCCGATGCCGGGGGCGTCCTGCGTGCGCTCAATGCCCTTGCAAAAAAGCCGCTGCCTCCGACGAGTCTCCTGCGACTCGCTGCCAGTCTCGGCGCCGACATTCCGTTCCTTACGCAGGAGCAGTCCACCCTGGCGCTGGCGTGGGGACGTGGCGAGCGCCTGCTCGCGCTCGCTCCCCTGGAGTCACGCCCCTGCCTGCTCTTTGTCTTCCCGTTCGGCGTGGTCACGCGCGACGCGTACCAGTGGCTCGCCGAGTCTCGCGCCGCGGCGTCCGTGCCGATGGTGTACTCCGTCCAGGAACTGAGCGCGTGGCGCAACGTCGAGGGGCTCGCGTTCAACGAATTCGAGCGCGTCGTGTGTGCCCACGCATCGCCCATCGAAGCGACCCTGCGCGCGCTGCGCGGGACGCCGAGCGCCGGCGACTTCGATCTGATCCTCATGAGCGGATCGGGCGCCACCATCTTCGCGCTGCCGCGGCGTGAACCGCCCCCAGGCGAAACGGGTGCGGCGCTGCCTGATCTTTATGATCAGGCGCCGCGCATCCACCAGACGTTCACCGCCCAAGCCGTTGAGCCGGTCCGAATCGACGACTAGCTTTGGCGATCGGTGAGTGGGGCCCCTTCGTATAACGGCTATTACCCCGGCCTTTGGAGCCGGTGACGATGGTTCGACTCCATCAGGGGCTATGTGAACGCGACGCACGGCCCTCCGCCGGGGACGTTGAGATGCCGGCGATAGCCCGCTCCGCGGGCGTCGCTCATCTGCCCTGGCGACGACCGCGACTGTCTCCCTCCAGGCTCACCGCCGCTGAGCGCCGCGGATCGCCGCGGATCGCCGCGGATCGCATGCATCTCCAGCCACGAGTGCCGTCGCGACGCCGCAAAACCCGCTCGCTGTCGCGAAAGAGCCCCGTCTACTCCGGCAGCGCCTTCCGGACACGGCGGCTTGGTGAGTTGCGCCCAATGCCACGGAGAGACTTCGCCAGCGCCTTGATCGCACTCTGCGCGGACGCGTATGTTTCGGGGCTTTCGCGAGAGATGCTGTGCAAGAGGACGCCGCCCCGCCTCCCCCTGCACGCGTTGACACGACTTCCTGTCTCCACTAGGCTTAAAGGCTCTACGGCAATGGACCATCTGCCCGGCGTTCTTCGCGGCTTCAAACTGATTGCCGGAAACGCCAACAGAGGACTCGCCGAAGAGATCGCGCGCAGTCTCGGGGTCGACCTCGCGAAGGTCACCGCCACGAAATTTGCCGATGGCGAGATCTTCGTACGCATTGATGAGAATATCCGCGGTGCGGACGTCTTCATCGTCCAGCCGACCAACCCGCCCGCCGAGAACATCATGGAGCTCCTGCTCCTGATGGATGCGGCGCGACGGGCGTCGGCGGCGCGCATCACGTGTGTCATGCCGTACTACGGCTACTCACGGCAGGACCGGAAGGACCAGCCTCGTGTCGCGATCGGAGCCAAACTCATGGCCAACATGATCGAGAAGGCGGGCGCCGACCGGGTACTCGGGTTGGATTTTCACCAGCACCAGTTGCAGGGGTTCTTCGACAAGCCAGTCGATCACCTCTACGCCGCCCCGGTTCTGGTGAATCATTTCAAGAAGAAGCACCTCAGTGACCTGGTGATCGTGGCGCCGGATGTCGGCTCCGCGAAAATGGCGCGGGGATTCGGCAAGCGATTGAATGCCACCCTCGCGATCATCGACAAGCGTCGTCCGTCGGCCAATGTCTCGGAGGTCGTGAATGTGGTGGGTGATGTCGAAGGGAAGGATTGCATCAGTCCCGACGACATGATCGATACCGCCGGTACCGTGTGTGAAGCCGCGCGCGCGCTCAAGGCGCTCGGTGCGAAGGATATTTTCGTGTGCGCCACGCATGCGCTCCTCTCCGGCCCCGCCGTGGAGCGCCTCAAGAACGCACCGATTACCGAAGTGGTGGTCACCGACTCGATCGCGCTGGACCCATCGAAGTTATTCGATCGGCTCACGGTGCTGTCCGTCGGTGAATTGCTGGCGAAAGCGATTCGCTTCACGCACAGCGAACAGTCCGTCAGCTCATTGTTTGATTAGCAGTTCTCGTCTTCTCGTCTTCTCGTCTTCTCGTCCAGAGTTCCCTATGGCAACCGCATCACTCTCCGCTTCGGCTCGTACCGACACCGGCAAAGGCGTCGCCCGCTCGCTTCGCCGCGACGGCAAGCTCCCCGCCGTGATCTACGGGCATGCCCGCGCGCCGCAGGCGCTCTCGATCGACGCGCGTGAACTCGGACGGCTCCTCGAGCACGTCTCCGCCGACACGACCGTCATCGAGCTCTCCGTCGACGGCTCGGTCTCGCGCACGCTGATCCGCGAGGTGCAGCGTCACCCGGTCAAGCGCGCCATCATCCACGTCGACTTCCAGGAACTGGTCGCCGGTGAGAAGGTGACGGTCAAGGTGCCGATCGTGCTCACCGGTGTCTCGATCGGCGTTCGCATGAACGGCGGTATCCTGACCCAGGTGCTCACCGACCTCGAAGTCTCGGTGGACCCGGCCGACATCCCGAACCGCATCGAGGTGGATGTCACCGAGATCAACATCGGCGGCTCCGTGCACGTGAGCGACCTGGCGATTCCCGCGGGCGTCGAAGTGCTCACGGGCGAGGCAGACACCGTGCTGACGGTCAGCGCCTCGAAGGCCACCGAAGAGGTCACGCCGGTCGAAGAGGAGACGGAGGGCGCCGAGCCCGAGGTCATCCGCGCCAAGAAGGCTGAGGAAGAGGCGGAAGCCAACAAGAAGTAGCTCGCCTGACGATGAACGTCATCGTCGGCCTCGGCAATCCGGGGAAGAAGTACGAACTGACACGGCACAACGTCGGCTGGTGGCTCATCGACCACCTCGCCGACGTTTGGCATTTCGACGGGTGGCGCAAGGACGGCGAAGCCCTCGTCGCGGATGGCCGCGTGGGAGGAAGCCGCACGCGGCTCGTGAAGCCCCAGACGTTCATGAACCTGAGCGGTGTCGCCGTTCGCCCCTACATGCGGCGACTCGGCTGGTCGGGCCTGCAGAATCTCCTGGTGGTCGTCGACGAGGTGGCGCTGCCCCTCGGTACGTTCCGCTTTCGTGCCAATGGCAGCGCCGGCGGCCACAACGGCCTCAAGTCCATCGAAGCAACGTTAGGCACCCGCGACTACCCCCGGCTCCGCGTGGGAATCGCCCCCATCGACGACAAGCGTCGCGTGGGTGACCTGGCCGACTTCGTGCTCGATCGCTTCGGGCAGGATGAACGACAGGTGGTGCTGGACCTGCTCCCCACGCTCGCCGATGGAGTGGAGGCGTGGCTGAAGGAGGGGATTCTGGCAGCGATGAATGGATTCAACGGGAAGTGAGAGGCGAGAAGACGGGAGGACGAGAGGACGAGAGGACGAGAAGACG
>JBDSVW010000354.1:0-20753 GCA_039927015.1 Gemmatimonadaceae bacterium | reverse complement strand
ACCTGCCCCCACCCGCGCTCGGCGAGCGCGAGCGCGCGCCGCATGAAGCGCGCGTCATCCGCTGCGGGTTCCCGTCCCGTGGCTGGTGACGCGCGCGGGCTCATGCCTACCAGTTCACCCGCAGTCCCAGCGAGGCGTAGTTCCGGGCGTCATTGGCATCGCTGCCGCTGAAGCTGTTGAAGGTCTTGATCGACCCACCCGAGACGCGCCCCACCTCGCCCACGATACGGAGCACCGCGAAGTTGAGCGACGCGTTGGCGAAGAAGTTCTCGCGGGTCACCTTCTGCCGCGCTTCCACCTCATCGGAGTCCACGCTCAGTCCCGTGCGCACCACCGTGGCCTGCGCGATCGCGGAGGTCTTGTAGCGATCCTGTCCGCCGCCCACCGAAAGACCCAGCACCGAGAAGTTCTTCCCGATCACGCCACGCCACGCCTCCGTCTGCACGTCGATGTTCCGCACTCTGAGCTCGTCGCTGCCCGACTGTCCGATGACGTTCATCGTGGGCAGGTCGCGTCGCAGGTACGTCACCGCGATGCCCGGCGTGAGGAAGGTCTCCTGCATCACGCCGACGCGTCCGCCGAAGCCCAGCTTGATGGATCCATCGGGCACCTCGAGCTTGATGTCCCGCTCCGTCACGGAGGGGATGTAGGCGAGGTTCACGAGTCCGTCGACGCCGAGGACATGCGTGCCGCCGACGGGAAAGCCACGAAACAATCCAATCGCGGCGTCGAGCGCCGGCGCGCCGATGACCTGCTTGGAGACGGGATACTCACTGCTTGTCGCGCCCGAGATGACGGGCGAGCGCTTCTCGACCTGCGGCAGGCTCGATTCGAGGACGTTGGCGCGCAGGCCCACCGAGAAGTGGCCCAGGCCGCGCATGGACGAATGCTCGCCCAACACGGCATTGCCGCCGACGATGGTGATGCCGAGCTGCGGCGCCATGAACTGAAAGAGGTCGAGCGCCTTCTGGCAGGCGTCCTGCGTGAAGCGCTCCGACACCGTGCCCGCCCGGCACTGCGAATCGATGGATCCCGCTTGCGCCGCGACGGGCATCGACACGAACGAACACGCTGCTGCTATGGCCAACACTTTTCCCTGCGTCATTCCTGCTCTCCTTCAAAGTGCACCTGACCGGTGCCGCTGGTGACATGTCCAACCCTCCACGCTGTTACACCAGAACGCGCAGCGGTTGCAACAATCTCGGGCGCATCGTCAGGCGCCACGACGGCCACCAGCCCTACTCCCATGTTGAACGCGCGAAACATCTCGTCACGCGCGACCTCGCCCCCCTCCATCAGCACGCGAAACACGTTGGGGAGCTTCCACGACGAGGTGTCGACGACGGCATCGAGCGACGCCGGCAGCGCACGATTGAGATTACCGGGCAGGCCGCCGCCGGTGATGTGTGCCAGCGCACGGACCCGATGCAACACGGGACGCACGGCCGCGAGGTACGACCGGTGCACGCGCAGCAGCACGTCGGCCACGGTCGCGCCCTCTGCGCCGGGAAATGCATCGTGCACGCCGAGCTGCAGGCGATCGCTCACGATGCGGCGCGCCAGCGAATAGCCGTTGGTGTGCAATCCGGAGCTCTCGTACGCCACCAGCACATCGCCGTCCTGCACGCGGTGCGCGCCTAACGTCTCCCCGTCGCGCACCGATCCCACGATGAAGCCGGCCAGGTCGTAGTCGGGGGGCGTGTACAGCCCCGGCATCTCGGCGGTCTCGCCGCCGATGAGCGCGCAGCCATTCTCGCGGCAGCCCGCGGCCACGCCCGCCACGACGCCGGCCACGACCTCCGGCACGAGCGCGCCGAACGCGACGTAGTCGAGGAAGAAGAGCGGCGTGGCCCCCTGCGCCAGGATGTCGTTGACGCAATGATTCACCAGGCAATGTCCCACCGTGTCGTGCCGGCCTGACTCGATGGCCACCTTGATCTTGGTGCCCACTCCGTCCGCGCTGGCCACGAGAATGGCGTCGCCGCCCTGCGGCGCGCGGAACATCCCGCCAAAGGCGCCAAACTCTCCGATGCACCCCGCGGTCCGGGTCGACTCGACAAGCTTGCCGATGCGCGCCTTGGCGTCGTCGGCGGCCTCAATGTCCACGCCGGCGGAGCGATAGTCCAGCGGACGCGCGGATTGCGGCGACTCACTCACGCGGACAACTCCTCCTCGAAGGCGACGAGGCGGCGGAACTCGGCGAGCCGACCGGCAATGTCGCCCTCTTCGAGTTCGAGCAGTCGGCCGATCGAGAACTGCTCCACGGCGAACGATCCCATGGTCGAGCCATAGACCACCGCGCGACGCATGTGTTCCTCATCCAGCGATCCCGCGCGCGCGAGGTATCCCATGAACCCCCCCGCGAACGCGTCGCCGGCGCCGGTGGGATCGAAGACATCCTCGAGCGGATAGGCGGGCGCGAAGAAGACGCTCGAGCGCGTGAACATGAACGCGCCGTGCTCTCCTTTCTTGATCACGACCACCGTCGGGCCGCGATCGAGGATCCAGCGTGCCGCCTTCACCAGGTTGGCATGTTCGGTCAGCTGGCGCGCCTCGCCGTCGTTGAGCAGCACAGCGTCCACGTGCCCAAGCAGTTCGAGCAGGTCGGAGCGCCGGCTCTCGATCCAGAAGTTCATCGTGTCGCACGCCACCAGCTTGGGGCGTTCCACCTGACGGAGCACGTCGAGCTGCAGTCGCGGGTCGATATTGGCAAGGAAGACATACGGCGCGTTGCGGAACTGCTCTGGAATCTTCGGTCGGAAGTGCGAGAACACGCCCAACCGGGTCTCGAGCGTCTCGGCCGAGTTGAGGTCGTGACGGTAGCGTCCGCGCCAGCGGAACGACTCGCCCTCCGCGCGCTCGACGCCGGCGAGATCCACCCCGCGCGCTTCAAGCGGCGCGAGCATCTCCACCGGATAGTCGCTCCCCACCACGCCCACCAGTTGCACGGGCGTGAGGTGGCTCGCCGACGCGGCGAAGAAGGTGCCGGATCCGCCGAGCACCTCGTCGGCCCTTCCAAAGGGTGTTTCCACCGAGTCCAGCGCGATCGAACCCACGACGAGGACGGTCATGCGCGAAGAAGGAAGATGGTAGGGCGGCTCACATCCGCTCCGGCGCGGTGATGCCGAGGATGTGCAGTCCATTGGCGAGCACGACCTGCGCCGCGCGCGCCAGCGCGAGACGCGCGGAGCGCACTGCTTCGGCCTCGCCGAGCACGTGATGCTTGTGATACCAGGTGTGGACCAGGCGCGCGGTCTCCAGCAGGTATGACGCCACGAGGTGCGGCGCGCGCGTGCGGGTGGCAGCGGCGACGAGTCCCGGATAACTCAGGAGCGCCTTCACCAGCTCGCGTTCGTCATCCTCGACCAGCATGCCCCAGTCCACCCCGCGTCCGTCGATCGTCGAGGCATCGATCTCCCCCACGCGGAAGATGCCGCACACTCGCGCGTGACCCATCTGGATGTAGTACACCGGGTTCTCGTCGCTCTGCGAGCGCGCCACGTCTACATCAAACACGAGCTGCGAGTCGGACTTCCGCATCAGGAAGAAGTAGCGCACCGCGTCGCGGCCGACTTCGTCCACCAGGTCGCGCACGGTGACGTAGCTGCCGGCGCGCTTGGAGATCTTCACCTCCTCGCCGCTCCGCATCACGGTCACCATCTGGTGCAGCTCGTACTCGGGGTACTCGGGCGGAATGCCCACGCCTAACGCCTGCAGCCCCGCGCGCACCCGCGTGACGGTGCTGTGATGGTCCGCCCCCTGCACGTCGATGGCGCGCGTGAAGCCGCGCCGCCACTTGGCGAGGTGATACGCCACGTCGGGCAGGAAGTATGTGTAGGTGCCGTCCGACTTCCGCATCACGCGATCCTTGTCGTCGCCGTAGTCGGTCGTGCGGAGCCAGAGCGCGCCATCCTTCTCGAAGGTGTGGCCGGCCTCGGTCAGCATGCGCACCACCTCCTCCACCTTGCCGTCGGTATAGAGGGACGATTCGAGATAGTAGACGTCGAACTTCACGCCCAGCGCCTGGAGATCGAGATCCTGCTCCCGGCGCAGCGCCGCCACGGCGAACAGCTGGATGGCGGCCAGGTCGGCGCCCTCGGCATCATCGGGATGCGCCGCGACATACGCGGTCGCGATCTCCTTGATGTACTCGCCGTGGTATCCGCCCTCGGGAATCTCGAGTTCGCCCGTCGAGAGTTCCCGCACACGGGCCTGCACCGACTTGGCAAGATTCGCGATCTGCACGCCGGCGTCGTTGTAGTAGAACTCGCGCGTTACCGCCCACCCGGCACGCTCGAGCAGCGTGGCGATGGCGTCGCCTAACGCTGCCTGACGCCCGTGCCCCACATGCAGGGGACCGGTGGGATTGGCAGAGACAAACTCGATGTTGACGACGCGCTTCGCCCCGTCGGACGCGCTGCCGTAGTCACGCCCCTCGGTGAGGATGCGCTGGATGCCCGACGCCTCGGCGCCGGCCGCGAGCCGGAAGTTAATGAAGCCCGCGCCCGCGACGTACGCCTCGCGCACGCCGGCCTGCTCCACGTCGAGCCGCCCGATGAGTTCCTGCGCGATGTCGGCGGGCTTGCGTCGCAGGTGCTTCGCCAGCAGCATCGCCGCGTTCGTGGCCCAGTCACCGAACGACGGATCGCGCGGACGCTCCAGGTGCGGCTGGAATTCCTCCGGCGCCCCGATGGCACGCGACGCCGAAGCCAGCGCGTCGCGCAGGATCACTTCGGGCGTCATTCCGAGGAGCCTGACGACGAAGAACCCGATGACGAGGAACCCTTCGAGCCCGAACCGCCCGAACCGCCGGAGGTACCGGAGCTGCCCGATGCCCCGCCCTTCGCGCCCGATCCGCCGTCGCGCTTGCTCTTACCCTCTCCCGAGGATGCTCCCTTTGTATCGCTCTTGGAGTCGCCCTTGGAGTCGCCCTTGGAGTCGCCCTTGGACTCGCTCTTGGCGTCCCGCTTGGACTCGGATTTCGAGTCCGACGCGCCACTCCCCTTGCTCTCCGATGCCGATGCCGATTCCGACTTACCGCCGCCGGAAGCGGTCCCCTCGCCCGAAGCGGTCGCGGCACGCTGGTCCTTCTTGCCGTCCTTGCCGTAGTCGGTGATGTAGAAACCGGAGCCCTTGAAGATGAGCCCGGCGCCGCCGGAGATTACCCGCGTGGCCATGCCCGATCCGTCTGGAGCCGGAATCTCCTGGGGCACATCGGACATCTTGAAGATGCGCTCGATGATCGAGCCATCGGGACAGCGAAACTCGTAAGTCGGCATACGTTGTTTAAGGTGTGCAAGCGTTACAGCGTCAATAACTTAGCCGAGCGGAGCGGCCCACTCAACGCCCCTGGAGGCGCGAGGGAGCGCTAGGCCGGGCGGTAGGTGCTCCATTCATGCTGCAACGTGTCACTGATTTCGCCCACCGTGGCGCGCGCGCGTACCGCCTCTACAATGAGGGGCATGAGCGGCACGGTGTCGGTCTCGTCGCTGGTGTACGAGGCGGCGGCGGCGCGGAGTGTCGCGAGCGCGGTCGCCACGCGCGCCGCGTCGCGACTGGCACGCACGGCGACCACCCGCTCCACCTGCTCGCGCTCCAGACGGGAGAAGTCGGGGGACGGGAAGATGGGCGGTTCGGCCCCGTCGCTGTAGGCGTTGACGCCCACCACCACGTTCTCACCCGCCTCCACGCGCAGCTGGTGCTCATAGGCGCTCTTCCCGATCTCGTCCTGGAAGAAGCCGGCGGCAATCGCGCGCTCCGCGCCGCCCAGTGCATCCACCTTCGCCATCAGCTCCAGTGCGCGTCGCTCGACCTCGTCCGTGAGCGCCTCCACGTAGTACGAGCCGGCAAGGGGATCGACCGTGTTGGCGATGCCCGACTCGTTGGCCACGATCTGCTGCGTGCGCAGGGCGAGCGTCGCCGCCTCGGCGGTGGGCAGTGACAGGGCCTCGTCGTAGCCGTTGGTGTGCAACGACTGCGTGCCGCCTAACGTGGCGGCGAGGGTCTGCACCGTGACGCGCACCACGTTGTTGAGCGGCTGCTGCGCCGTGAGCGTGACGCCGCCCGTCTGCGTGTGAAAGCGCAGGCGGCAACTCGCCTCCGACGCCGCGAAGCGCTCACGCATGATGCGCGCGTAGATGCGGCGCGCCGCGCGGAACTTCGCGACCTCCTCGAACAGGTCGTTGTGCGCCGCGAAGAAGAACGAGAGCCGCGGCGCGAACGTATCCACGTCGAGCCCCGCCGCAATCGCGCGATTCACATACTCGATGGTGTTGGCGAAGGTGAACGCCAACTCCTGCACGGCGGTGGCGCCGGCTTCGCGGATGTGATAGCCGGAAATGGAGATGGGATTCCAGTTCGGCACCTCCTGCGCACAGAAGCGAAAGATCTCGGCGATGAGCCGGAGCGACGGACCCGGCGGATAGATGTACGTGCCGCGCGCAATGTACTCCTTCAGCACGTCGTTCTGGATCGTGCCGCTCACCTCCTCCCGCGAGATGCCGCGCTCCTCCGCCCCCACGAGGTACATCGCCAGCAGCGTGGCCGCGGTGGCGTTGATGGTCATGGAGGTGGAGATCTTCGCCAGCGGCAGGTCGCGCAGGAGAACGTGCATGTCCTCCACCGAGTCGATGGCCACGCCCACCCGCCCCACTTCGCCGAGCGCGCGCGGCGAGTCGCTGTCGATGCCCATCTGCGTAGGCAGGTCGAAGGCAACCGAGAGTCCCGTCTGGCCTGCGGCCAGCAGGTGCCGGAAGCGCGCGTTGGTCTCCTCGGCGGAACCGAAGCCCGCATACTGGCGCATGGTCCACAGCCGGCCGCGGTACATCGACGGGTGCACGCCCCGCGTGAACGGGAAGTCGCCGGGGTCGCCTAACGCGCCCTCGTAGTCCCGCTCGGTGTCGGAAGGGCGGTACACCGTCTCGACCGGTATGCCGGACGGGGAGAGTCGTTCGTCGGATGTCGTGCGCATGGAGAGAAATTAAGCGCCCCGAGCGCAGGTGTGCGCCCGGGGCAGCCTCTTTTCGCCGGGAAGGGGGCGGTCGAAACGCTAGCTGGTCGCCGTTTCCACCAGCTCCCGCGAGAGGAACTCGCGCGCCGTCTCGATATCGTCGCGGCTCCCGATGTAGAGCGGCGAGCGCTGATGCAGCTCCGAGGGCTGGATGTCCAGCACATCCGACGTCCCATCGTACGCCGCGCCGCCCGCCTCCTTGGCGATGAACGCCAGCGGATTGCACTCGTAGAGCAGCCGAAGCTTGCCCTTGGGTGACTTCTGGTTGGCCGGATAGGCGAAGACACCGCCTCCTAGCAGGTTGCGGTGGAAGTCCGCGACCAGCGAGCCAACGTAGCGCACGTTCATCGCCTTCTGGTGCCCGTCCAGGCCCCGGTAGCGGCGCATGAGTGCCTTGACGTTCTCGTCCCAGTATTGCTCGTAGGCGTTGTTGACCGAGAGATAGCGCCCCTTTTCCGGGATATGGATGTCGGGGTGCGAGAGCAGGAACTCGCCGATGGACGGGTCGAGCGTGAAGCCATGCACACCCTGTCCCGCGGTGTACACCAGCATCGTGCTCGACCCGTAGATGATGTAGCCGGCCGCCACCTGCCGACGGCCCGGCTGCAGCATGTCCTCCATCTCACCGCGCGCGCCCCGGGTGATCTTCCGCATGACGGAGAAGATCGTGCCGACCGGGACGTTGACGTCGATGTTGGACGATCCATCGAGCGGGTCGAACAACAGCACATACGGACCACACTTGAACTGATCGGGGATCTGGATGATGTCGGGTTCTTCCTCCGACGCCATGGCGCAGAGTCGCCCGGTGTGATCCATCGCCTTGATGATGGTCGCATTGGCGAAAACATCCAGCTTCTGCTGGATCTCGCCCTGCACGTTCTCGCTGTCCAGCGCCCCGAGGATATCCACGAGGCCGGCTCGCCGGACCTTGCTGGAGATCATCTTGGCCGCGAGCGCAATATCATAGAGAATGGCGGAGAGCTGTCCCGTGGCGCCCGGAGACAGCTTTTCCTGTTCTATGATGAATCGCTCGATCGTAATGACGGAGGTGGCGGTATGCCTGACCACGTCGACGAGTCCTCGGTGAGTATGTCTTCGTCGCGATCGCTCGCCCGGGTGTCTCGGAGCCGGCGGTCTCGTCGAAGCGATTAGGGAAAGTAGCCGCGGCTCAGGGTCTCCCACCGAGCGCCCGGCGGACATGCTCGTACGGTCTCAAAGTGACGACCGTGTCGGAGCTGGTGCAAGAGTGATTCCGCTGCTCCCTCGGCAAGAAGCAGCCCGCCTCATCGGCACCGGGCAGCGCCGGAAGGGCGATCCCCCTATGCGAGTCCCGCTCACCGGCCGACCCGGTAGCTCCATTCCGAGCCATTCGCACGCACGCGGATCGCGTGGCCGTCGGTCTCCACCACGACGGTTCCATCGTCGTCGGTGCGCAACAGGTGGGCGCCGCGCTCGTCGAGTTCCCGCAACACGCCGGGCGAGGGATGGCCGTAGCGGTTGCCCGTCCCGACCGAAATGAGCGCCACACGTGGCTGCACCTGGTCGAGAAATCCCGGGGTGGAGCTGGTGGCGCTGCCGTGGTGCCCCACCTTGAGCACCTGAGAGCGGAGCGCCGCTCCATATCGCCGCACGAGCCACGCCTCCTCTTCGGCCTCGGCGTCTCCCATCAGGAGCAGGCGCACGTCTCCATAGGCCACCTGCAGGACAACGCTGGCGTTGTTGGGATCGCGAAGGCCCTCCATCCACGCGGAGTCGGGCGCCAGCACGCGAAGCGTCACGCCGTCGAATTGGAGGGAATCACCCGCAGCGACCCGGCGCCACACCGCACGATGCGCGCGCGCGGAACGCAGGACCTCTCGATAGGCCTCACTTCCCGACACGTAGGCGCCGTCCCACACCGTGTCCACAGCGGCGCGGCTGAGGAGCGATACGGCGCCGCCGATGTGATCGCGGTGCGGATGCGAGAGCGACAGATACACGACATCGCCGCCCCGATGGCGCAGGTATGGCCACACGATCGAGGCGCCCGCGTCACCCGTGCGCCACGCATCGCCCGCATCCACGACGAGCCAGCGCCCGCGGGGCGTGCGCAGCGCCATCGCATCCCCCTGCCCCACGTCGATGGCGTGCAGCTGCAATGTACCCGGCCCGGGCGCCAGCACCGGCCACCAGGCGGCGAGCACGGCGGCGCCTAACGCGACGAGGGCGGGCCGGCGCGGCCACCGCCCCACGGCCGCGATGACCAGCGCCACGGCGGCCACCCCCAGCAGCCCGGCGCTCATGGCGTCGGGCTCCGCACGAAGGACGGCGAAGGGCACGGCGGCCGCGCCCCTCGCGAGTTGGTCGAGCAACCCGAGCACGCTGCGGGCCGCCTCGGCAAGCAGGAGCGCGACATCTCGCTGCGGCGCGACCACCAGCGACACGAACAACAGCGGTTGCGCCACACCAAAGAGGGGCGCCGCAATGAGATTGGTCGCGAGCGCGGCCACGCTCACCCGCCCGAAGACCCACGCCACCAGGGGCGCCGTGACCGCGGACGCGAGCGTTGTGGCCAGCACGCCATCCGCCACCTTGCGCGGCCAGCCGCGAAGGCTTGCGCACGTGCGCCGGGAGAGCGGCCCGCTCGCCAGCAGCCCCGCCATGCCAGCCGCGCTCAGCTGCCATCCCAGGTCGAGCGCCACGTGTGGGTTCGCGAGCGGAATGGCGCACGAGACCGCCCAGATTCCCCACGCCGAGGTGGGGCGCTGCACCACCTTCGCGGCCGTGCCGAGGCCCAACATGGCCGCCGATCGAAGCGCGGGAGGCGGTGCCCCGATGAAGATCACGAAGCCGAACGTCACGGCGAGCGCGACGCCCTCGGCCACGACACCAGTTGCCCGCGCCGCCGAGGCCGCGCTTCGCACGGCGCCCGCGATGATGGCCACGTGCAGTCCCGACACGGAAAGCATGTGAATGATGCCCGCGTCGGCGAATCGATTGCGCACCTCGCGATCGATGTCGTCGGCGTCCGCCAGCAACAAGGCGCGCGCCAGCGGGGCATCGGCGCCGTAGAGCGTGTCGATGCGCTGCCCCGCCCGCTGGCGCGCGAGGGCCAGCGTTCCCGGCGGCTTCGACGCGTCCACCGTGGCGTCGCGCACCTCCAGCGCGTCGCCGCGTCGTCTGAAGCGTCCTGCAACGCGTACCACGCTGCCCGCCGCCCACGACCCGCCCCGTGCGAGCATGCGCACGCGCACCTCGCACCTCGCGGCCACGACGACTCCGCGCCCCGCGCGGTGGGGCGTGAGATCGGATAACAGTCGGATATCCGCGACGCCGGCCACTGCAACGCGTTGGGCGCACGATGCGTCGTCGCGACGTGCGAGGTGCGCCACCACCGCGCCTCCGAACGTGGTGAGGCACAGCAGGGCAGCAATACGCTGGCGGGCCACCAACGCGATGGCGCCCGCGCCGAGGCACGCCGCGCCCCCCCAGAACAAGAAGCCGCCGAACCCGAGGTAGAGTCCGGCGGCGTATGCACAAAATGCCGCAACCGTGAGAGGCATCACCCCTCCGCATCCCGAGGCCTAGCCGGGCGTGCCCCCCGGCATTGCGACCCGAGTCGCATGACTCGGACGCGCCGACACGCGTTCCATGGCGTCCAGCACCAGCACGACCATTTCGGCGTGGGTCTGGTCGTTCGACAGCGCCACCCGCGTGACGGCCGAGCCTATGGAAGATCAGCCGATGTATCGCGGACGAACCTTGTTGAGGGCGTGGGCGACGACGTCATCGCGGCACTGCGGACAGTGACAGAAGTGCGCGCGGTTGAGGAGCAACCGATCGAAGACGTCGTGCACGACTTCCTCAAGAGCGTTCTGCATGCGCGGGCGGTTCCGGTGCGGGACGGCGCGTGATCTACCGTGCAGACGACCGGACCGTGCCTGTACGTAACATCCGGGGCCGTAAGGCGCTCATCGTGTGCCCCATCTCACGCCCCGCGACCGGGCGGACTACCCCGCCATCGGCAGGGGCTGGCGTTGCGTGACGATCGCCCCGAAAAACGTCGATCCGGTGGTGCCAGTGATTGCCACCGTGACGTAACTGCCCACCATCGACTCGTCGCCCGGCACGAGGATTGTCTTGAAGTCCCGCGACCGCGCCTGCATCAGCTCGCCGCGGCGAGCCGGCTTCTCGATGAGGACCTCGCGCCGCTCGCCCAACAAGCGGAGGTTCTTCTCACGCGCGCCGCCGCGGACCGTGTCGATGAGTCGCGCCAGCCGCTCCGACGCGACGTCGTCCGGCACCGTCCACTCGGCGGGCATGCGCGTGGCCGGGGTCCCGTCGCGCGGGGAGAATTTGAAGGTGAAGGCTTCGTCGAAACCCACCGCGCGCACCGCCGACAACGTGTCCTCGAACTCGGCCTCCGTCTCGCCCGGGAAGCCGACGATGATGTCCGTCGTCAGGCCCAACCCGGGAATGCGCGAGCGCAGGCGATCCACGCACTCGAGGTATCCTTCGCGCGAGTAGCGACGCAGCATGCGCTTCAGCATGTCACTCGAACCCGACTGCATGGGCAGGTGCACATGCTCGCAGACGGCGGGCACCTCGGCCATCGCGTCGATCACCTCGTCGGTGAAGTCGTTCGGATGGGGCGAGGTGAACCGGAGTCGCCGGACGCCGGGCACCGCTCCAACGGCGCGCAGCAACTCGCCGAAGCGATGCGTGCCATCGAAATACGAGTTGACCGTTTGCCCGAGCAGGGAGATCTCGCTGATGCCCTCCTGCACCACCTGCTCCGCCTCGCGCACCACGTCCGCCAGGCGGCGGCTGCGCTCGGATCCGCGGGTGGTGGGCACAATGCAGTAGGTGCAGCGATAGTCGCAGCCGCGCTGCACCGGAATCCACGCCTTCACACGGTCGAAGCGTCGAGGCGAGAAATCCTCGTAGTGCTCCTCCAGGTCGAAGGAGGTGAACACCGACCGCTCGCCATCGCGGGCCTTCGCGACCAGCTCGGGCAGCGCGCGATAGCCATCGGGTCCCAGCACAAGGCTCACGTGCTTCGCCTGCTCCAGCAGCTGCGGACCCAGGCGCTGGGCCATGCATCCCGTCACGCCCACCACACTGCCCTTCTTCATCGAGCGCTTCAACTCCCCCAGCCGTCCGATCACCCGCTGCTCCGCGTGATCGCGAATGGCGCAGGTATTGAGCAGGATCACGTCGGCACCGACGGGCGAATCGACCGGCAGGTAGCCTTCGGCCGCCAGCTTGCCGAGCATCAGCTCGGTGTCGCTGACGTTCATCTGGCACCCGTAGGTTTCGATGTAGACCGTGGAATGCATGTCCTGCGTCATGACGCCTTCAATGCCTCTGGAGAGTGCGCGGACAGTCCTGCGGCATCGCCGACCAGCCGCATGCGCCAGCGGGTGCCCCGCGGCGGCGCCGGCTGCGCGAGCGAGACCGTAAGATAGTCCTCCGTCATCCCTTCGCCGACATCTCCCCGCACCACCACGACGTCGGCCCGATCGCCGGCGCGCCTGTTCCGGTGTGCCTGCGCCTTTCGCTCTCCCACTTCCCGCAGCTCCCGCGCCCGCGCCTGCACCACCCCTGCCGGCAGGTGCCCGGGAAGTCGCTCGGCGGCGGTGCCCGGACGTAGCGAGTACGGAAAGACGTGCAGGTAGGTGAAGGGCAGCTCGTCGACCACGGCGAGCGTCTCGCGATGATCGCTGTCGCTTTCCCCCGGGAAGCCCGCGATGATATCGGCGCCGAGCCCAAAAACGGGAAGCGAGCTGGCGAGGGATTCCACGGCCGCCTGGTACGACGCCCTGTTGTACCAGTGCCGGCCCATCCGTTTCAGGAGGCGGTCGCTGCCCGACTGCAGCGGTGCGTGCAGGTGCGGCACCAGGTGCGTCGGCTCCTGGAAGAGTTCGCGCAGCGCATCATCCACCTCACTCGCCTCCACCGACGACAGGCGGAATCGTGCGTGTGGCACATCGCGCATGAGGCGCGCGACCAGCGCACCGAGCGTGGTGTCGATGTCGTGGCCGAACGTGCCGATGTGGATGCCGGTGAGCACGATCTCCGGATGCCGGCCGGCGAGCACCTGTGCCTCGCGCACCAAGTCGTCGATGGGCCGCGACGCGTTCCGCCCGCGTGCGAGCGTCGTGGCGCAGAACGTACAATGCTCGTCGCAGCCATCCTGGATGCGCAGGAGGGCGCGCGTGCCCTGTTGTGCCGCCGCCGCGCCTAACGCAGAGGGCGGCAGTGCGAGCGCATCGGCCAGCGCAGAAAAATCGGCTCCGGGCACCACGTGCTGAACTGTCGGCAGCTCGCGGAGCGTTCCGCGATCGAGCGACGCGGCGCACCCCATCACCACCGACGTGATGCCCGGCTTGCAACGGGCGCTGCGGCGAATGCTCTTGCGCAGGTCCGCCTCGGCGGCAGCCGTCACCGCGCAGGAATTGAAGATCGCGACGTCGGCCTCATCGGGGGTGGACACGAGTTCGCCCCCCGAACGCTCCACCATCGCGCGTACCGTTGCCGAGTCATACTGGTTGGCGCGGCAACCGAAGGTCTGCAGGAAGACCTTCATGCGGGCATTCCCGGCGGATCGAATTTCGCTGCACCCGACGTCCCGCCTCCGCGCACGTCCGCACGCATCTCGCCCGCCGCTGCCTCCACCTCCCGCCCCGCGGGGGACGCGAGAGGGCCAGGGTGCGCCACCGGCACCAGCGGGAGAAAGAAGTGGAACGCGCTACCGGAGCCCTCGGTGCTCTGCACCCAGATGCGGCCGCCATGGGTCTCCACCACCAGCTTGCAGAACGTGAGTCCCAGGCCGGAGGTGCGCACACGCGGGGTGTGCGCCGAGCGCACCTGCTCGAACTTCTGGAAGATCACGTCGTGATACTCGGCGGGAATGCCGGGGCCTGTATCGATGACCGTGAATCGGATGCCGTTGATGTCGGCGCGCGCGATGAGCGTGAGCTCGATGGGCTCCACGGAGTGGACCAGCGCGTTCTGGATGAGGTTTCCGAACACGCGCCTGAGCATCGCGCGGTCGGCGGCGAAGCGGGGCGCGTCGTCCGCCACGTCTGCGCTTGCCACGGTACGCGCCTGCTGGAAGCGGAGCGTCCAGTCGCGCAGCAGTTCTTCCAGCAGCTCCGCGGCGTCCAACTCCTCGACGTGAAGCGTGAGCGACGCCTCCTCGATGCGACGCACCTCAAGCAGGTCGTTGATGAGCGTGAGCAGCTCGTCCGCCTTGCCCTGCGTGTCGATCACCGCCTCGCGCTGCCGCGGCAGCAGCGGCCCCATGTCGCCATCCCCCAGCAGCTCCAGCGTAGCAAGAATGCTGGTGAGCGGCGTCTTCAGGTCGTGCACGATCATCTTCATGAGGTCATCGCGCACCCGCTCCAGCTCCCGCAGGCGCCGGAAGGAATCCTCGAGCGCGTCGGTGGCTCCCTTGAGCTGCAGGAGGGAGCGCACGCGGGCGCCGAGCAGCAGGCGATTGTGGGGCTTGGGCAGGAAGTCGTCGCCGCCCGCCTCCACCGCCCGCAGCCGGTCCGTCGTGTCGCTGAGCGCGGTGACGAAGATGACCGGCGTGCTGCCAATGCGGGGATCACGCTTGAGCCGGCGACAGACCTCGAACCCCGTCGATCCGTCGTCCACTCCCAGCGAGCCGGCCGGCATCTGCACATCGAGAATCACGAGGTGGGGACGCGTCTCGAGCGCCGTCTCGAGCACAGCCGGCCCATCGTGCGCCACCACCGTCCGGAATCCTAACGAGTGCAGTTGCTCGCGCAGCAGCTCGCAGTTGTCTTCCGAATCATCGGCAACAAGGATCAGCGGGGCATCGGCCGGTGGGGACGACATGACGCATCACGGCCGGACGGTGAAGCCGACACCCACCAGCCAGGCCCGCTCACTGGCCGCCACCGCCGCACTGCGGGTGGCACGCTGCAGGGTGAGGTCGAGGGTCGCCCGCTGTCCCGCCAAGGGCGCAGACGTTCCGGTCGACAGGAACTTCTCGCGCACCACCGCGCCGCCGGCCAGGAACGGCAGGTCGCGCTGGCGGTAGCCGACGCTGTACGTCCAGCCCCCGCCGGGCGTACGCTGGCCCGTGAACTCCGCACCCGCGCCATATTCCCACGCGTCCTGGGCGTTCGCGTTCGTGGAGCCGAGTCCGTTCATCTTCGACCATTCCGTCCGGTCGGCGCTGGCCATGAGCGCGAGGCCGGGAAAGGCGTCGATGCGGGCGGCGAAGCCGAAGCGGTTCGGGACCTTCGCCTCGGTGCGAAGCGTGTCGACCACGCGAAGCTTCATGGTACCGCCCTGCCGTAGCGATCCGGCAAGCGAGAGGCCGCGGAATGGCGTGAAGATGATGCCGGCCGACGCTCCCGTGCCCGTGTACGAGAGCGTGATGTCGCGACGTAACGTGCCGTACCGCACGCTGTCGTCGAACTCGCGCAGCAGGTTCAGGCGGTTCTCTCCCGAGAAGAGGTGGAGCCCCGCCCCGATCACCACGCGCGTGCCGAGGATGTACGAGAGCCCGATGCGCGTATCACCAATGGCGCCGCGTGACGTGAAGGTCTCGGTGAACGACACGCTGTCGCCACCCAGCCGCTGACCCGAGCGGGTGCGCGTGGCCCACGAGCGATCGAGGAATGTATTGCTCGACACCCCGATCATCGCGCGCCGTCCCACCGCGAAGCCCGCGGCAATAGTGCCGAATCGCGCCGTGGTGGTGCGCTCGCTCCCGCCGGGTGACTTCACGGATCGGAGTTCCGGATCGTACTCGAAGTAGAGCCCGGAACGTCCCCACACGCTCAACGCCGCCGGATTGCGGGACGACAGGTGGTCGAACTCCCCCAATGCGCCGCCGGAGGCCGCCGCACGCGCACTCAGGCCGCCTAACGGGTAGCCGAAGCCCTGCGTGCTCAGCGTTCCCTGCGCCAGCAGGGGAACCGCCGCGCACGAGAGGAGCGCTGTGGTGACAAGCCTAACGAAACCTGGACGCATCACGGAATACCAAAACTGGTGCGGAGCGCGTAGTTCACGCGCAGCCGGGGACGGAGCGCCGGCTGCGCTTCCATCGAGGAGAAAGATACTTCGAACGCGCTCACGCCCTGTCGCACGGTGCGCAGGATGATCGCCTGCTGCTGTTTGAAACTGGAGCCAGACACGGCCGCCCACTGGCGCACTGCGGCGGCCATCTCGATCACGCGTATACCACTGTCGCCCGGCGCCACCCGGATACTGTCAAAGGCGAAGGGATCGGTCAGGATCGCCGAGCGGGTGATGTCGAGCAGGTCCTCGCCGGCCCGCACAACCTGCGGATAGACGGACATGCTGTCCCGCGGATCGACCGCACGCCGGGGTTGCTGGGTGAGGATGAGCGTGGCGCGCAATACGGTGGCGGAGTCCAGGATGCGCGACGGAATGTTGAAGCGCAGGTAGATGCGCCGGTTGGGCATGCCGCCCGTACTCAGCACGGGGCCCGTGGGCGGCGCGGGCGCCTTGAACACGACGATGTAGTCGAGGAAGTCCGCCGCAAGCTGCACCTGTCCCACCGGTGTCCGGGAGAGCGGCGACACCGTGATGGCCTTGATGACGGTGTCTTCAGGCGCGGGATCGAAGCGCAGGAATGGACTCTGTCCCCCGTCAATCGCCCCCAGGTTGATCTCCACCCCCGCCGTGCTCGTCGCCTTGATGCCGACGCGCAGTCGCTTGCGGGCGCTGATCTTGGCCAGCAGCGCCGCGTTGTTGAAGTAGACGCGGATGGAGTCCTTCACCTGGTTGGTGTCGAGCGTCGTGCCGCCAATCAGGCGATCGGGACGAAAGAGCGTCTTCACCACCGCGAGCGACGTATCGGCCTCGGTGGTGTCCACGTCGAACAGGTCGATCCGCACGGGCGCCCTGACCTTCGTGCCGGTCGCGTTGACCTGCAACAGCAGGTACGCACTGTCCAGTCGCGTGATGACCGAGTCGACGCCCCCCTTCACGAACGTCGGGGAAATGGAGTCGAATCGCACCACGCTCCTTATGTCGAGCGTGTCACCGCGCGACGCCAGGAGCAGGGCACCCTCATTGCCGAACGCCGGTATGCCGAGCAACGTCGTGTCGAGCGTGACCGCCTCGAACGTTGTGTCGAACACCGTGACATTCTGCCCGGAGCAGAGGGCCGGACATGCAGCGCCCCCTTCCAGGTCTTCTGTACACGCCATGACGCTCGCGCCTAACGCGGCGCCCAGGAGCCAGCGGCGTGCGCGCTTACGCCAATCGAGTGACACGTCCATCTATATCGAAGCTGTCCACTATTGCCATGATGACGGCGTCCACCGGGCGGTCCTTAGTGACCGCTGTCAGACGCGCCGAACTTCCGGTCGCATACAACACCACTTCTCCCACCCCCGCGCCCACACTATCCACCGCCACCACGTAGCCCCCTTCCCGCTCGAGACCCGTCGTGAGATTCTCCACGATCAACAGCGTCAGCGACTCCAGCGACTCGTCCTTGCGCGTGGAGACGACGCTTCCGATCACTCGGGCAAGCTTCATGAGTGGGCGAGCGACGCTGGGGTGAAGGGCGCAGGTAGCAACTCCAGCAATGACCAGCGCGCCTGCTCGCCCCCGCTCGTGACACTCACGATCTCGAGGCGCGGCGCAAACTCCACCAGCACCTGACGGCAGATCCCACACGGCGGCGTGGGATGCGAAGCCTCGGTACAGACAACGAGCTCGAGGAACTCCCGCACACCGGCCGCTACGGCCGCGGCCACCGCGCCACGCTCGGCACAGATGCCGGCAGGGTACGCCGCATTCTCCACGTTGCAGCCCGCGAACAGCTGCCCGTCGCGACCGCGCAACGCCGCGCCTACCCGGAAGCCGGAATACGGCGCGTAGGCCTGGGTCATCGTTGCCCGGGCAAGCGCAACCATCGGTGCGCTCACCTCGGCCTTGCCGGCCACGCTCATCCGAGCACCGCCGCGAGGAACGAAGTACCGCGGCCGCGGTACTGATTGCCCAACCACTCCGCGACGGTCGCGCCAAGGTCCGCGTACGTCGCACGCTCGCCGAGATCGACTGGCCGGACACAGGCACCCGCCACCAGCACCGGCACGCGCTCGCGCGCGTGATCGGTAGATGGCGTGGTGGGATCGTTCCCGTGGTCGGCGGTAATGAAGAGCAGATCGTCCTCGCGAAGAGCTGAAAGCAGGGTCGGCAGGGCCTCATCGAACTGCCGCAGCGCTCCGTAGAACCCCGAGACATCGTTTCTGTGCCCGAACAACTGGTCGAAATCTACTAGGTTGGCGAAGAGGAACCCAACCGAATTGCCACGAATCCACGCTCGGATTCTGGCAATGCCGTCGGCGTTGTCCCGCGTGTGCTCGGCGCTGATCCCTCGGCCCGCGAACAGATCGTCCACCTTCCCCACCCCCCAGCGGGGCACCCCCGCCGCCGCCAGCGCGTCGATGAGCGTTTCCGCCGTGGGGGGGAGCGAGAAGTCCCGTCGGTTCGGCGTACGCGTGTAGTGGCCGGCGCTGCCAACGAACGGCCGGGCGATCACACGCGACACGTCGTGCGGCCCACTGAGCATCTGACGGGCAATGGCACAGGCGCCGTACAGCTCATGGAGCGACACCACCTCCTCGTGCGCGGCCACCTGAAACACGGAGTCGGCCGAGGTATACAGGATCCACGCACCCGTCTCCTGATGGGAGGCCCCGTAGGTGGCGATGACGTCGGTGCCACTGCCCACGACGTTTCCGATCACCCGCCGCCCCGTTAGGCGTTCGAACTCTGCGACCACCTCCAGGGGAAAGCCGTGGGGATAGGTCGGGAAGGGACGCGCGAGATGAACGCCGCACAATTCCCAGTGGCCGGCGGTGCTGTCCTTTCCACGGGAAGCCGGTTGCATGGCCCCGTATGCTCCGCGGGAATCGCCGCCGTCGTGCATGCCCGCCAGCGGTGTCACTTTGCCGAGACCAAGCGACTCGAGTGTGGGAAGCTGCAACCCACCCACCGCCTCGGCCACGTGCCCAAGCGTATGACTGCCGGCGTCACCATAGTCCGCGGCATCGTGCGCGGCGCCGATGCCCACGCCATCGAGTACGATGACGATCGCCCGACGCGTCACGCGTCCCCTCCCACGTACCGGCGCGTTGCCCGCAGTCGCAGGCCCACGAGCAATTCGTACGGCGACATCTCAGCGGTGCGCGCGACCTCGTTGAGGTCCAGCACCGCATCGCCGGAGCCGCCGAGGAGCGTGGCCACGTCGCCCACGTCGCATTCCACGTCGGTCACGTCCACCATCGTCATGTCCATGGTGACCAGGCCGACCACGGGCACGCGTCGTCCGCGCACCAACACCGCGCCGCGGTTGCTCAGGGCACGGCGATAGCCGTCGGCGTAGCCTGCCGCGAGGGTGGCAATGCGGCGCTCGCCCGAGGCGCGATAGGTCGCCCCGTAACTCACTCCTTCGCCATCGCAGACGTGCCGTATCTCCACGACACGCGCGTACAGATGCGCCACGTTTTCTGGATGCAGGGAGGAGCCTTCCCCACCTCCGGCCCCGTAGAGGAAGACACCGGGACGGACCAGGCTCCACGGCGACGGTGACTGGCGCTCGACGGCCGGGCTGTTCTCGGCGTGCAGGAGCGGCGGCACGGCGCCGAGCGACGACAGCGCGTCGCGAAAGCGCGTCTGCTGCAGGTCGATTGAACCGTCGTTGTAGTCGGCGGAGTGGAAGTGCGTGAACGCGCCGGATGGGGGGCACCGGCGCACGAGGTCGGACACGGCCCCCATCGAAGACCAGGGGATTCCCGATCGGCTCATGCCAGTGTCGACGGCCAGATGCCACGCACCTCCGCCGCTGTCCGCCCACGCCTCCATGACGCGCGGATCACCGAAGGTGGGCGTCAGCCCGTGTCGCCGGATGTCGGCGAACTCGGCGGGTAGGACCGGTGTGAAGATCAGGACCGGACGACGAATCCCGCCGAGCCGGAGTTCCTCGCCCTCGCGCACAGCCGCCACGCCAAAACCCCAGGGATCGAGCGACGCCAGCGCGCGCGCAACGGGCAACGCCCCCAAGCCGTAGGCGTCGGCCTTGACCATCGGGAGGAGCGGCGCTCCAGCACGAGCAGCCAGCTTTTTTGCGTTACGCACCAGCGCGCCAAGGTCGATGTCGACCCAGGCCCGTCTCGTATCGGCGTCCATTGACCGGGGGCTTGCGGGGGGGGTAGTATAGAGGCTTAGAGGAGACTATGCAAGCCAAAGCCACGCTTGAAGATACGCTCGCGCTCATGCGTGATTTGCGAGCGCGTTGCGAGTGGGATGCGTCGCAGACGCACGACTCCCTTCGCCCCTATCTCATCGAAGAAGCGCACGAGTTGGACGATGCGTTGCGCGAGCGCGACGCCGTGCAGGTGCGCGAGGAACTCGGCGACCTGCTGCTTCAGGTGCTCTTTCACTCCGTGGTCGCCGAGCAGGAGGGCACGTTCGACATCGGCGATGTGGCCGGCGGCCTCGTCGCCAAGATGCACGCGCGGCATCCTCATCTGTACGGGGACGGTGAGCGGGTGGCGTGGGAAGCCCTCAAGGCGCGGAAGCGGCGCTCCATCGAGGAAGGACTTCCGCGTGCGCTGCCCTCGCTGCATCGCGCCCACCGGCTGCAGGACCGTGCGGCGGGCGTGGGCTTCGACTGGGATGACGTGGAGGGACCCGCCCTCAAGGTTGAGGAAGAGCTTCGCGAGGTGCGCGAGCAGCTCGT
>JBDSVW010000353.1:0-5511 GCA_039927015.1 Gemmatimonadaceae bacterium | reverse complement strand
GTGAATGGCGGCTGGCCGCCACATCTGCACTTCCAGGTCATCTGTGACCTGCTGGGACGCGAGGGGGACTTCCCCGGCGTGGCACGAGCGCGCGAGCGCGCGGTGTGGCTGTCGCTATGCCCCGACCCTGCGCTGATGGTGAAGCTCCCCGCCGCGGCGCGGGCTCCACGTCCGCCGTCGGACGAAACGCTGCTGCAACGGCGCCACGCGCACCTCGGGCCCTCGCTCAGCATCGCCTACCGCCAGCCGCTGCACATGGTGCGCGGGGTGATGCAATACCTCATCAGCAGTGACGGGCGCCGCTATCTGGACGCGGTGAACAACGTGCCGCACGTGGGCCATTCCCATCCTCACGTGGTGCGTGCCGGGGCACGCCGTATGGCCACACTCAACACCAACACGCGCTACCTGCACGAGGACCTCGTGCGCTACGCCGAGCGGCTGACGGCCACCCTGCCCGAACCCCTGCGCGTCTGCTTCTTCGTCTGCTCGGGCAGCGAGGCCAACGAGCTCGCATTGCGCCTGGCGGCTGCGCACACCGGGGAGCGCGACGTGATCGCCATCGCGTCGGGGTACCACGGCAACACCTCCACGCTGGTGGACGTGAGTTCGTACAAGTTCGACGGCCCGGGCGGAGCCGGCGCGCCGCCCTGGGTACACACGGTGCCAATGCCCGACACCTTCCGCGGCCCATTTGGTCGGGACGATGCCAATGCCGGCCGGAAGTACGCACAGGCCGTGCGCGAGGCGGTGGGCGCGGTGCGGCGCGACGGACGCCGCGTGCGCGCCTTCCTGGCCGAGTCGATCCTGAGCTGCGGGGGACAGATCGTCCTTCCGCCGGGCTACCTGGCCGAGGCGTATCGGCACACGCGCGACGCGGGCGGGGTGTGCATCGCCGACGAGGTACAGGTGGGATTCGGCCGGGTGGGCACGCACTTCTGGGCGTTCGAGACGCAGGGCGTCGTGCCCGATATCGTGACCATGGGCAAGCCGATCGGGAACGGGCATCCGCTGGCCGCGGTGGTGACCACGCCGGAAATCGCCCGCGCGTTTGCGAACGGCATGGAATTCTTCAGCACCTTCGGTGGCAATCCCGTGTCGTGCGCCATCGGCCAGGCGGTGCTGGATGTGATGGAGAGTGAGCAGCTGCAAGCGAGGGCCCACGCTGTGGGCGGCTACCTCACAGACCGCCTCGCCTCGCTGGCGGAGCGGTGGCCGCTGATGGGCGACGTGCGAGGGCTGGGACTGTTCATCGGCGTTGAGCTGGTGCATGCGGATGCCGGCCGGACCCCCGCCGCTCGTCAGGCATCGTACGTGGCCAACCGGATGAAGGACGGCGGCGTACTGCTCAGCACCGACGGCCCCCGCAACAACGTGCTCAAGATCAAGCCACCGTTGTGCTTCTCGACGGAGAACGCCGACCTGCTCGTGGACACCATGGCGCGCGTGCTGCTGGAGGACGGGGCGCAGCCCGAGTCCTGAGGGGAAGCGCTCTCGGCGGCCGGGCGTTACGCTTCGGTAGACCATGCAGAACGCTCACGACTTTCTCTCCACCCTCGCCCTCGTGCTGTGCGCCGCCGGGCTTGCCGCCGTCGCCTTCCAGCGGCTGCGGCTCCCGGTGGTGTTCGGCTACCTGCTGGCGGGGCTGGTGGTGGGCCCGAACCTCTCCGTGCCGCTGCTGGCCGACCAGGCGACCATCCGCACGCTCTCGGAGCTGGGCGTGATCCTGCTGATGTATTCGCTGGGTCTCGAGTTCAGCATTCGCCGCGTGATCCAGCTCGGCGCAACGGTCGGCGTCGCAGCGCTGGCGGAGACGAGCCTCATCTTCGGGCTGGGCTACGGCGTCGCGGGGCTGCTGGGATGGACGCCCACGGAGCGCCTCTTCACCGGCGCCCTCGTCGCCATCTCCAGCACCACAATCATCGCCAGCGTGTTCCGCGAACAGCGCGTGCAGGGCAAGCTGCGCGAGATCGTGTTCGGCATCCTCATCATCGAGGACCTGATTGCGGTGCTGCTCATTGCACTGCTCTCGACCGTCTCCACGGGAGGGGAGGTCACGGCAATACAGATCGGCGTCACCGGGGTGCGGCTGGCGACCTTCCTCATCGTGCTCATTGGCGTGGGACTGCTGGTGCTGCCGCGCTTCATGCGCTTTGTGCTGAGCCTCGACCGGCGCGAGATCACCGTGATCGCCGCCATCGGTATCTGCTTCGCCGCCGCACTGCTGGCGCTCTCCTTCGGCTACTCGGTGGCGCTCGGCGCGTTCATCGCGGGCTCGCTGGTGGCGGAGTCGGGATACGGGAAGTACGTGGAGCGGCTCATCGAGCCGGTGCGGGACGTATTCGTCGCGATCTTCTTCGTCGCCGTGGGCATGCTGATCGATCCGCGCGCGCTCGTTTTGCACTGGCCGGCGATCATCGCCCTCGTGCTCGTGGTCGTGATCGGAAAGTTCGTCGCGGTGTCGATGGGCGTCTTCCTCTCGGGAAACGGCCTCACCACCGCGGTGCGCTCGGGCATGAGCATGGCACAAATCGGGGAGTTCTCGTTCATCATCGCCGGTGTCGGGCTGTCGGCGGGGGCCATTCGCCCCTTCCTGTATCCGGTCGCGGTGGCGGCGTGCGCCATCACGACGCTCTCCACGCCGTGGCTGGTGCGCTCGGCGAACGCGGTGGCGCACACGCTCGACCGCTCCATGCCGCACCGCCTGCAGACGTACGCGGCGCTGTACGGATCATGGATCGAAGGGCTCCGCTCCGCGCCGCCGATGGGGGGAGATCCCCTGCGGGTGCGGCGGACTATCCGGCTGGCCCTCGTAGACCTGTTGATGCTGGCGGGCCTCATCATCGCCACGGCCGCCGAGATGGGACGCCTGGCGGTGCTCATGCAGGGCTGGTTCGGCTGGAGCGAGCAGGTAGCGCGCCTGAGCGTCGTGGCACTCGCGAGCGTGGCGGCGTTGCCGTTCTTCCTTGGTCTCATTCGGATGACGGGGCAACTGGCGACCCAGCTGGCGGAGCGCGCCATCCCGAAATCGGGGCGCAAGGGACTCGACCGCGCCGCAGCACCCCGCACGGCACTGATTTCCACGCTGCAGTTCGCCCTCCTCCTCGCTGCCGCGGTGCCGCTGCTCGCGATTCTGCAGCCGTTCGTTCCCCGACTACCGACCATGACGCTGCTCTCGCTGGTCGTCGTCGCCCTCGGCGTGGCGGTGTGGCGCAGTGCGGGCTCACTCTACGGGCACGCGCAGGCCGGCGCGGAGGTGATCGTAATGGCCCTCATGCAGCACGACCGGGCGCACGGCACGCCGGCGCAACTCGAGCAGACGATGGAGCACCTGAGCACGATGCTGCCGGGTCTCGGCGTGCCCGAGGCGTTCCGCCTCCTGCCTGGCAGCCCCGCCATTGGGAAGTCGCTGCTGGAACTCAACCTGCGCAGCCGGACGGGAGCGACCGTGCTAGCCATCACCCGGACGGCAGACGGGGCGCAGCAGGCCCTCGTTCCGGCGGGAGCTGAGCGGCTGCGCGACGACGACGTGGTGGTGCTGGCGGGCACCGAGGATGCCGTGGAGGCGGCGCGGCGCGTGTTACTCGGCGTCGCGCCCGAGGAAGAGGACGCCTAACGACCGCCGGCGGGCGCGGTGGGCGCCGGCCGCGTCAGAGCTTCCGCAGCGCCTTGTACGACGTGGCGATGGAGGCGAACGGATCGGTGGGGTTGTCGAACTCCGCGTAATAGTGCCGGATGCCAGCCTGACGCGCGCGCGCGAAGATCCGTGCGAACGGAATCACCCCGCTGCCCACGTCGGTCATGCTCCCGTCGCGTTTCATGTCCTTCACGTGCACCAGCGGAAACCGCCCCGGGTGCGCCGCGAACAGGTCGAGCGGGTCCTTGCCCGCCTTCGTGACCCAGAACAGGTCCATCTCGAACTGGACAAGCGCCGGGTCACACTCCGCCAGCAGCACGTCGTACCCATGGGTGCCCGCGAGCGGCGCGAATTCGAAGTCGTGGTTGTGGTAGGCGAACTTGAGTCCGTGTGCCTTGGCCGCCCGCGCGGCGACATTCATCTCCTCCGCCAGTCGCCGGTACTTCTCGGCGTCGCCCCGCTCCTCCTCGGTGAGGTAGGCAAGCACGACATATTGGTGGCCGATCTTCGCGGCGGCGTCGAGCGTCTGCTCCCACTTCCCCCGCATATCCGCCAGCCCGATGTGCGCGGATGGCGCCACGAGCCCCGACGCCTTGAGCGCGGCGGAAATCTGCGCCGGCGTGCAATCGAAGTAGCCCGCGAACTCGACCTCCCGATAGCCGATTTTGGCCACGCGGGCGAGGGTGGCCTCGACGCTCTTTTTCATCTCGGAGCGCACCGTATACAGCTGGACGCCGGGTCGCGGTACCGCGTTCACCTCAGCCATCAACTCACGGAGTGAGGTCACGGATCCCACGGCCACCGCCGCGGCTAGCTGCTTGATTGCGTCTCTTCGTCCGGTCATCGGCGCTCCGCTGCAATGTCGCGTACCTCTCTGATACCCCGAGTCCGCGCATCCGCTCATTCCCGGCGGGATTCGGTGAACGTACGTCGGCCGCCACCGCCCAGCCAGAGCGCCGGGTGCCGGTGACGGTCGAGCTTGGGCAGCCGTGGCTCGGGTGAGGGGACCCCTACCGCACGACAACGCCCGTGTCGCCAGGCATGAGCAGCTTCCGGTGCGCCCACCACGGCGCGATGCCGTTCTTCATTACGCGCTCGTGGAAGAGCCTCAGGTCGAACGCCGCGCCACGCGTCTTCTGGTAGTCTTCCCGCAGCGTGAGCATGGCCCGCTTGCCAAGGAAGTAGCCGCCGTTGGTGGGATCGTACGACACACGCGACGCTTCCTGCAGGGCGGCGGGAGCAGGCACGTGGGCGTTTTCCTCGAAGAAGCGCGCCGCCTGTTCGATGCTCCAGCCGTTCGCATGCACGTTGATGCTCACAATGAGTCGGCAGATGCGCGTCATGGACTCCGACAGCTGTGCCATGGCATAACGCGGGTCATCGCTCTTGAAGCCCTGCTCGATGACGAGATGTTCGGCGTAGTGCGCCCATCCATCCTGACCGCTGGAGGGTTGCGGGAAGGGATTGAGCCCGATCCAGATGCGACGGATCTTTCCCGGCGTCTGGCGCATGAACAGGGAGTGGACGAAGTGGCCGGGCATCGCCTCGTGCGCCGAGGTGATGGCGAGCGAGGGATAGTTGAATCGCTCGAGCCACTTCTCCTGTTGCTCCGCCGGCCACGTGGAGTTGGCATCCGTCACGTAGTAGATCGACTTCACCGGCGACGGTTCCAGCGGCGGTGAGGCGTGCATCGAAGCGAGCCCGATGTCGAAGGGCTTCGATGGCTCAACGATGACGCGTTCGTCACTGGGGAGTCGCACCAGGTCCTTCCCGACCACGAAGCGCTGCAGCTCATCCACCGTCTTCCGCGTGGCCTCCACCAGTTCGCCGCGCGCGGGATGGTCGCGCAGCACGTCACGCCACACGTCCATCGC
>JBDSVW010000352.1:0-12639 GCA_039927015.1 Gemmatimonadaceae bacterium | reverse complement strand
TCCCGACCCCGTAGTGCCCCTCGTCCCCTCGTCTTCCCGTCTTCCCGTCTTCTCACCTCCCGTCTTCTCACTTCCCGTCTTCTCACTTCAAACCTTCCCGTCGTTCGCACCATCTCATCCAGTGAGTATGCGACGACTGGTTCGAACGTGACGGTGACTGCCCTGGATCGCGAAACCCACTCCGCGACGACTGATGCTCCCGATGTGGCCCTGGCCGCGGCGGGCGACAGGCGAGCATTCGAACGCCTCTACCGCGCCAACGTGAACCGCGTGTTCTCGGTCTGCGTGCGCATGGCGGGCGATCGCACGCAGGCGGATGAACTCACCCAGGACGTCTTTGTCCGGGCGTGGGAAAAGCTGTCGTTGTTCCGGGGAGAGTCGGCATTCAGTACGTGGCTGCACCGCCTGGCGGTAAATGTTGTGCTGAATGCGCGCAAATCGCAGGGACGCGCCCGGTCACGCTACGAGGACGACGGTGAGGCCATCGAACAGTTGCCGCAGCGGGCGTCCACCTCGGTTGCGGGCGCATCGATTGACCTCGACTCGGCCATTGCCACGCTACCAGCCGGCGCACGACGGGTCTTCGTACTGCACGACGTGGAAGGGTACAAACATGAAGAAATCGCGGAGATGTTCGGCATCACCGCTGGCGGAAGCAAGGCGCAGCTCCATCGCGCACGGCACCTGTTACGAGAGGCACTCAACCGATGACTGACCGCAACCTGACCTGCAACCAGCTGGACGAGCAGCTTGGCGAGTACTTCGAGGGCACCCTCGATGACTCGGCCGTCGCCGACATAGAGCTGCACCTGTCGGGCTGCGCCGAGTGCTCGGCCCTGGTGCGGGACTTCGAACGCATCGCGAACGAGACGTCGGCCTTGCCCGCCCGTGCCCCGTCCCATGATCTGTGGCCCGGAATCGTCGCGCGCCTCGACACGCCGGTGGTATCCATCGCATCGCGGGAGCGCAAAGGATCCGGGCTCTGGCGCCGCGCACGCACGGCCAGCCTGGCCGCCGGCCTCGTCGGCATCACGGCGCTCGTCACCTACTCCATCACGACGCGCGACACCGTCCGGCAGACGGCCGTCGCGCCGTCGGACGTCGCCGATTCGGCGAATCGCTCGGTCGTCGCGTCCGCGACGCTGGCGACAGCACCGGTCCCCTCCGATGCCACGGTCGACGCGGTACTTTCGCCTTCCTCGGCGCCGGTCCGGTCGGCGTCGGCGCCCGCAGAGACTCCCGTGGGCGGGAACGCCGTCCCGGCGCGCGCGACCTACGACGCGGAAATCGCGGCGCTCCGTACCATGTTCACGCAGCGCGGCGAAACGCTGGATCCCCGTACGAAGGCGGTGCTGGAGAGTTCGCTGGCCACCATCGACTCGGCTGTCGCCGAGGCCCGACGGGCGCTCGCGGCCGATCCGGCGTCGCGCTTCCTCACAGAGCAGCTCACCAAGGCGCTGGAGCAGAAGCTCGGTCTTCTTCGGACCGCGGCGCTCCTGCCCTCGCACACATAACGCGGATACACATGTCACGTTTATCGATTTTTCCACTGCTGGCGGCGCTCGCGATCGGGGCACCTCCCTCGGTCCAGGCACAAGCCTCGGAGCGCTCGTTCGAGCGCATGATTGAAAGCATCGCGAGCGCCGCCGAACGCATGGCGCTCGAGGTGGAACGGAGTGCCAGCCGGCTCGCGATCCGCTTCGAGCGGGAGTTCAATCGCCGCGACGGTCGCTGGGAGCAGGAACGGGAGCGTCAAAGCCGGCGGCGCGATGACGTGCAGTGGCAGGAGCCTCGCACGAGCATCGACACGACCATCGCCTTTTCATCGAATGGGCTGATTGAGCTGACGAACCTGTCCGGCGACATCGTGGTCACCGGGTGGGACCGCAAGGACGCCCACATCAAGGCCGAGAGCGAGCGCGGGGAGTTCGAGTTCGAACTCTCGTCGTCGCGCATCATCCTCCAGGCGCGGTCGTCGCGGGGTAGCCGCGGCGAGCGGGGAGGCCGGGAGACGCGCTACGAGCTCAAGGTGCCGCGCGGCGTTCGCGTCGTGGCCAACAGCATGACCGGTGAGGTGACCATCACCGGCACCGGTGGAAGTGTGGAGGCCGGCTCCATCAGCGGCGATGTGGCGGTGGACGACGCGTCCGGCCGCAGCGAGCTCACGTCAGTGTCGGGCGATGTGAGCGGCAAGCGCATCAAGGGCGACGTCGAGGCCACCTCGGTATCCGGGAACGTCGAGCTGAGCGACGTGGAGGGCCGCGTTCGCACCGGCACCACCAGCGGCGACATCGTGCTCACGCGCATCGTCTCCCGGAACCTCGAAGCGTCCACCACCAGCGGTGACATCGAGTTCGAGGGCGGCGTGGAGAGCGATGGACGGTACGAGTTCAATTCGCACTCCGGAGACATCTCCCTCGTCGTCCCCAGCGCCACCAGCGCCCGTTTCGCCGTGGAGAGCTTCAGCGGTTCGATGGAATCCGATTTCGCCGTCACGCTGCAGCCGACGGATCGTTCCAACCGGCGGCAGCGCCGATTCGAGTTCAGCGTGGGCGGCGGTGGCGCCCACGTGGTCGCCGAGACCTTCAGCGGCGACGTCAACATCCGCCGACGTTAACCCAGGAGATTTTCTGTGAAGCGCATTGCACTTGCCGCCGTTCTCGCCTTCTGCGCCCTTCCCAGCGCACAGGCACAACGCAGCGGCCAGGATTTCTCGTGGGACGGCGTGATTCCCAATGGCCGCTGGCTCTACGTCCGCAACCTCAACGGCAGCATCACGGTCGAGAAGGCCAGCGGCAACCGGGTCGAGGTAACAGGCGTCAAGCGCGTCCGTCGCGGAAACGCCGAGGAAGTGCGCATCGAGATGCGGAAGCTCGCGAACGACGACGTCATCATCTGCGCCTACTGGTACGACGACACAACGTGCGACGAAAACGGCTATCGCACGCGTAACGAGGGGCGCCGTGATCGCGACAGGGACAAGAACGAGATCTCCGTGCACTTCACCGTCAAGCTGCCCGACGGCGTCAAGTTGGAAGGCACCAGCGTGAACGGCGGTGTGCGCATCGATGGCGCCACGTCGGAAGTCGTCGCGCGGACGGTCAACGGCGAGATCGTCGCGCGGTCTGTCGGTGGACCGGTTCGGGCGAGCACCGTCAACGGTGGCATCGAGGTGAGTATGGGAACCCTCGGCACCGAGGACCTCGAGTTCGAGACCGTGAACGGCTCCATTGAGGTCATGCTCCCGGCCAACCTGAACGCCGAGCTGGATATGCGCACCGTCAACGGCCGGGTGGAGTCCGACTTCCCCCTCACCATCAGCGGACGCATCGACCCCAGACGCATCCGGGCCACGATAGGCAAGGGAGGCCCTCGCCTGAAGTTCTCGACCGTGAACGGGTCAGTGGACCTCAGGAAGCGCTAGCCGCTCACCGCGAGGTGCACAAGAGCGCCGGCCCCCTCGGGCCGGCGTTTCTTACAGCCGCCAGCGGTGTATTATTGGCCAGCCGGGAGGGGTGGATCCCCCTCCCAATCGTTGAGTCGTTCCCCTCATATTTCCCCTCGGTCCTTTCTGGAGGAGTCTGTCATGGGCATTTCTGCCCGCCCGTATGCTGGTGTCGCCCCCGTCCGCACCGGTGTGGAACGCGCGACACTGATCCGCCGGACTTATGTGCTCGTCTTTGCCAGCGTGCTGGTCACCATCGCGGGCGCCGCGTTCGGCATGAGCCAGCCGAGCATCATGCAGGCCGTCATCCAGCATCCGTTCATCAGCATGCTGTGCATGTTCGCGCCCCTCATGATGGCCATGAAGTTCCGTGATGCCTTTCCCGCGAACCTTGGCCTGGTCTTCCTCTTCACCTTCGTGGAAGGGCTGGTCATCTCGCCGATCATGTACATGTACGGCCAGACCCAGCCGGGCCTCATCGGACAGGCCGGCATGCTCACCGGCAGCGCGTTCGGCGTGCTCACGCTCTACGCTTTCATCTCCCGCCGCGACTTCTCGGCCATGGGAGCGTTCTTCACGGTGGGCTTGTGGGTGCTGATCGCCACGTCCCTGCTCAACCTCTTCTTCCGGAACCAGACCGCCTCGCTGTGGCTGGCGGGCGCGACGGTGATGGTCTTCAGCGGCCTGCTGGTGTTCGATACCTGGCGCCTGCGCAACGTGTATGGCCCCGAGGACTACGTGCTGGCCGCGGTGAACATCTATCTCGACCTGCTCAACATGTTCCTCGCGCTCCTGAGCCTTCTGGGAGGCCGGCGCGACTAGCGAGGTGGCACTCGCTCACCGAACGGCAGAGCGGCCCCGATCACGAGATCGGGGCCGCTCTGTTTTCCGCACCGGGGTGCGAGCGTACTACAGGGCGTCGATCCCCTTCGCGAGTGCGATGTCCTTGGACGTGATGCCGCCGCTGTCGTGCGTGGAGAGCGTCGCGGTGATCTTCGTGTAGCGAATGTCCAGGTCGGGGTGATGGTTCATCGACTCCGCCAGGTTCGCCACGCGCCGCACCCACTCGATGCCCTGCGGGAACGTGCCGAAGGTGAACGTCTTCTGCAGCGAGTTGCTCCGCCGAGCCCAACCCGGAAGTGCGCCCAGTTCGCGCTGGATCTCGATATCGGAGAGAGGGGTCACGGCAGCCATGTCGTTCGCGAGAAGAAGAGGGCGGAAGGGCCGAGCGTGCATCGGCGCCTCCGCAAGATACTACATCCACCGTTCGGCGTTCGATTCTCGACGGGCGATCATCGTGCGATGGGGGGGCGGCGCTGGTGCCAGTGCGTGTCGCGCTGGAACGCGGCACCCAGCGCGAGCACCAGGTCGTCCGTGCCCTCCGCACCGATGAGCTGCAACCCGATGGGCAGCCCCTTCGCCAGTCCGCAGGGAATAGTGAGCGAGGGCAGGCCGGCCAGGTTCTGCGGGGCGTTGAAGCGGGTGAGCGACTCGACCGTGTTCACTTCCGCGTCGTTGATGCGTACCGAGTCCTCGTCCACCCGGGGCGGCAGCGCCGGCAGCGTGGCCCCGATGAGGATGTCCACCTGCGCGAAGGTCTGGGCGAAGGCGTTGCGCACCGCTTCCCGGCGTGCCAGCGCCTGGAGGAAGGCCAGCGCCGTCTGCTCGTAACCACGCTCCAGCCGCTTCCGCACCAGCGGGCCGTACCCGTCGGCCTTCGCCTTGAGGAACTGGTCGTGGTAGGCAATCGCCTCCGACGACACGATCACTGCCGACGCTTCCTGCGCGCCATCGAGCGCGGGGATCTCCACGTCGCGAATGTCCTTCACCAGCGGCCGCATCGTCTTGAGCGCCTTCTCGATCGCGCGGGCCACGTCGTCGTCGATGTCGCGCAGGTGATACTCGGAAATTCCGAGCACGATGTTCTTCGTGGTGCCGCGCAGCGCCCCGGCGAATCGCTCCATCCCCTGCTTGGTGCCCGTCATCACCCCCATCATGAGGGCCGCGTCCACCACCGTGTGCGTGATCGGCCCCACGTGATCCAGCGACGGGGACAGCGGAATCACACCCTCGTTCGGCAGCAGGCCGTAGGTCGGCTTGAAGCCGGTCACGCCGCAGCACGAGGCGGGAATCCGGATGGACCCGCGCGAGTCCGTGCCGAGCGATGCGGCGCACAGTCCGGCCGCCACCGCGGCGGCAGAGCCGCCGCTCGATCCTCCGGCGACATGGTCCGTGTTCCACGGATTGCGCACCGGCCCGTAGTGTTCGTTGTTGGACGTGACGCCTAACGCGACCTCATGCAGGTTGGTCTTGCCAACGATGATCGCGCCGGCCTTGCGCAGCCGCTTCACGACCGCCGCATCCTCACCCGCCGGGATGCCGTCGCCGAAGATCTTCGAGCCGCCCGTGGTCGGCCCTTCGCTGGTGAGGATCAGGTCCTTCACCGCGATGGGCACGCCGGCAAGCGGTCCCAGCGCCTTCTTCTGCGCCACCGCTTTCTCGATCTTTTCCGCCGCCTGCAGCGCCGAGTCAGCGAAGACGCTGATGTAGGTGTTGAGCGAGGGGTCGTTCCGTTCGATGGCGTCGAGCAGGTCACGGACCAGCTCGACCGGCGAGGCCTGGCGATGCGCGATCGCCTTGGCGATATCCTGCAGGTCGGTAAATGGCGTCAGAGCGGACATTCGGAGTCGTTGAGCGTCGGAGCGGGCGGCCGCATGTTTCGCGCGCTGGCGCGGGCCGCCAATGAAAGATGATGGGTCGGCCCCCAATAGGCGAATCTGCGGCCGTTTTGCCTGTGAGAATCTTTCCTGGGTGCGCATGCGCGCCCCGCCCATGCTGCGGCGTGATGTTGCCCGGCTCTGGATCGGGCCACAACTTCTACATCCGACGGCCTGCGGGGCATCGTCGCTCACGCACCGCGTACTCCCGCAGCCACGCCGTTCCCGCGGTCCGTCCTGTCCGCTCCCTTCCTCCCCCGTCGCCGAGCGTTCGCATGTCACGCAGCTCCCGCCTTCTCGTACTCGCCGGCGCCCTCGCCTGGGCCGCCACCCCCCTCGCGGCACAGGATCGCCGCCTAACGCCATCGGACATCTTCCAGCTCGAGTACGCCGCCGACCCGCAGCTTTCCCCTGACGGGCAGTGGGTCACCTACGTCCGCCAGTGGAGTGACCCCATGACGGACCGCCGCTACAGCAACATCTGGCTGGTGCGCAGCGATGGTTCCCAGCACCGCCCACTCAGCAGCGGCAAGGTCACCGACGAAAGCCCCCGCTGGTCACCCGATGGCAAGCGTATGGCCTACCTCTCCAACCGGAGCGGCAGCACCCAGCTCTACGTGCGCTGGATGGACACGGGGGAGTCGTTCCCGATCACCAACTCGCCCAATCCTCCCTCGGCGCCGACGTGGTCCGTCGATGGCAGCCAGCTGGCCTTCCTGCAGTTGGTGTCGAAGCCAGCGCTCGTGGTGGGCACGCTGCTTACGCCGCCCCCGGGCGCCACCTGGTCACCCCCGCCCAAGTACACCGACCGCCTCGTCTTCCGCTACAATGGCGTGGGCGAAGTGCCGGTGGGCTTCGTGCACGCCTTCGTGGTGCGGGCCGACGGCGGCACGCCCCGGCAGGTGACCAGTGGCGATTTCGACCATGGTGGCACGCCGTACTCGGGCGGCTCCGTGGCCTGGACTCCCGACGGCGCGGAACTCGTGCTGCCTGCGCGCCGGGGAGAGCTGCCCGAGTGGAATTCGCGGGAGACTGACCTCTGGGCATTCGGGGTGAAGGACGGCAAGGCCCGTCGCCTCACCAACCGCTTCGGCCCCGACCAGAGTCCCGCCGTCTCCCCGGACGGCCGCCTCGTCGCCTACACCGGCTTCGACGACCGCAAGCAGGGTTACCAGAACGTGCTGCTGTATGTGGTGAATCGCGACGGCTCGGCATCGCGCGCCATCTCGGGCAAGCTCGACCGGAGCGTCGGCAGTCCCGTCTGGAGCGCGGATGGGCGGGGCGTCTACGTGTCGTACGATGACGAGGGCAACACAAAGGTGGCGCTCATCTCGCTCGACGGCAGCGTGCGCCCGGTGGCGCGCGACCTGGGCTCAGGCTCGAGCGCCTACAGCGGCGGCACCTTCTCCGTGGCGCGCGATGGCAGCGTGGCGTTCACCATGAGCACCCCCACCATGCCGTCCAACGTCGGGCTCATGCCTAACGGCGCGACGGGCGCGGCGCGGGTGGTCACCGCGCTCAACACCGACCTCCTCTCCGGCCGGACCCTCGGACAGGTGGAGGAGATCTGGTACCCCTCGTCGAAGGATGGCCGGAAGATCCATGGCTGGATCATCAAGCCGCCGGGCTTCGATCCCTCACGCAAGTACCCGTTCATTCTCGAGATTCACGGCGGTCCCTTCGCGAACTACGGCGACCGCTTCGATGAGGAAAAGCAGCTCATGGCCGCGCAGGGCTTCGTGGTGCTGTACACCAATCCCCGCGGCAGCACGAGTTACGGTGAGGAGTTCGGCAACCTGATCCATCACTCGTATCCAGGGGACGACTTCCACGACCTCAACGCCGGCGTGGACGCGGTCGTGGCGAAGGGGTACGTGGATGAGCGGAACCTGTTCGTGACCGGGGGCAGCGGGGGCGGCGTGCTCACCGCCTGGATGATCGGCCACACCGACCGGTTCCGCGCGGCGCTCGCTTTCTATCCGGTGATCAACTGGGAAAGCTTCGCCCTCACCGCCGACATGGCACCCACGGCCGTGAACAACTGGTTCCCCGGCTTCCCCTGGGATCATCAGGAGAACTACGACAAGCGGTCGCTGCTCTCGGTGGTGAAGAACGTGAAGACGCCCACGCTCATCATGACCGGCGAGGAAGACTTCCGCACGCCGATGTCGGAATCAGAGCAGTACTACAAGGCACTCAAGATGCAGGGCGTGGACGCGGTGCTGGTGCGCGTACCCGAGGAGCCGCATGGCATCCGCAAGCGCCCGAGCCACGAGGCGTCCAAGATCACCACCATGGCGGGGTGGTTCGAGAAGTACCGCGCGCCGGTGCAGTAGCGGCAGGCGTCGGACGCGGCGGGCCTCGCCCCGCCGCGTCCGGCACGCCTAACGAATGCCGACCAGCCCGCGCGACGACTCGATCAACTTGTCGGAGTTGTAGCCGATGCCGTCCTTGAACACCATCGCGATGTCGTAGATCGACGCGGGACGGGTCGTGATGTCGCCGCGGATGACGACGAGGTCGGCCAGCTTCCCCGCCTCGACGCTGCCGTAGCTCGCCTGTTCGCCCAAAATGCGCGCCCCGTTGAGCGTCATCACCTGGATCGCCTCGCCCGGCGTGAACCCGGCCTCGACGAAGATCTCGTAGTTGCGCAGGTCCCCAAAGCCGGGCAGCATGCCGGTGCCCCATGGATCCACCCCGGCACCCAGCAGGCCGCCGGCGCGGAACCACGCCAGGTCGTGGCGCATCATCTTTGCGAACAGCGTTTGCGGCACGTTGAAGTCGTCGGTGGCGAGTGCGGCATGCACCGCCTCCACCTCCGCGCGCGTGTCGGGGGCCAGCATCTCCATCGCGCGCGAGTGCAGGTGGGCGCGCCCCGGCACGAACGTCTCGTACACCGCCAGCGTCGAGGTCAGGGCCACCTTGCGGGCCAGCAGGTCGCGTTGCACCTCACGGGCCAGCGGCCCGTCCAGGTCGACGTTCACCTGCACGCGCATGTTCTCCGGCGGGCACACGTCGGGCTGCTTGCCGGGCACGAAGTCGGAGTTGGTGATGAGGCCGTGCTCCAGGTCGTCGATGCCTAACGCGGCGGCCTCGCGGAAGGTCACCGAGCAAAGGTGACCAGTCACCTTCATCCCGTGCCGGTGCGCCTCGTCGATGGCCGCGCCGAGGATCGCCCGCGACACGTTGCCCTGGAACTTGAGCCACGTCGCGCCCTCCTCGCCCCAGTACTTCACCACCCGCCGCGCTTCCTCCTCGCTGGCCAGGCCGCGGCTCAGGCTCGCCGCCCCCGCCGTGCCGTTGAGGTACGGCCCGGTGATGTGCATGCGCGGCCCGGCCATCTCGCCCCGGTCGATCGCGCGCTTCATGTTGATCTCGGCGTAGGGAAACATGCTGCCCGCCGTCCGGATCGTCGTCACGCCGTTGCCGAGATAGAGCCGCGGTCCCGAGGTGGACATCTCGGTCACACGCGTGGTGGCGTTGAAGTACGTGTGCTCGTGCAGGCCCACGAAGCCCGGCGTCACGGTATGGCCGTTGAGCACCACCACCTGCGCGCCGTCGGGAATCGTCAGGCTCCCGGCCGGCCCCACCGCGGCGATCTTCCCGTCGCGCAGGAGGATCGTCTGGTCGGCGCGCGGCGGCGCCCCCGTGCCGTCGATGAGGGTGACATGGGTCAGCGCCACGACCGGGGCCGAGATGGCGACGAATTCCCGGGCGGCCGGGGCGAGTGCCGGGCGCGTCTGCGTGTGCGCCGCGAGTGGGGCGAGCAGACCGCCGGCCAGGAGAACGACGTGAGGGATGGACAGCATGGGGAGGACGAAAAGGGGAGAGAAGCGTGCGTGCCAGATGTGTCGCCTGAACGTATCGACCGCAAGTCGCATGTCCCGCGTGGGTTACCCGGATTCCCGCGCGCCGGCCTCGGCGCTGCCCCGGCCATTCCTCCCTGAGGGTGCCTCTTTATCGGAGGATTTTTCCCTCTTGCATCTTCGGCCTTTCTTCGGTATCTGTCATCGCCCGGGGGTTCGTCCCCCATGGCAATGAGGGTTGACCAGTGGAACAGGCGCTTTTTCTCTCCGACACTTTCTCGGCCCCGACGCGGCACCCCGTGGTCGGGACGCAGAAGGACATTCGCTACTACGGCACGATGGCCCGGGGTGTGCTCAACAGCCCCGAATCCACCGGGATGGCCTTCTGGTCCATCAACCCGTACATCGGCTGCGCGTTCGGCTGCACCTATTGCTATGCGCGCTACGCCCATCGGTTCGTGATGGAGCGGGCGACCTCGGGCGAGGTGGTGGAGGAGGATCTCGCCGGCGACCTCGAGGAACTGCCGGCCTGGCTGGCCTTCGAGCGGCGGATCTTCGTCAAGCGCAATGCCGCCCAGGTGCTGCGGCGCACGCTGCAGGGCCGGCGGGAGTCGTTAGGCAGGGTGGCGCGCGGCGAGACAATCGCCATCGGCACCGCCACGGATCCCTACCAGCCCGCCGAGCGCATCTTTCGCATCACGCGCGAGATCCTGGCCGTGCTGGCCGATGTGCCGCGGCTGCGGCTGGTGATCGTCACCAAGAGTCCGCTCATCACGCGGGACGTGGATCTGCTCGTCCGCATCGCGCAGCACTCGCGCCTCACCGTGCATCTCTCGCTCATCACGCTGGATCGTGAGCTGGCGCGGCGGGTGGAGCCGCGCGCCCCCACCCCCGAGGCGCGGCTGCGCGCGCTGCAGCGGCTGAGCGAGGCGGGGCTCGACGTGGGCATCAACATCATGCCCGTCCTGCCCGGCATCACCGATCGGCCGGATGCGCTGGCCGATCTCGTCCGGCGCGTGGCCCGGGCCGGCGCCTCGCACATCAATGCCTGCGCGCTCCGCCTCCGCCAGACCTCGCGCAAGCGCTACCTGCCGTGGCTCGACACGGAGTTTCCCGACCTCGCCGAGCGCTACGACAAGGCGTATGCCAACGGCTACCAGATCCACGATCGCTATCGCGAGGGATTGCGTCACTTTCTCAAGTCGGCGTGTCGCAAGGCCGGCATCCGCTACGGCTCGCCTGAGGAACGGGCCTTCACGCATGACCCAGCCACCGATGTTCGGGCCGGCGTGGCCTGGGAACCAGAGCCGGAGGACGAGGAATTTTCGTTCCTCACGGGAAAGGGGAACGCGGCTCCCCGGCTACCGGAGCATTCCCAGATGGCCCTCGACCTCTGATCGCACACCCCGCAGTATGCCTGTCTGCACCCGTCCTCCCGTCTTCTCGTCCTCTCGTCCTCTCGTCCTCTCGTCCTCTCGTCCTCTCAAAAATGTCCCTCGCTCAAGCGCTCGTCACCGAACTCGATCACGAAGCCGCCATCACCCGCCGGCTGCTCGAACGCACGCCGGCCGCCGCGGCCCTCGCCCAGTGGAAGCCGCACGACAAGTCGATGCACCTGGGCCAGCTCGCCGGCCATCTCGCCGAGATTCCCTCCTGGGGTGGACCGACGTTGCGCCTGACGGAACTCGACATCGCGCCCAAGGACGGCCCCGCGTACGAATCGCCCACCTTCGAATCGGTGGATGCCCTCCTGGCCCTGTTCGATCGCAATGTGGCCGACGCACGGCAGACACTGGGTGGCATGTCTGATGAGGAATTCATGCAGCCATGGAGCCTGCTCATGGGGGGTGAGACGCTCTTCACCATGCCGCGCATCGCGGTGGCACGCACCTGGGTGCTCAACCACCTCGTGCATCATCGCGGCCAGTACTCGGTCTATCTCCGCCTGCAAGACGTCCCGCTCCCGGCCATCTACGGCCCCTCCGCCGACGACCCCGGCATGTAACCCTCTCGTCTTCTCCTTTTCTCCGGCCATCCGTTCAGGGGTGGCCGGAGGGATTCAGAGGACACGCGCGACGATCGTGCTCCCCCGGACGGCGTGTCCTTCCCCTGAGGGGCAGGATAACCCTCCATCTCTCGAGTTCCCTTCACCCAGGTATAGGGCGTAGTGTCCCCATGATCTTCGGTCTTTATTCGGGTCTTCCCATGATCCCCGCGCCGTTGTCCAGCGCGGCGCACGCCATCCCATGAGTCGTTAGGCAGCGTACCGCGTTCCTGCGTCCAGGCTTTCCTCTTTTCCCTTTTGGTCCGTGTCTCTTTCTGCGCTTCGCCAGCAACTCGCCAACGTCATCGCCCCCCCGCCGGTGGACGGGGCCGGGATCTCCACGGGGATCCCGGCGCTCGACGCGGCGCTTACCGGGGGCGGCCTGCCCTGCGGGCGGCTGGTGGAAATGGTCGGCGCGCGGGGCAGTGGCAAGACGACGCTGATCCGGACCATCGTGGCCCAGGCGATCGCGGACAAACGATGGGTTGCGTATATCGACGCGGGGCGCACGCTGGCGCCGGCAGACTGGGCTTCGCTCGCGGCTTCGGACCGGCTGTGGATCGTGCGTCCTCCTCCCCCTCCTCTCCCTCCTCTCCCTCCTCCCCCCCCTCCCCCTGCATCATCCCG
>JBDSVW010000351.1:0-2944 GCA_039927015.1 Gemmatimonadaceae bacterium | reverse complement strand
GGCGGCATGGCCGCCGCGGGGTGCGCGGTCGCCGACATCAACGGCGACGGGCGCCTCGACGTGGTCTGTGTCGGCACGGCCACCGCGAACGTGAAGTGGTACGAGAACCGCGGCGGGTCGCGCCGGTGACATCGACGCTTCGTCCACCTGCGTGGTCGTGATGAGCGGCCGCCGAGCGGGCCTTGGGGCGATGCGCGAGAAGGACGGCCGGCTGGGACAGCCGGCCCTACCTGGCGACGCCGCATCCCGCTCACCGGTTCGCGGGTGGATCCCTACGGCTTGATCGCGGCGTCGAGGGCCGGGTTCCTGTCGTGGAAGTCGAAGGGGCGCAGCGCGAACTCGTGCCACAGCACCGGCATCACCGGCCACTCCTCGGCGCGCACCATGTGGTGCATGCCGAAGGTGTACCAAAGGACGATGTCGGTGTTGGCGACGGAGCGATTGCCTTTCGTATACGTCGGTAGCCCCTGCCCCGGCGTGCTCAGCGTCGGGTAATCACCGGCGGCGTACCGCTCGTCGGCCGCATACGGTGTCACCCACAGGTGGTTGTCGATGAAACCGGCGCGCTGGCGGGCCACCTCGTCGGGGCTCAGCAGCGTGTGGATGCCGTGCGACGGCAGCAACTGGTAGCTGGTCGGATAGCCGACATGGTTCTCCCGCTCGCTCGTCACTCGCCACAGCGACGGCTTGTGCATGTCGGTCGTCGACATCGCCTCCTTCTCCGAGGTAATCGCCGTCGTCTCGGTGACCCAGATGCTGCGCCGCGGATGGTCAGCAGGCAGCGTCTTCGCGACGATGTCGTCGCGCACGAAGCGATTGGCCGGGCCATCCACGTCCATGTCGAGGCGGAAGTTGAAGTAGTGATCGTGGTTCACCGCCACCACGTGGTCCTCGACGAAGCGACCGTATGCGTCGGCCCGGGAACTCGGACCGTTGGTCGAGGCGACGCGCGCATCCTTCGCGCCGGTCATCTTCGTCTCGACGATACCGGTGGCGCCGAGGCCGACCTTGATCTGACCGTCAGGCAGGAAGCGCCAGTCCACCACGTAGTCGTAGTTGCCGATCGTCGCGATCATCCGGACGACGAGTTCACGCTGCGGACGGCCCTCGCTGCCATGCCGCCAAATCATGTCGCCACCGGTGCGCTCGAAGACGCAGGCGACGCGCGGCTTGTCCTCGGGCCAGCCCGCACCCGCGGGCACGACGCTGTCGATGTAGGTCGCGTAGTCGGGGCAGTCCACGCCCGGGTTGAGCGTGTCGGCCAGGCCGCCGGCCGAGAATTCGCCCGCATCGATGAAGGTGCGCACGTACCAGTCCTTCTGCGGTGACATGTAGGGCACGAAGATCTCGGAGAGGTGGCCCTCGTACAGCACGGGCCGCTCACGCTCGCCGTCGCGCCAGGTCGCCGTCGAGATGATGACGCCGACGCGCGACTCGGGCCGCACATGGAAGCGCCAGCGGTCCCAGCTGACGACGTGGCCGTCCATCGTGAAGCCGGGGCCGTTCGGCTGCCGTACCTCGATCGGCGCGGCGTGCTCGCGGAGTTTGCCGACCGCCGCGCGGTCGAAGTCGTTGCCGCCCGGCACCACCGGCACCGCCTCGTCGTCGACGAACTCCAGAATCGTCTTGGCGTGCATGTCCATCACCACGCTGAGGCCCTCGATGCGACGGGCCCAGGTGTTGCGGTATCCGGTCCGCTGACGGCACGACAGCACGCCGATACGCTTGCCGGCGTACTTCGCCTCGCCGAAGTTGCCCGGCGGCACCGCAAGGCACGTGACGAACTGCGCGTTGGTGATGCCGCGGCGCGCGAGCGCCGCAGCAAAACGCGGGTCCTTCATCGCCGTCTCGACCACGGCGGCGCTGAACTCGCTTTCGAGCCACATCGGCTGCACGCCCTTGCGCTCGATCCAGGACACCAGGCGCTTGCCCGTCACGTCCACGGTCGCTTCGAAAACGGCAGGACCCTGCGAGACAACCGCCTCCGCGGACCGGACGATGGGCATTCCCGGCTTCCACGCCCAGACGTCGGCCTTGGCCGGTGCCTTGACCTCGAGGCGCGTGAAGCGGGCGTCCTCGCCGAGTTTGCCCGCCTGCTGCAACACCTCCAGCACGGTGAAGTGTTCCAGGCGCGTCAGCGGATCGAGCGGATGGGTCACCGCTTGCGCGAAGGCGAGTCCTGGCAAACCGAACAGCGTGGCGACCAGCACGGACAGGGCACACGACCAGCGCTTCATGACACCTCCGGGTAGAGCGGAACCCGCAGAGCTTACATCGAGCGGCCCGCGAGCAACTGGGCGTTGATGCCACACATGGCCTGAACGTCATCCGACACGCGTGCGTCTTCGCTTCCCCGCGCCCAGAACTGACGGGCGGCGTCCCGCGCCTCATCCCAGACGTCCAGCGTGTCCGCTGTGACATTCGGCACCGCAAACACCCTGGGTGGCACCTGGCCATCAGCCGTCGGCGCATACAGCATGGAGACCTGGTCGAACGCCGGCGCCAGGCGCGGAATGGCCTCGTCGGTAAAGAACAGCACGTTGTATTGATGCCGATCGGTATTGCCAATCAGCGCGCCAAACGCATCGAGCCAGCGCAGTCGTCGTGCATCGTCCTCGGTCATTCGGCCAGCATCTCTGAGTGAGGTGGCGGCACGGGCCCAGGGGTCCGCGGCATCGTCATGAACGGCCGCAAGACTCAGCACCCCGCGCCGGCCACGTACTCCGACACGGTCAAAACGCTCGCTCTCGAGAAACCAATGCGAAGGCGTGTCGATGACGTCGGTGCCGGCGACCGAGATCCCTCTCGAACCGACCACCTCGAGCGCAAGTGCCTCCAGGATGAGCAGATCGCACCAACGCCGCGCAACGACGTCGGTTGCACCTCCGCGCGCAGCAAACTTGACGAGCACGGACCGTCCGTCAACGCGCACGCCGAACTTTGG
>JBDSVW010000350.1:0-13968 GCA_039927015.1 Gemmatimonadaceae bacterium | reverse complement strand
TAGTCCTTCCATCGCCGCGGACACGGTGCCGGAGTAGAGCACATCTTCGCCCATGTTCTGCCCGTGATTGATCCCGCTCAGCACGAAGTCGGGGCGATGGTCCATCAGCGCTTCCACGGCGAGCATGACGCAATCCGTCGGCGTCCCGTCCACTTGGAAGCGGTTATCCGCCCGGCGCACGGGGCGCAGGGGATGGTGCAGCGTGAGCGAGTGAGAGGTCGCGCTCTGTTCTCGATCGGGCGCCACCACGGTCACGTCGCCGATCTGCTCGGCCGCCCGAATGAGGCAGTCGAGGCCGTGGGCGAGGATGCCGTCGTCGTTGGTGCAGAGAAATCGCATGGTGTCGCTAACGGTAGCGGGCCGCGCACGATTGAGCCACGGCGCGTAACGGGTGAGAGTGGCGTCAGGGCGCGGGCGGCGCAGGCTCCTCGGGCAACGGCACACTCTCCGACCCGTCGAGAATCGCCGCAAGTTGAGAGAGCTCGCGTTCGAGCTCCGCCAGCGTCTCACTGGCAAGCGCCTCGCGCGCGACGGCCTTCACCACGCCGCCCTTGCGGTGCTCGTCCACCTTCTGCCGAGCACCGTCGATGGTGTACTTCTCGGTGTACAGCAGGTGCTTCACGAGCTGGATCAATTCCACCTCGCGTCGCTGGTAGACGCGATTGCCCGACCGGTTCTTGGCGGGATTCAGGAATCGGAACTGGCTCTCCCAGTATCGCAGCACATGCGGCTTGAGGTCGGTGAGCGTGCAGACGTCTCCGATGGAGAAGAACTCCTGGACCAGTTCGTCGCTCACTCGTCACGCTCCGGCCGAAGGTCGCGTCCCATCAGTTCCGCGAGGGCGTCCATGGGGGCCTGACCTTCGAAGAGAATGCGCGCCACCGCGGACACGATGGGCATCTCGACCTCCATCTTTCGCGCAAGCGCCTGCGCACTCTCGGTCGTCGTCACCCCCTCGGCGACCGTCTCGGTGGCGGCCAGCACCTCGCTCAGCTCGCGGCCCTTCCCCACCTCGAGTCCCACGGCGCGGTTGCGGCTCAGCGCCCCGGTGCACGTCAGGACGAGGTCGCCCATGCCCGCCAGGCCGGCGAACGTTTCGGCGCGAGCGCCTAACGCGATGCCGAGGCGGGTCATCTCGGCCAGCCCGCGGGTGATGAGGGCGGCGCGCGAGTTGAGGCCCAGGCCCACACCCTCCGCGATACCCGTCGCCACGGCCATCACATTCTTGAGCGCCCCGCCCAACTCCACGCCGACGGTGTCGTCGCTGGTGTAGACGCGGAAGGTCGCCGAGCTGAGCGCGCGCTGCACGAGTTCGGCCGCCGTGGCATCGGGGGAGGCGGCCACCACGGCACTCGGCATTCCGCGTGCGACCTCAATGGCGAAGCTGGGTCCGCTGAGCGCGACAACGCTCCGACCCGACACTTCCTGCGTCACCACGTCCGTCATGATCGCCAGCGAGCCCCGTTCGATGCCTTTCGTGGCCACGACGGCCGTACAGTCGACTGGCAGGAAGGCCGCACCCTGGCGAACGACGGCGCGCAACACGTGCGACGGTGCCACGTAGACCACCAGCGAGGTGTCGCGCAGCGCGACTTCCATGGAGTCGGTGGCCCGGACGCCGATGTGTAGCGTTGCCCCGGGGAGGAATCGCGGATTAGCGTGTGAGTTGTTGATGTGCTCGACCACGTCCTGCTCACGCGCCCACAGGTGGACGTCGTGTCCGCCCCGCGCCAGCAGGTGGGCGAGCGCGCTGCCCCAGGCGCCGCCGCCAACCACCGCGGCGCGACTCATCCCGCTGTGCCTCGCGATCGACCGAACTTCGACTCCTCCCCTCGCCGGAGACGTCCGATATTCGACCGATGCGTCCAGATCACGAACGCCGTGATGAGCGAGGAACCCAGGGTGAGGGGGGCCAGGGGCCCCTCGAGAAGGAGCACCGTGGCCGTGAGGGCGATCGCGCCAAGGATGGAGCCTAACGAGACGAACTTCGTCACCGACACGACGGTGATGAAGGTGGCGAACGACACGAGGAATGGAATCGGCGCCAGCGCGGCAAAGACCCCCGACGCCGTGGCGACCCCCTTCCCGCCTCCTTTGAAGATGCCCGCGTACGGGCGCACGTGCCCGAAGATGGCCAGCGCACCGAACGCCACATGCCACCAGAGACTGCCCGTGAGTCCGAGCAGCGCCGGGAACAGCAGCACGGGCAGCGCACCCTTGGCCGCGTCGAGCAGGAGCACGACGATTGCGGCGCGTGCGCCGAGCGTGCGATAGACGTTGGTGGCGCCGAGATTGCCCGAGCCATGCTGTCGCAGGTCGATGCCCTTGAGCGACCGGCCGGCGAAGTAGGCAAACGGCGTCGAGCCGATGAGGTAGGCGGCCAGCAGCGCGGCGACGCGCATGTCAGGCGGCTTTCTTCTTCACGACAATGCGCAGCGGATTCCCCGTGAACCCCCACGCCGCACGAAAGCCGTTGTGCAGGTATCGGATGTAGTGTTCCTGCAGCGAATCGGTGTTGTTGCCGAACACCACGATCGTGGGCGGCGACGTCTCCACCTGCGTGGCGTAATGCAGCTTGACCTCGCGCCCCGCCGCCTGCGGCGGCTGCAGGCGGGCCAGCAGCTCCTCGAGCGTCGCGTTCACCTGCGACGTCGTGATGCGCTTCTTGCGCTCGGCCTCGACCTCCAGCAGCGTGTCGAGAATCTTCGTGACACGCTGGCCCGTCTTCGCCGAGGTGAAGAGAAACGGCACGAACGCAAGATACGGCGCCTTCTCGATGCACTTCTTCTGGAACTTGTGCGCCGTCTTGTCGTCCTTCGACACCAGGTCCCACTTGTTGACCACGATGATCATCCCGCGTCCCGCTTCCCACGCGAGCGTGGCGATCTTGAGGTCCTGGTTGTGCAGGTCCTCGGTGGCATCGATGAGCAGGCAGCAGATGTCCGCGCGGTCGATCGCGCGCCGCGTACGCAGCGCGGAATAGAACTCCACGCCGTCGGACACGCGCGACTGGCGGCGCAGCCCCGCCGTGTCGATGAAGACGAGGTCGCGATCGTGATAGCGCATGGGGGTGTCGATGGCGTCGCGCGTGGTGCCCGCGACGTCGGACACGACCAGGCGCTCCTCGCCCAGCAACCGGTTCACGAACGACGACTTGCCGACATTGGGCCGGCCGACCACCGCGATCTTGAGCGACGTGTCGTCCTCCGCGGGCACCTCCGGAATGTTGCGCACCACGAGGTCGAGCAGGTCGCCCGACTGCTTGCCGCTCATCGCCGACACCGGAATCGGATCGCCCGCCCCCAGCTCATAGAACTCGAAGTGGTCGGTCGCCCGCGGATCATCGGCCTTATTGGCGATCACCATGAAGGGCTTGCCACAGGTGCGCAGGATGTCGGCGATGCGGTGATCGACAGGATGGAGTCCGTTCTTGGCATCGACCACAAAGAGGAGGAGGTCCGCCTCCTCGATTGCCTGCGTGACCTGACGTCGAATTTCCACGTCCATCGCCGCCCGCGGATCGTCGTTGATGCCACCGGTATCGACGAGCCAGAACGCCGATCCCGCCCATTCGGCTCGTCCGAAGTGGCGATCTCGCGTGGTGCCTGCCTCGTCACTGACGATGGCGGCGTTATGACCGACGATGCGGTTGAACAGCATCGACTTGCCGACATTTGGCCGGCCGACGAGTGCTACGACAGGAAGATTCACGCGACCCTCTGAAAATCGTTGGGCGTCGTGCGGCCCTCATGCTGCAGCACGTCGATGAAATCGTACGATGGATAGACCGGCATCGGCAGGGCCTCGCGCACGTCCACGAACGTGCTGTCATCGAGGAAGATGCCATCCTCGTTGATCGTCTCGGCGGGAATGAGCGCCAGATCGAGGTCACCCCGCCCCTCGAGGGCGCGGGAAATATCCGCGCCCACCAGCAGGCCAGCGGTGGTGGTGGTCGGACCGAACAGCGAATTGACGACGGAGATCATCTCGAAGTGCGCACCGGTCGTCGTGTGCAGCTGCGCCAGCAACGCCGGCATGATGTCTCCCATGGCCATGCCGGTCACGATTCCGATCCGCTTGCCATCGAGTCGCGGGAGCGTCGACGCCCCCTCACGCACCCGCGTGCGCAGCGCCGTGATGGAGCCGACGCCATTCTCGATCTGGGGAAAGTCGCCGTAGTGCTCATCGCCGGGCAACTCGCGCCCCGCGAGCAGGTACAGCTCGTCGGAGCCGTAGACCCACGCCTGTCCACGCTCGCGCCGCCCGCGCTCTCCCCACGTCTCAGTAATCTCGAGCAGTTCGAGGGCGCGCGTGCGCGACATTGACTCGCCCGTGTAGAGATGCGAGAACTGCGTGAGGCCTACCGGGACGAGGGCCACCGACAGGCACGCGTCACCGAAATTCCACAGGTCGTTGAGCGACGCCTGCAGCACGGCGCCGTCATTCAGTTCCGGGACCACGACCATCTGGCCGTGGAACTGGATGCCGCCGTCCACGAGGCGCGTGAGCTGCTCGAGGATGTTGGGCACCCGCGGATTGTTCAGCAATTTCTTGCGCGCTTCCCACGGGGTCGCATGTACCGAGACGTAGAGCGGCGACAGCCGGTACTCGATGATGCGCTGGAAATCCCGCTCCTTGAGGTTGGAAAGCGTGGCGAAGTTTCCGTAGGCGAACGAGAGCCGGTAGTCGTCATCGCGCACATACAGGGGCTTTCGCAGACCCTTCGGCAGGCCTTCGATAAAGCAGAACTCGCAGCGGTTCGCACAACGCCGAATCGTCGGCGGCTCGAGTTCGACGCCGAACGCCTCGCCCTCGGGCCGCTCGAGTTCGAACACGACATTCTCGCCGTCCGGCTGCCGCACGGCGATTTCCAGTTCGTCATCGGCGGTGAGGAACTCCCAGTCCAGGAAATCCGCGATCTCGCGGCCGTTCACGGACAGTATCTCCGTGCCCGGAACGATCTCGAGCTCCTGCGCGATGCTGCCTGGGATTACGCGTGCGACGCGGACCATGTACTCGGGAGAGACGAACGGGGGAAGGGCGCGGCCTTCCGCGTCTTCCCCCGGAACTGAAGCGCTGCCGTGGGCGGCAGACCTCAACGAATTTAGCAGTTCAGGACGCCGAAATCAATGCAGGACATATACTTTGGGCCCGGAGGCGAGATGCTGGGGAAGCCCCCGCCCCTCCTGCGTTACAGCAAGACGGCGCGAGCTCTTTCGAGCCCGCGCCGCCCCGTCAACTCGTGCTTCAGCTCGCTGACGAACTGCCGCTCAGGTGCCGACGAGCGTGTAGCGATACGCCAGCACGTTCGGTCCTTCCACTTCCACACGGAATGACTTCAGTCCCTTGGAAGCGACGCCCTCAACGACAGCATCCTTCTCGGTGACCTTATTTCCGGCGGCGTCGAGGAACTCGAACTTGATCGTGTAGTTCTTGGACGAGTCGGAGGTATTCTCGACGGTTCCGGCGAGCGTGTGCTTGGTCTCGTCGTGGCTCCAGAGATTGAACGTCACCTTGACCGGCGCTTCCTGCATGCGCTTGAAATACTTCAGCAGCGAGTCGTTCGCGGCCACGTACGCCTTGGCCTCAGGAGACGTGGCCGGCTTCTTGGCGGCCGCATCCTTGGCCGTCTTGGCCTGCTGCTGGTAGTACAGCGCCCACAGCTGGTAGTTGTCCGGATTCTCCGGATCCACCTCGATGAGACGCGTCAGGACGGGCGCGATCTTGTCCCACTTCTCGAGCTTCTGCAGCGTGACGGCGTAGTTGAACAATCCGTCGCGCGAGAGGGCGTTCTTCTGCAGTCCGAGCTCAAACAACTTGCTGGCGTCCGCGGCGCGCTCGGCACGGGCGGCGTTCACCCCGGCCTCGAAGAGCTGCTGGTCCGTGTAGTTACCGGGACTCGCGATCATGGTGCCGAAGACCTTCTCGGCTGCGCCGGCATTGCCACTGGCAATCTGCGCCCGGGCAAGGGCTCCCTGCGCCTTGGCGTCGTTCGGAAACTCCCTGAGGTACGACTCGAGAAAGGTCGACGCTTCAGCGAACTTCGCCGACTTCGCGTCCCCCTCCAGGTTGTCGCCCTGCGACATGATGAGCTGCGCGATGTTGTACATCACGTTCTGGCGCTCGTCGGCGAGCGCCGTGTCGCCCTTCATCAGTTCCGCCATCTTCTTGAACGACGCCACCGCGGCGTCGATGGAGTCCTTCGACTGCTGCACGTTGCCCAGGATGTTGTGGGCGATGTACGACAGCGGATACTCATCGTACACCGTGAGGCCCCGCTTCACGAGCGCACCGGCTTCGTCGATCTTCGCCTGGTTGTACACGTTTACTGCTTCGTTCACCAGCGGCGCATACACGCGGCGGCGGTGCTCCTCGGTGTCTGCGCGGCAGGCAGCGTTCGCCGCCTCGACCACGTCGAAGGCCGAGTCAGTAGCAGCCACGAGATCGATCGTGCCTTCAGGATTCGTCGCATAGCCTATGCTTCCCCGGCGGACCACCTTGCTGGCCGACGAGTCCTTCTCGGCGAGCATGGACAGCGCACGTCCCAGCACGAAGGCACGTCCCGTGGGATTGGCCGCGACGATCTTCTCCTCGTCTTTTGTGAGCAGGGTCACAGCCTGCATCATCGACTTGTACTTGTCCTCCACTTTCCCGATCGGCAATTCCGCCTTGTCGAGGGCACTGGAGGCATCCTTCACTTGGTTCGGCTTCTTGAGCTCGATTTCGCACTGTGCCTGCGCCGCGGAAGGCGCCGGAGCCAGTGCGAGCGCGAGAGACAGCGCCACCGAGAAGCGAAACAGGGTCATCCGAAATCTCCTTGCATGTGAAGGCGCGTAAATTGCGCCGGCGTGAATTCTACCCCATGGTCACTCGACGCGTTCCGCTGCGTCGAGCGCGAGTGACCGAACGTCCTCCAGCGACCGTCCCGTGGCCGATGCAATGGCCTGCAGGTCATCGAACTCCGGCTTCGGTCGCCGCGCACCGTTAGGCAGCTTGGCGAACTTGATCCGGACTTCGCGTCCCAGTACCTCCACGGTCTTCATCTCACGCCGCAGCGCACGGCGTTCCAGCACCACGCGGCGAATGCCGAGCGTGGTCGTGTGCGTGAAGAGCAGGTCCTCCATGCGACGGACATCCCCTTCTCGCACCAACGCCTCCAGCCGGGTCCCTACCCGCCCCTTCTTCATCTGCGTGGCCAGCAGTATCACGTCCAGTGCGCCCGCTGACCGCAAAACTTCTGTGGTGCCCGCCAGGAGTTCCGGCGACATGTCGTCGATGTCCGTGCTGAGCATCACAAGGCGCTCCACGGGGTCGTCGCCGTCTTCAACGTCATTGGCCAGGATGATGCGCAGTGCGTTCGGCCGTCCCAGCAGATCCTTCGAACCCGCGCCGTAACCGCTGCGCGTTGGCACATATCGCGACGGCGGGGGGCCGCTCGACAGCACCTTCACCAGCGCCGCGCCCGTCGGTGTCACGAGTTCGCCGGTTCCTTCCGGACCCGGCCGAACCTTATGACCTTGCAGCAAACGAAGTGTCGCAGGCGCGGGAACCGGCAACACGCCGTGTGCCGCGCGCACGAATCCATCCCCGAGGGAAATCGTCCCACAACAAACGCGGGACACCCCCAATTCGCTCAAACCCCAGACAGCACCCACGATATCCAGGATCGCGTCCACGGCGCCGACTTCGTGAAGATGCACTTCTTGCGGCGGCACGCCATGGATCTCGCCCTCAGCCTCCGCCACCGCCGCGAACGCCTGTAACGCGAGCTGACGCACCGTGTCCGGCAGCCGCGCTGCCTCGATCATCGCCGAGATCTCCTCGATGTGGCGAGCATGCGGCTGTTCCGGAATGTCGAAATCCACCTTGATGCACCCGATCATTCCCCGCTGCACCTCGCGCACCCGGACCCCGACGCCCTGCAGGCCCAATCGCACCGGGAGCGCCTCCAGCCACGCGGGGTCGAGGCCGACGTGCACGAGGGCCCCCAGCGTCATGTCACCGGAGATGCCACTGAATGGGTCGAGAATGGCTACTGTCACCGCCGGAAAATACACTCATTCAGGGTCCGGCGGTGAGGGGTATCGAACTCTGCCGTTCCCAGGGCCGACTCGCGGCGTGGGACGTCTGGATCAGGAGCGGTAACTCGCTCCGCTTCCGGTGTTGTACACCACCACTTCGCTGTCGCGGGAAAGTCGTCCCGCCTGCAGGAGCTTCTGCGTCACGAACAGCGCGGCTCCTCCCTCTGGCGCCGCGTCAATACCGGTGCCGTGGGCGAGACGGGCCGTGAAGTCACGGATCTCCTCTTCGGACGCACTTTCGGCGTCGCCATCGCTCTCCCGAACCGCTCGCAGGACCAGCCGGTCGCCCAAGGGCCCGGGAACGCGCAGACCGGCAGCATGCGTGGTGGGATTCTCCCACGCCGTGGCGCGGTCAGCACCCTCACGCAGGGCGCGCACCAACGGGGCGCAGCCCGAAGCTTGTGCCACGATCATCTTCGGCAGGCGGACGTCGCGCGGGAGCCAGCCCCACTCCAGCATTTCCTGGAAGACCTTCCAGATCCCGATCACTCCTTCCCCGCCCCCCGTGGGATAGACGATGGCGTCAGGGAGGCGCCAGCCGAGTTGCTCGGCGATCTCCAGGCCGAGCGTCTTGTTGCCTTCCGCGCGATACGGCTCGCGGAGGGTGGCGACGTTGAAGTAGCCCGACTCCTTGGCGAAGGCGACGCTGAGCTTTCCGCAGTCGCCGATGTGGCCGTCGATGGTGACGAGTTCGACGCCCATCGCCTGGATGGTTTCGAGAATCGGGCGAGGCGTGGTGGCCGGTGCGTAGATCCGCGCCTTCATGCCCGCGGCCGCTGCGTAGGCCGCCAGGGCGGCACCCGCGTTTCCGGCAGTGGGCACCACGAGTCCCGGGACCCCGCGCGCCTTGGCACGCGTCACCGCCGCGCTGAGGCCGCGCGCCTTGAACGAGGCTGTCGGGTTGACTCCCTCGTCCTTGATCCAGAGACGGCGCACCCCGAGGGCAGCCGCCAACTCCGGCTGCTCCGTGAGCGGCGTCATGCCCTCGCCCAGCGACACCGGCGCTTCGCCCTCCGCCAGCGGCAACGCCGGCGCGTAGCGCCACATATCCCATCGCGGAAGGAGTTGGTCGCGTGAGGGCGCTTTCCCTGTGAACTTGGCGAGAAACGGCTGGCTGCACTTCGGGCAGAGGCCCACGGCTGCGTGTTGCGCCTCGGGGTGACCGCAGGCAGAGCACTCGAGCGTCCAGGATGACATGAGCAGGAGATGAGGGGGAAACGGGAAGTCGCCGCCGGGGCGTCACGACAACGTGTCGGGTGCGGCGCGATCTGGCGAGGGAGCTGACGATGGAGCGGACGATGGAGCGGACGATGGAGCGGACGAGGACGACGCATCGCCGGGATTCAGGTTCTCCTGCGATGCACTGCGGTGTGCGGCCACGTCCTCACTGGTCGTTACGTCGGCCGCGCCGGACGCGTTGGCGCTCCCGGTTGGATCGTCGATCGCGTTCGCGATGTCGCCGGCCGCTGCAGCATCCATGTCTTCGACGGCTTCCGGGGGCTGCAGCGCGCGAAGGAGCTTCTCCGCCGAGGCCAAGGAAAAACCGGGGAGGCGCGCGACCGCCTCGGCGCTCGCTTCGCGGACCCCCTGCAGCGATCCGAACTCCTTCAACAGTGTGCGCCGTTTTGAGGGACCGACGCCCGGCATCTGCAGCAACTCCGAGGTCAGGGTGCGCATGGAGCGGCGCGTGCGGTTGTAGGTGATGGCGAAGCGGTGCGCTTCATCGCGCGCCTGCTGCAGGGTGCGCAGTGCGGGGGAACGGCGCGAGATACGCACCGGCTCCGTGCGACCACGCACGTAGATCTCCTCCTCCTTCTTGGCGAGGGAGATGAGCGGAATCTCGGTGAGACCGAGCACGGCCAACGCATCGTGCGCGGCGTTCAGCTGCCCTTTCCCGCCGTCGATCACGACGAGATCGGGCAGTGCCTTCCCTTCCTCCATCCGTCGACCGAAGTAGCGTCCCACGACCTCGCGCATGGAGGCGAAGTCGTCCGTGCCAACCACGGTCTTCACGCGGAACTTCCGGTACTCGCTGCGCCGCGGGCGGCCATTGTCGAACCAGACGCACGAGCCGACGGTGTCCGTGCCCTGCGCGGTCGAGATGTCGAAGCAGACGAAGCTGCGCGGGAGTTTTTGGAGACCCAGTTCGCGCTGTAGTTCGTAAATGGGACTGGAGGCCCGTTCCTCCGACTCGAATGCCGCCAGCTTGAATTCCTCCAGCAGGTGTCGCGCATTCTGTTCCGCCAGCTGCACGAGCTCGCGCCGCGGGCCCCGCTGTGGCACGACGATTCGCGTACCGCCGAGCGTGGACTCCAGCACTGCACGATCCTCGAAGTCCATGGGCACCAGCAGCTCGCCGGCGCGTTCCAGCGACCCGGCGTAAGCGCGCGCAAGGTAGGCGGCGAGCACCGAGGGATCATCCTCTTCGTCCAGGTTCTCGAGGAAGCGCTGATCGCGCGCGAGCAACTTGCCCCCCCGGATGCGCAACGTCGTGACGCAGGCGTCGTCGCCGTCGCGCGCGTAGCCGAGCACGTCCCGGTCGCCACCCTCCACTTGCACGACGACCGTGGGCTCTTCGAGGTTGTCCAGGCGCAACATGGCGTCCCTGAGTTCGGCCGCGCGCTCGAAGTTCAGGTTGTCGGAGGCCTCCTGCATGCGGGCGCGCACCCGGGACATCACTTCGGCGGTACGTCCCTCTAAAAAGAGCACCACCTCATCGATCATCGCGCGATAGTCCTCCTGCGACTGGTAGCGCACGCAGGGCGCCTTGCATTTGCCGATGTGATAGTCCAGGCAGGGGCGCTCCGGCACCTCTTCCATCAACGCATAGTGGCAGGAGCGCACGGTGAAGATGCGCTTCACCACGTTGAGCGCGCGGCGCATGGCGCCCACGTCCGTGTAAGGACCGAAGTACCGGGCCCCATCGTTCGCCAGCAGGCGCGTCACCACCACACGCGGGAAGGGCTCCTGCAGCGTGACCTTGACATACGGATACGACTTGTCGTCGCGCAGCGCGATGTTGAAGCGCGGGCGGTACTCCTTGATGAGGTTGGCCTCGAGGATCAGCGCGTGCGCCTCGGTGGGAACCACGATCGTATCGAGCTCGGCGATGAGCCGCACGAGCGCCTGCGTCTTGACCGACGACAGGTGGTCGCTGCCGAAGTAGTTGCGCACCCGCGAACGCAGCCGTTTCGCCTTGCCGACGTACAGCACCGTTCCCTGGGTGTCTTTCCAGAGGTAGACGCCGGGGCTTTCCGGGAGATGGGGGACTTTGGCGGCGACCGCCGCGGGCACTTCTCTCATGACTGCAAACTACTGCATGCCACCAGTGCCCCGCGGCTAGCGCCCCAGGGCGCGACTCACTCGGGTGGCTACGGCCCGCGCTTGCGGCACCCCCGCGGCAAGCGCGGCGAGACCGTAGGTGAGGGAGAATCCCGCCAGCGCGAGCACGCTCACCCAGAGCCCCGGTGCTCCCTCCAGGCCGACCCGCACACCCCAGCCTGCCGCGGCCGCCACGCCCGCGCACGCCCACAAGATCAGCAAGGCCCGCGGTGCGATCGACACGCCGCCAATCCGCGTCGCGACAGCGCGCCGAAGCAGCAGGAGCTCGATCCACGCTGCGACTCCGGCGGAGCTGGTGAGGCCGGCGACCCCCCAGCGCGGGTCGATACCCAGCGCGCCCGGCAGCCAGAGGGAGGCGGCAAAACCGAGTCCCGTCGTGAGCGCCACGCGCACCATGGCGAATCGCAGCGGCGTCTTGGCATCATGCAGCGAGTAGAACACGCTGGCATAGAGCCTGCCTAACGTCGAGGCGAGCAAGCCCACGGCCGATCCGGCCAGCACACCCCACACCCACTGTGCCTGCTCGCTCCCGAACTCCCCACCCTGATAGACGAGGCGCGCCACGAGGTCGCCGAAGGCGAGAAACGCGACCGCCGACGGAACAATGAAGAACGCGATGCGCTGGAGGGCGAGGGCGAGGCGCTCGCGCAGCTGCTCGGCCACCTGCGCCGTCGCTCCCGTCACGCTCGACATGGCCGGCAGCTCGGCCGCCGAGATCGACATGCCGAACAGCGATACCGGCAGCATGTACAGGAGCTGGGCGTAGTTGAGCGTGGACACCGACCCGGCGATGAGCAGTGAGGCGATGAAGGAATCGATGTAGGCGCTCAGCTGCGTCACGCCGCGGCCGACGAACACCGGGCCGAAGTTCTTCAGCACGGTGCGTACGTGACTGGAGCGAGTGTCCATCGTGACCCGCCACACGCCGATGATGCGGGCGACGTTGCGCCACTGTACCAGCAGCTGGATGGCGCTGCCCGCCACGCTGCCCCACGCCAGGTACATCGCGAGGCGCGGAAGGTCCACCCGCGAGCCCCAGATGAGCATCGTGGTAATCATCGCCGCGTTCCACAGCACCGGCGCCGCATACGACAGGAAGAACTTCCGGTGGCTGTTGAGCACGCCCAGGCACCAGGCGGCCAGCACGAGCAGGCCTGCCCCCGGAAAGAGGATGCGAACGAGCTGCACCGTGAGGTCGCGCGTTGCGCCTGTGAAGCCCACCGCGATCACGTCCACCAGGATGGGCGCGGCCAGCACGCCGATGAGCACCACCACCGACGACAGGAAGGCGAGCACACCCAGCACCGCGCCCGCGACCTCCTGCCGCCCGCGATCGTCGCCCCGCGCCAGGAGCTTCGAGTACACGGGAATGAAGGACGCGGACAGTACGCCCTCGCCAAACAGGTTTTGCAGGATATTCGGGATGCGGAACGCGGCGGTAAACGCGTCCGCCACCGGACCTACGCCAAAGTAGAACGCGAAGGTCTTCTGCCTGACGAGCCCCATGATGCGGCTGAGCAGGATGCCGCTGGCCACCATGGCCGCTGGCCTCCGGCTACCGGCCGCCGAGATGCGGGAACGCTTGTGCGTCGGTTCACTCACGCGCCATCCACCGGCAGCGTCTCGCCCTGCACGAGCGTCTCGCCCTGCACGAGCGCCTCGGCGTGCTCGCGCGCGCGCACCCGCATGTCGGCAATGAGCGCGGCGCCATGTCGCGCCAGCATCGGCATGAGGTTGAGGGCGCGCTCCTGTCGCACTCCGCCCGGGTAGAGCGCGCCACGCATCGCCCCCACGTCGCGCATCAGCGTGGTGGCCCGACGCTTGGCCGCGGCCACAACGCGACGCTCGAGCCGGTCGGCACGCCAGAGCATCTGGCGCTGCGTGCCAGCCAGTACGTCCGGCGCGAGCAGCGGCGCCTCTCGGTCGTCGGCGGCGGCGACAGCTGCACTCCCCTGCTCGATGCGCTCGCGCAGCGCGCGCAGGGCGTCGGTGAGCGCGACAGGCATCGACTCGCGCGCCAGGCGCCCGCTAACCGCATCCGGATTCGCGAGGTCTTCCCGTTGCAGTGCGTATCGCGCTAGCAACGTGCTCACGTGCGGTTCCACGATCGTGCACGACCAGCGCGGGACGGCCAGCGGTGGTGCCGCGCCTAACGCATCGGCCACCGCGCTCACCTGCGCGAAGTACGCGATCTCGCCGGGCCCGGCCACGTAGGCCACCGTCGGAAGGATCGAGCGCTCCGCCACGGGCCGCAGCAGCACATTGGGGGAGAGCGGCTCCCCGTCTCGCGCCACGTCGCGCGAGGCGTCGGCCAGCGGAATGCGGACCTTGCGCCCATCCTCGCGCGTGAAGACCAGGGACATGCCGGGCACGTCGGCGACCTGCGGCTTGTGGCCCCCCGATTCGAGCTCCGCCGTCCGCGTAGCCAAGGCCTGCTCGATCTCCCGGCCGAGCTGCAGCGCGCGTTCCATGAGCGGGCGTTCCGCTTCCAACACGGCCACGTGCGAGGCGTCGAGCACCGGCACGCCTAACGGCTCGAGCAGCG
>JBDSVW010000349.1:0-7154 GCA_039927015.1 Gemmatimonadaceae bacterium | reverse complement strand
CTTCGGGGAGGCCGCCTTCGGACCGCTCCGCCCCCCGCCGCCCGGCCGCGGCGTCGCCCCGAAGCCGCGCCTAACGGGCATCCGTTCCCGCTGCGCCCGCCCCGGCGAGCCGCCGGCTGGCGGCGTTGCGCCTGGCGGCTGCGAACGCCAGGACGCCCTGGGCGGAGCGCGTGTTGAGCACGTCGGATGCCTCCAGCCAGCCCTTGCGCGCGATGCCGACACCTAACGCGAGATTGTCCAGCCCGGCCACGGAATGGGCATCGGGGCCGATCTCGATCTGCGCCCCCAGGCGGTGCGCGTCACGCAGGAAACGCCAGTCCAGGTCCAGGCGATGGGGGTCCGCGTTGAGCTCGACCGCGACGCCCGCCTCGCCCGCCTTCTCAAGAATCGCCGTCACGTTTATGGCGAACGGCTCGCGGGTGAGCAGGAGGCGCCCGGTGGGATGGCCGACGATCGTGACGTGCGGATCGTCCATCGCCTTCAGCACGCGCTCGGTCATCTGCACCTCGTTCATGCCGAAGCGCGAGTGCACGGAGCCGATGACGTAGTCGAACCGGTCCAGGATGCCCGCGTCGTAGTCCACCCGGCCGCACGGCAGGATGTCCGCCTCGATGCCCTTCAGCACGCGGAATTCGGTGAACGTCGCGTTCACCGCGTCGATCTCGTCGTGCTGGCGCAGGATAGCCTCGCGCGTGAGGCCACCCGCGTAGAACGCGGACTGCGAATGATCGCTCACGCCGAGGTACTGCCACCCTCGCGCTCGCGCCCCCTCGGCAAGCTCCCCGATGGTGCCGGCACCGTCGGAGTAGTGCGAATGGCAATGCAGGGCACCCCGTATGTCCCCGTCGCCCACCAGGCGCGGCAGCCCATCGGCGGCCGCCGCGTCCACCTCGCCTAACGACTCACGGAGTTCGGGGGGCACCCAGGCCAGGCCGGCGGCGGCGTAGATCGCTCCCTCGTCGGCGATCGCCAGGGTGGACGCCGCGCTGCGCACGGCATCGCTGGCGATGCTCACGCCGCGCGCCGCGCCGCGCGCCACGACCTCGGCGCAGTGGGCGGCAGAGCCGGTCGCCCACCACAGCGCGAGCGGGAAGCGCTCCTCGCTCACGCAGCGCAGGTCGAGCCGTGTGCCGTCCTCATACTTGATGGCGATGGTGGCCCCGCCTCCACCGATCACCTCCCGTACGCCCCGTCCGTGGGCGAACGACGCGGCGACCAGCGTGGGGGACACGCGGCAGGCGGCCACGACATGGATGCCGCCGATCGTCTCGAGGCGCCGGCGCAGGGAGCCCGCCAGTTCTGCGCGCGCCACATCCGGATGCTCGCGAACCGCGGCGAGCAGCCGGGTCCCTTCGAGCATGGCGTGAGGGAACAAGACCCGCGCCCCGCTCTCCCGGAGATAGGCGATGCCGCGGAGCACCTTCTGCGCCGTCTTGGCGCCGAAGCGGGGAAGGGCCTCCAGCCGGCCATCGCGGGCGGCTTGCTCGAGGTCATGGAGCGTCTCGATGCCCAATCCTTCATGAATCCGGTGGATCTTCGCCGTGCCCAGTCCTGGAACCCGCAACATCTCCAGCAGGCCCTCGGGCGTGTTCTCCCGCAGCTGCTCGAGAAACTGCGAGTCTCCATTCTCCAGCACGTCCCGGATCACTTCCAGCGACTGCGGACCTATTCCCCCCACCGCGGCCAGTTCTCCCGACCGAAGCATGGGGGCGAGGTCGTCGACCGCAAGGACCTGCAGGGCGCGCGCCGCCCGCTCGAATGCACGGGCATTGGCAGCGGGCTCACCCCGCAGTTCCAGCAGCGTCGCAATTTCTGACAGGACGTGGGCGACTGTGCGTGGAGGGAGCATGCGACGCAATATAGGGCCGCGTTCGCGCTAGCTCGATGCGCGCTGGCATGAAGCCACGCGGCGGCAGGCGCATCGCGCCCGCTGGCACAGTGCCGGGGGACGCCGACGCGGTGCGCGCCGACGCCCGGTTGCGCGCCTAGGCCGGAACGCCCGCGAAGGTGCGGAGCTGTCCGATCATCTGATGCAACTTCCGCTCGGTCTCGTCGATTTCTCCTGCCGCCGCGTCCACGTCCAGCAGGCCGGCGCGCATGGAGGTAGCCACCTTGTTCAGGTGGCGAATGCTGGCCAGCACGTCGTCGGTAACCTTCCGCAGCCCGTGATAGCGGCGCTTTTCCGCCTGGGCACGCCGGAAGCGCAGGGTGAGATCTGCCTGGGTGAGGCTCGCCGCGTGCTTGAACACTTCGGCGGCATCGTGGCCGGGAATCGAGCCGTGGTCGCGACAACCGTCGTCGTCGTCCCATGCCTCGTCGGCGAACCAGAGGTGGCCGATGTGCTCCACCCCGTCGTACTCGACGCTGAGTCGCACGTTGAACTGACGGCCGTCAATCTCGACGGTGGTCACATGCACTTCCTCACCCTGACCAGTCACGTTCATGATCCTTACCCCGCGCGCGCTGAGGTGTCCTCCAGAAATTGCTCGATCGCGCCGAACAGCGCGTCGGCCTGCTCCACGTACGGCACGTGGCCACTCGCCTCCAAGACGACGCAACGTGCCCGCATGGCACGAGCGGCCGCGATCGACGACTCGGCGGGAATGGGATCCTGCCAGCCATGTACAATGAGTGTCGGCACTTCGAGCCCGGAGAGCACCGGCAGCAGGTCGAAATCGCCCAAGCTTTCCCAAACTGATTGCTGCACGCGTCCGGTTACGCGAAACGGGGTCAGGTCGCGCGCGTTGGCGGGATCGGCGAAATAGCCGGACACGCTCAGCTCGAAGGTCCGCTGTCGGTACGCCTCGGGGTCGCGCTCCCGAAGGCCCGACGCGGCCAGCTCCTCGCGCAGACGCGCGATCTCCGGACTCTTCTGCCGGCGCGCGAACTCCTGGTCAAACTGGTCGCGGTAGGGGCGGGACAGCGGGGCGGGGTCGATGAGCACGAGCCGGGCGGGAGCCACGAGATCGGGGTTCGTCCGGCACTCGATGGTGTACAGCAGCGCCAGCAGTGCCCCCCACGAGTATCCCACGAGGGTCAGCGGCCGCACGTCGAGTTCCCGTACGACGCGGCCGAGGTCGCGCACATGCGTCTGCCAGGTGATGGGAGCCGGATCGTCGGTTCGCGAGCGGCCCCCGCCGCGTTGGTCGTAGAAGAGCGCCTCGTGACGATCCGCCAGACGCAGCATCTGCGGCAGCAGGTAATCGTGATGCGCGCCGGGACCGCCATGGAGCACAAGCAGCCTCGGCAAGGTGGCGGCCCCATGGGCGGACCAGTACAGGGGTACGTCGGTGGTCTGGGTGGTGCCGTCGACGCGGGGCGCGGGAATGGGAAGTGGCATGCTTGGCAATCGGTTCAGGTCGAATTCCCGTGCGTTCGTCCCGACACAATGGGGAACAAGGGCGCTCGATGGGGTATTTGAAGGGCTCGGGGTGAACAGGTATGACGAGGGGCGAGGCGTTGCAGTCGCGACTGGACTCTGCCCTCCCGCCTTCGCTATCGTCCCGCGTATCAAATCGAGAATCCCCCCACGCGACTCTTCAGGAGGACTATATGCGACGATTACTGGTTGCTGGATTACTGGCTGCATCCCTCGCCCCGCTGGGCGCCCATGCGCAGAGCGCATCCGATCCCGACAAGCTCGTGAAGGATGGGGGCGTGCAGGTGAAGGGATGGAAGGGCCGGACGGACAAGCCCACGCAGGACATCAATACCGCGAAATTCGTGACGATGGGCCCTGGCATGCACATCACGGCCGGTCCGCCCGCGCTCTACTGGAGCCCTGAGAACGTGGCCAAGGGAAATTACATGGTAAAGGCCTCGTTCACGCAGACCAAGGCGCCGCAGCATCCCGAGGCGTACGGCCTGTTCATGGGTGGCACCAAGCTCGAGGGCGACGACCAGAACTACCTGTACTGCGTCGTGTTCGGCACGGGCATGTACTCCATCAAGCACCGCTACGGCAGTGAAGTGCACACCTTGGTTGAGCGGAAGGCGTCCGATGCGATCAAGAAGGCCGACGAGAACGGAAAGGCCACGAACGAGATCGCCTGGATCGTGGATGGCGACAAGGTGTTGTGCGCCATCAACGGCACCGCGGTCGAGAGCTTCGCCAAGTCCGACGTGCTGGGCAGCGGGAAGCTGGTGTCGACCGATGGCATCTACGGCATTCGCGTCAACCATAACCTCGACGTCCATGTCGGCGGCTTCGGCATGACCCAAAAGTAGCCCGCGATCGGGACGCTCCTTTTTCCAGTGGGCATCCAGCGCCCGCGACCTCCCGGTCGCGGGCGCTTCCCTTTGCCCGGCAGTCGCGTCAGCAGTACTCGCGCGCCACGCGCACGGTGCGACAGTGCACCTCGACCGTGGAGTCCACCACGCGCCCGTAGCCGCCCGCGATAGTGACGGCCACGGGAATGCCCACTTCCCGCGCGGCGGAAAACACCAGGTGGTCGCGCCGCGCCAGTCCGTCAAAGGTGAGCGCGAGACGGCCGAGTCGGTCGCCCTCGTGCGGGTCCGCGCCCGCCAGGTACACGACCAGGTCGGGCGCGGAGTTGGCGAGCACGCGGGGGAGCGCGTCGGCCAGCAGGGCGAGGTAGGTCTCGTCGTCCGTCGCGTCGTCCAGCTCGATGTCGAGCGAACCGGCCACTTTGTGAAAGGGATAGTTCTTCCGGCCGTGCATGCTGAACGTGAACACGCGCGAGTCGTCGGCGAAGATGGCGTGCGTGCCGTTACCCTGATGCACGTCGAGGTCGATGATTGCCGCGCGCCGCACGCGCCCGCGCGCGAGTTGCTGGCGCACCGCCACCGCCACGTCGTTGAAGACGCAGAAGCCTTCACCATGGCCGGGAAATGCGTGATGCGTACCGCCCGCCAGGTTGATGGCGATGCCGTCGCGCAGCGCACCCTCGACCACCTCGCACGTGCCGCCCACCACGCGAAAGGATCGCTCCACAAGATCGGGTGACCAGGGCAGTCCGATGCGCCGCTGCTCCGCCGGGGTGAGCCGTCCCGACTCCAGCCGCTCGACGTAATCCGCGTCGTGCACCGCGAGCAGGTCGGGCCGCGTTACGCGGGCGGGTTCGTGCATGTGCTCGGGGGCGACAACTGCTTCCGCCAGCACCCGGTCACGCAGCAGCGCGTACTTCTCGATGGGGAAGCGATGTCCCGGAGGAAGCGGGACGACATATCGCGCCGACGTCCAGGCGTGGAGCGGCATTCAGGGCGCTGGGCGCGCGGGCGTCATCCGCCGCGCTTTCCCAGTGTGACGGTGAGGGTGATGCGTGCGCCGCCGCGCAACGCCACGACGTCGACCGCGTCTCCCGGCGCACGGCTGTACAGCGCATCGGAGTACGTATTGAGGTCCGACACCGCCACGCCGCCCAGCGAGATGATGACATCCCCGCTCTTGAGCCCCGCGACGTCGGCGGGAGAGCCGGGACGGACGCCCGACAGCCGCAATCCCTTCACGTCCACGGCGCCCATGTCGGGCACGGTGCCAAGGTACACCTGAGTGCCGGTGCGCGATGAATTGCCCATCGCCGAGGCCTGCACCGGCGCGCGCACGAATGTCAGGCGGTCGGGGCGGTCGCCCAACGTGCGCACGATGCGCTCGGCGTACTCCACCACGCGCGCCATGCCGCCGGCGTTGATCTTGTCGGCATCGTCCGTGGCGCGATGGTAGTCGTCGTGCAAGTCGGTGAAGAAGTGCAGGACCGGCATGTCCTTCAGATAGAACGACGAGTGGTCAGACGGCCCGGTTCCGTCGCCGATCGCTACCAGCTTGAATGCCGGTGTGGTGTTCGCGTCGGCGACGATGCCGGCCAGCTCGGTGGCCGTTGCGGTGCCGTAGACCATGAGCTTGTCGTCGCGCAGGCGGCCCACCATGTCGAAATTGAGCATCGCCTGGATTGACGTCAGGGCGAACGGCGCGTGCTCCACGAACCAGGCCGAACCCAGCAGGCCCAGCTCCTCTCCGCTGAACGCCACGATGACCACCGAGCGCCGAGTCGGTTCTGACTTGAGCAGCCGCGCGAGTTCCAGGATGGCCGCCACGCCCGATGCATTGTCATCGGCGCCATTCCGGATCTCGTTTGTGCGCTCCTGATCGAGCGCACCGAAGCTCGATCGACCCAGATGGTCGAGATGTGCGCCGAGCACGATGACCTCGTCGCGAAGCGCCGGGTCTCGTCCCCGAATCATCGCGACCACGTTCCCAGTCGGCAGCGCCGACGGCAGTCCCGCGCGCACCGCCGCCACCGAACGCGCCACGAAGGGCTGCTCGAATCCCGGCGCGCAGGCGGGAGCGCACTCGCCGTTCACGATGGCCGGCGTGAGGCCCAGCGCATGGAACCGGCGCGCGATGTACGCTCGGGCGCTGTCGTTGCCCGCACTGCCCGTTCCACGACCCTCGAGCACGTCGCTGGAGAGGTAGCGCACATCCGTCGCGAGGCGCGCGGAGTCCGCGTGCAGTGCCGACAGCGTGACCGGCGCGCCGGGACGGCAGGCAGTGAGCGCCGCGAGCGTGGAGAGGGCGACAGCAGCAACGGAGGTACGGCGCATGGAGCGGGGGGTCGTCGGGGAGAGGTGGGGCGGCTCGTCGAACGTTATCGGTCGCGTCGGCTCGATACCAGCGCCCGATGTCCCGGGTCGCACTCCGGATCGTTTCTCCGCGGCCGGTCTGCGCGTCTGGTAAGAGCGGCGCGCAGGTCCTCGTCGCACTCCTTCTCCGACTCGATGACTGCACAGGCCGACTTCACTCGCGCATTCGCCAACCTCGTCACACTGCTGGTGCACCAGCCCGCAGGCGTCGTCGAGCAGAAGGAGACGCTCCGCGTCGCCCTGGCCGCGACGCGCACCCGCGCCATCGTCGTCTCCCTCAACGAACTCAATCGCTCCATCGCGTTCGCGGCCGAGTTGGAGCCGAAACCGCCGGAGTACGTCGTGCTCTCCGACCTCGTGTCCCGGATGGCGGGCCACTCCGTCAGCCTGCTCGACATCTCCCGCGGGGCGAACGCCGCGGACGTGCTCAAGATCGCGCGCCTGCTGACGGAAGCCCCCGTGCATGGGGACGAAGGGGCCCATTTCGACTCCCGGCTGGTGCTACTGGACCTGAAGTCGGTGTCGGTACGACTCGGACGGGGGGGATTCATGCG
>JBDSVW010000348.1:0-15630 GCA_039927015.1 Gemmatimonadaceae bacterium | reverse complement strand
AAGAACGGCTGGTCGCGCTCTACCGGCAGACCAAGGTCGTGGGCGGCCTCTTTCGCTCGCTGGGACAGGAGGCCGACGCCGTGGGCAGCTCGTTCGCCCTCGAGCGCCGCGACATCATGTCGCCCCTCATTCGCAACATGGGCTCCATGCTGGTGAAGGGAGCAACGCCGCTGGAGATCCTCCGGCAGTATATGGCGAAGGGCGATTCCCCCACCCGCGGCCGCGAACTCAACATCCACTTCGGCGACCTCGATCGCGGCTTCATCGGGCAGATCTCCCCGCTGGGAGACATGGTGCCGGTGATGGCCGGCGTGACGCTCTCGTTCAAAATGCGCGGCGAAGATCGCGTGGGACTCGTCTACGTCGGCGATGGCGCCACCTCCACCGGCGCCTTTCACGAGGGCATCAATCTCGCCGCTGTCCAGCGCTGTCCGCTGGTGGTGGTGGTGGAGAGCAACCAGTACGCCTACTCCACGCCCACGTCGAAGCAGACGGCTGCGCGCCAGATGATCGACAAGGCGCTGGGATACGGCATTCCAGGAGAACAGGCGGACGGGAACGACGTTCTGGCCGTGTACGACGTGACGAAACGGGCGGTGGACCGGGCCCGCTCGGGCGGCGGCACGAGCCTGGTGGAGCTCGCGACGTACCGTCGCAAGGGGCACGCTGAGCACGACAACCAGTCGTACGTCCCCGACGGGGAAACCGACTGGTGGGCCACGCATAACGATCCGCTCGACCGCTACCTGCTCGTCCTGCGCGAGACGCTCGGCTTCTCCGAGGCCGAGATCACCGCCACCAACGAGCGCGTGCAGGCTGTCGTGGACGAGGCGACCGAGATCGCCGAGGCATCGCCGTTCCCGGAACCCCTCGATTGCCTGGACGGGATCTACGCCGACCCGCCAGCGGAGCGGCCGCTGTGGTTCCGCGAAGGCTCGCGCAGCGCCGTCGAGGAGAACGAGCGGGCCGCAGGGTGGGGCACCTGGAGCGCCGGCAGCACCGGCGAGAGATCCTGATGGCCGAAGTCACCTACCTCGAGGCGATCCGCCAGGCGCTGTTCGAGGAGATGGAGCGGGACCCCAACGTCTTCTGCATCGGCGAGGACATCGGCGCCTTCGGCGGGGCGTTCAAGGTCACCGAGGGGCTGCTCGCGAAGTACGGCGAGGAGCGGGTCATCGACTCGCCCATCTCCGAGGTGGGCATCGTGGGGGCAGCGGCGGGCGCGGCACACATGGGCCTGCGCCCGGTGGTGGAGATGCAGTTCATCGACTTCATCGCCAACGCCTACGATATCCTCACGAACTACGTCGCCACCGCCCGGTACCGTGCCTTTCTCCCCTGTCCGATGGTGGTGCGCGGGCCCAGCGGCGGATACGTGCGGGGCGGCCCCTTCCACTCGCAGAATCCCGAAGCGGGCTTCATTCATACGCCCGGCCTCAAGGTGGTCTATCCCGCGACGGTCGCGGACGCACACGGGCTGATGAAGTCGGCGATTCGCGATGAGGACTGCGTGCTCTTCTTCGAGCACAAGTATCTCTACCGTCGCATCAAGGGTCAGCTGCCCGATCCTGATGTCGTGGTGCCGATCGGCAAGGCGCGAGTCGCGCGAGAGGGAACGGCGCTTACGATCATCACGTATGCCGCCACCGTCTACAAGGCGCTGGAAGCGGCCGAGTTGCTTGAGCGCGAGGACGGACTCTCCGTCGAGGTGATCGATCTTCGCACGCTGGCGCCGCTGGACGACGAGACCATCGAGGCGTCGGTGCGCAAGACGAATCGCGTGTTGGTCCTGCACGAGGACACGCGCACGGGGGGAATCGCCGGCGAAATCACGGCGCGGATCAATGAACGGTGCTTCGCGTGGCTCGACGCCCCCGTCATGCGGGTGACGGCCCACGACGTTCCCCTGCCGTATGCACCGGCGCTGGAGGACTTCGTGTTGCCGCAGACCAGCGACGTGGTGCGCGCGGCGCGCTGGGTCGCGGCCTACTAATGGGCGACGCCGGCTGGGAATCGGGGGGCCAAGGCCCCCGGGGCACCCCTTCCTCACAGGAAAACGAGGATGCGGTGCAATTTGGGCGCAAGTTCGGCCTCGGATGCTTTACGTTCATTGTCGGGGGATTCAGCGGCGGGATGGTTGCCGTCCTGATCGGTATGCTGCTTGAGGGGGCGAAGGGCAGTGCGAAGTGCGATGGCCTCCCGGTGTGCAACTGGTACGTGTACGCGGGATTCGGCGCATTGCTCGGAGCCATCACCCTGCCGACCCTGGTCCTGAACAGGCTGCGACGCCGTTAGGCGCGCGCGGACCCCGGCGCCCGACGGCGACGTGGGTGAACAGACGGCGCTTCCGGGCGTCGTGAACCATACAGACGAGAGGTAGATCCGTTGGCTCGCATCGATGTCGTGATGCCCCAGATGGGGGAGTCGATCGCCGAAGGGACCATGTCCCGCTGGCTCAAGAAGGTCGGCGACAGCGTGAAGCGGGATGAACCGCTGTTCGAGATTTCCACCGACAAGGTGGACGCAGAAATCCCGTCCCCCTCGGCTGGGGTTCTGGTTGAGGTCATCGTGACCGATGGCCAGACCGTGCCCGTGCAGACCGTCGTGGCGCGACTCGAAACCGATGCCAGCGTCGCGGCTTCGCTGCCGGCCGCCGCTCCGTCGGCGCCGGCCGCCGCCCCCGCAGCCGCTCCAACCTCGGCTGCACCTGCAAGTGGCAACGCGGCCCCTGCGGCTCCCGCAAGCGCAGCAGCCGCTGCTCCGGCGCGGCCGGCCACCGAGGACGGCTCGTTCGAGGATCGCATCCGGACTAAGTCGTCGCCGCTCGTGCGGAAGATCGCCGCGGAACACGGCATCGAGATCGCCGGGCTGCAAGGGTCGGGCATTGCGGGACGCGTGACCAAGAAGGACATCCTGCAGGTGCTGGAGTCAGGTGTCCCTGCTGCCGCCGCTGGTGGCGCTGGCGCCCCCGCCCCCATGGCGTCGATGTACGCCCCGGGCGGCATCGGCTTCGACGCGCCGGCGGTGCATCCCTGGCCGGGCGACACGGTCGAGCCGATGTCGAAGATCCGCCGGCTCACGGCGGGGCACATGGTCTATTCGAAGCACACGTCGGCACACGTCACGACGTTCTTCGAGGTCGACCTCACGAAGGTGGCGCGGGTGCGCGCGCGCATGCGCGGGGATTTCGAGCAGCAGTACGGCGAGAGGCTCACCTACCTGCCGTTCATCACGCAGGCGGTGGTGCAGGGTCTGCGGAAGTTCCCGGTGCTCAATGCCGCGGTGCGTGGCACCGACATCGTCTTCCGCAAGAAGTACAATATCGGGATCGCCGTGGCGCTCGACTGGGGACTCATCGTCCCGGTCGTGAAGAACGCCGACTCGCTCTCCCTCGTTGGTCTCACGCAGGGCATCAACGACATCGCCAACCGCGCGCGCACCAAAAAGCTGAAGCCGGAGGATGTGCAGGACGCGACTTTCACCATCACCAATCCCGGTGTCTTCGGCTCGGTGATGGGAACGCCGGTCATTCCGCAGCCTACGGTCGCGATCCTCTGCTTGGGCACCATCGAAAAGCGGCCGAAGGTGCTCGCCGGTCCGGACGGCGAGGACACCATCGCCATCCGCACCTGCGCGTATTTCTCGCTGTCGTTCGATCATCGCATCGTGGACGGCTCCGATGCCGACCAGTTCATGGCGTTCATCAAGAAGCAGCTGGAAACGATCCCGGACACGGGATTCTAGGAGTGCCGCGCGTGCTCGTTATCCAGACGGCGGCCACGCAGGCCCGCACCGAGGCGCTGGACGCCTTTCGTGCGCGGCGGGCGTTGCTGGGCGACACGGCCTGCAACTACTGGGTGTTCGAGCGCGCCGATGCGCCAGGCACGTTCACCCAGTTTCTCGAGGCGGGCGACGAGGCGACGTTGCAGCGCGCCTGTCGCCTCGCCCTCGGCGCGCATCATGACGATCCGATCCTTCGCGAAGTGGAGCTATAGCACATGCCGACACGCACCATCACCATCGAGGGCAACGCCTGGCGGGTCTTCCCGTCGGGATTCGTCACGCAGAGCGATTACGATGAGTTCGCACTCGTCTTCGTCTCCGGCAGCGGAAACGATCGCGTCACCCGCGTGACCCGCTACTCACCGCACGGCACGCGCTCGCGCGAACAGTCGCTGGCCGAGCTGCCCGAGGGGGAGCTCGTGCGCCTCTTCGGGGAGTCACAGCCCAGCTTCACTTCTCCGGAAGCCGGATACGTGCGGTGACGGCTCCCGCCCGGGAGACGGCGGGAGTGGCGCTTCGCACGTCGCATGTCGATCTGCACATGCATTCGACGGCGTCGGATGGCGCCCTCGAGCCAGCGGAGGTGGTCGCCCGCGCCGTGGCAGCCGGCCTGCGCGCCATTGCGTTGACGGATCACGACAGTGTGGCGGGGGTGGAGCCGGCGCGACAGGCCGCGCTGGGCACAAACCTGAGCGTGGTGGCGGGCGTCGAGCTCAGTGCCTATCAGGGCAGCGACGAGACGCACCTGCTGGGCTTGCACCTGACGGATGTCGATGGCATGCAGCGCGCGCTCGAGGCGTTTCGTGATGCGCGCCGCGAGCGGGCGATCGAGATGGTCGAGCGGCTCAACGCGGTCGGGGTGATGATCACCTTCCAGGATGTGCTCGATGCGGCCGGCATCGGCGCCATCGGCCGACCGCACGTGGCCAAGGCCCTGGTGGAGAACGGCTGGGCGCGCGACAATCGCGATGCCTTCGATCGCTATCTTGGTGCCGGCCGTCCCGCGTACCTCGACAAGCGTCGGCTCTCACTGCGCGATGCCATCGCGATGGTCCACGAGTGCGGCGGCCTGACGATCCTCGCGCATCCAGGCGGCGAAGGCACCGTCGCGCGGCTCACCGCCCTCAAGGCGCAGGGACTCGACGGCGTCGAAGTGCTGCACCCGGGGCATTCCAGCGAGGACCGCAAGCGCCTGCTCGCGGTCTCGACGGCGCTCGACCTGGTTCCCTCGGGGGGTTCCGATTCGCACGGTGCCGCGACCGGCACGCGCGCCATCGGCGCCATGCAGGTGCCCGGTGAATGGCTGGACCGCCAGGAGGAACGCGTCTCCGCCCGCCGGCTGCAAGTCGGCGCGGCCTGACGACCCGCGGCCGTCATGACTGACGCACCCGTGGCACTGGTCACCGGCGGTGCACGCCGGGTAGGGGCTGCCATCTCCCGCGCACTGGCCGCGCGAGGCATGCACGTGGCGGTGCACTATCATCGTTCCGAAGCGGAGGCGCAGGCGCTCGTGGCGGAGTTGCGGACGGCCGGTATGTCGGCCACCGCGTTCACCGCCGATCTCTCCGATCCGCACGCCCCGGCGGCGCTGGTGCACGCGGTGGCAGACCGCCTCGGCGGCCTCGATGTGCTCGTCAATTCGGCGGCCAACTTTCTGCGCACGCCAATGGGGTCGGTCTCCCTTGAGCAGTGGGAGTCCGTGTTTGCGCTCAACGTGCGCGCTCCCTTTTTCGCCACGCAGGCGGCCGCCGAGCGTATGCGGGAAGGCGGGGTGATCATCAACATGGCAGACCTCGCCGCCTTCGAGCAGTGGTCGGGTTACATCCCGCACGGCATCTCCAAGGCGGCCATCGTACAGCTGACGCGCGCTGCCGCCCACACGCTCGCCCCGCGCATCCGCGTGAACGCCATCGCGCCCGGCGTGGTCCTCCTGCCCGAAGGATGGGACGATCAGTCGGAAGCGCGACTGACCGCCACCACGCCGCTCAAGCGCACGGGGAGCCCCGAGGACGTCGTGCACGCGCTGCTGTACCTGGTGGACGCGACGTTCGTGACTGGCGAGGTGCTGATCGTGGATGGAGGGCGCCAAATTCGCTGACGAGGCCCCGGTGGCGGCGAAGCACCTGGCCCGGCGGGGAACCCGGGCGATCCGCCGGGGACTAGTGCTGCAGGACGCCGTGAACCGTACGGTTCCACACGACGTGATTTGACGCGAGATTACGGTTTCGGATTCGAGCGTATGTCGCGTCCCACCCCTGAGGAAAAAGATCTGTGGCCACGCATGAATACGAAGTTGTGATCGTCGGCGCGGGACCGGCTGGAATGACGGCGGGTCTCTATGCGGGCCGGTCGATGTTGAAGACGGTGCTGCTGGAGCGCGGCGCGCCGGGGGGCGAGTTGCTCAACACCGAGATGATCGAGGATTATCCCGGCTTCGAGCACGTCGAAGGATGGGACCTCGCACAGAAATTCGCCTCGCACTGCCAGAAGTTCGGCTGCGAGATCCACACGCGGAATGTGGACCGCATCAAGCGCCTAACCGACGGCACGTTCGAGACGCGCGCCGATGACGGCGAGATCTATCTCTCACCCACGGTGATCGTCACGGCCGGCGGTACGCCCATCAAGCTCGGTGTCCCGGGCGAGAACGAGTACGCCGGCAAGGGCGTCTCCTACTGCGCAGTCTGCGATGGGGCCTTCTTCAAGGGACATGTCATCGCCGTTGTTGGAGGGGGCGACGCCGCCGTCGAGGAAGCGGACTATCTCACGCGCTTCGCATCCAAGGTCTATCTCGTCCACCGGCGCGATGAGTTCCGCGCGTCCAAGATCCTGCAGAAGCGCCTGTTCGAGAATCCCAAGATCGAAGTCGTCTGGGACACGGTGGTGGAGTCGATCCACGCCGACGAGCGAAACCTCGTCAACCGCCTCGTGCTTCGTAACGTGAAGACCGACACGCAAAGCGATCTCGCGGCCACCGGCATCTTCGTCTTCATCGGCTTCAAGCCGAACACGACCATCATCGCCGACCACGTCGATCACGATGCGACGGGATACGTGCTGACTGACTGGAACATGCAGACGACGATTCCCGGACTCTTCGCCGCGGGCGATGTGCGGGTGCAGCTCACTCGTCAGGTCACCACCGCGGTCGGCGACGGTACCACGGCGGCCGTCGCGGCCGAGAAGTACCTCACGGCACGCAAGAATCCGGCAGCAGCGCTCGCGCTGGCCGAGCAGGCGAACTCGTGAAGATCGCTGCCTTCGTTGTCGGGGCGTTCCAGGAGAACTGCTATCTCCTGGTGGACGAGGCGCGCTCGCGCGCGGTCCTCGTGGATCCCGGCGACGAGGGAGAGGCGCTGCTTGAGGAAGTACGCAAGTGCGGGGCGGAACTCGAGGCCATCTGGCTCACGCACGCCCACCTCGATCACATTGGCGGGATTGCGGCCATCAGGCGGGAACTCGATGTGCCGATCCTGATGCACCCGGCCGACCTGCCGATTTATCAAGCGGCGCCGCGGGTCGCGCAAGGATATGGGCTGCCCTTTGAGCTCGGTCCGCTGCCCGACCGGGAGCTGGCCGAGGGCGACGTGGTATCGGTCGGCGACCTGCAGTTCTCCGTGATGCACGCGCCGGGGCACGCGCCGGGGCACGTGGTGTTCCACGGGCACGGCGTGGCATTCGGCGGCGACTGTCTCTTCGCTGGCTCCATCGGGCGGACCGATCTTCCGCTGTGCGACGGTGCCGCGCTCGAGCGTTCGCTCGAGCGCATCGCGGCACTCCCCGGGAACACCGTCGTCTATCCCGGCCATGGGGAAGCCACGACCATCGCAACCGAACTCGCCAGTAATCCCTTCCTTACGGGCATGGCGCGCCCGGTGCGACGTTAGGCGGTCATGTCCACCCGATTAACGGCGCTGGTCATGTTCTGGTTGGGCGCTGCGGTCCTGTTCATCGCCGTGGTCGCCCCCGCCGCGTTCGCGGTGCTGCCGTCCCGCACCATGGCGGGCCTGGTGATCGGGCGGGTGCTACCCGTGCTCTTCTGGAGTGGCGCCACCGTGGGAGCCGTCGTGCTCGTCATGACGTCCGGCTGGCCCCGCGCGGCGGCGTTGATCATGATCCTGGCGTGCTTAGGTGCCCAACTGGGCGTCGCACCGGCTATCCGCACCACGCGGGCGGCACTCGGTGCCGATCTGGAAGCGTTGGACCCGTCCGATCCGCGGCGGGTGACCTTCGGCCGCCTGCACGCGATCAGTGTCGCCCTCCTCGGCGTCGGCATGCTTGCGGCCGCTTCGGTGGCGCTGGGCGGCGTCTTGTCGCATCGTACTTTACAGGGTCTCGGCGCCCTCGGCCCGGTCCGTCGGACCACGTCCGCCGATACCCTTCACTCTTCATCAACATCCTGATGCCTGGAATTCCTCCTGCTCCCTTCGCGCGACGCGGCTGGATGGCCGTCTCGGCCGTCGCCTCGGCCGTCGTGCTCGTCGCCGCCTGTGATACCACGTCTTCGTTCACTCCCGGCGAGCAGAACTGGGGCTTCATCAACGTCGCCGCGCGCAGTACGTCCGCCGGCGAGTTTCGCACGGCGCCCTTTGCGTCGTTCTTTCGCGGCGCGGTGTCGTCGGTGCCCAACTCGCTCAGCCGGACCGACTCGTGCTTCGCGGCGGGGGAGTTTGTCGAGCCCGTCACGACGTTCGCCAACGTGACGTATCTCGATGCGGGCGCCAGCGTCGCGACCACCATCGGAGGCGTGAAGACGGAACTTCCGCGTGGCACCACCAACGGCGTCACGACATACGGCCTAACGAGCGGCACGACGGTCGGCTACCGGCCGGGGGATTCTGTCATTGTGCAGGTGCCGGGCGCCACGGGTGGCTATCCCACGGCGGAAGTGCGCGGCAAGACAGCGGAGGCGTTCACCATCCAGTCGATCGCTCCCTCCCTGGACTCGGCCCTCCAGCTGCGCTGGACGCCGGCCACCGATGGTGCCAGCTCGCTCATCGTGTCGCTGCAGTACACGACATCCAGCGGGACCGGCAGGGCGCAGGAAATTCGCTGCTCGTTCACCGATGATGGCGTGGATTCCATTCCCGCCCGCCAGCACGCCGCGTGGTCGGCGCAGGGCAACTCGAACCGGAAGGCGGTGTTCACGCGACTCCGCACGAATCTCATCGCCGTGCCCAGCGGCGCCATCGAGTTCATCTCCACGTTCGCGGTGCCCACCCCACTGCCGTAAGCGCGCCCCGACCGGCCGCCGCTCGCATCCCTTCTTCATTCCAGCACACCACACCGCATGCCCAAAACACGCACCGAGAAGGACCCGTTAGGCACCCTCGAAGTGCCAAGTGACGCGTACTACGGCGTGCAGACGCTGCGCGCGGTCCAGAACTTCCCCATCAGCGGACTGCGGCCCCTCGAGCCGTTCGTGACGGCGCAGGTCTGGATCAAGAAGGCGGCTGCGCTCACCCACAAGGAGACGGGTCGCCTCGATGGCGCCCTGGCTACTGCGATCGTGGCGGCGGCCGACGAAGTGCTGGCCGGCAAGCACCGCGAGAACTTCGTGGTCGATCCGTACCAGGCCGGGGCGGGCACGTCGCACAACATGAACGTCAACGAAGTGCTGGCCAATCGCGCCAACGAGATGCTCGGAGGGACGCGCGGCACGTATACACCCGTGCATCCGAACGATCACGTGAACATGGCGCAGAGCACCAACGACACGATTCCCACCAACATCAGGCTTGCCTGCCTGGCGCAGCTGGGTCCGCTGGTGAATGCGTTCGACGGCCTGCGCGACGCGTTGGCCGCCAAGGGTGTCGAGTTCGATGACGTCGTGAAGGCCGGGCGCACGCACCTCCAGGATGCCATGCCCATCCGGCTGGGGCAGGAGTTCACGGCGTACGCGGGCTCCATCGAGCGCGGCGTGCGTCGGACCAAAGAGTCCGCCGACTACCTTCGCGATTTAGGCATCGGCGGCAGCGCAGTGGGCACCGGCGTCACCGTGGAGAAGGAATACCCGGCGCTGATGAACAAGCATCTGTCCGCCATTACGGGCCTCACGCTGCGGGTGGGCGCCGATCGCATCCAGCTCATGCAGAGCATGGGCGACGTGGCGGCGTTCTCCGGTTCCCTCCGCGTGCTCGCGATCGATCTTTCCAAGATTGCCAGCGACCTGCGCATGATGGTGATGGGTCCGCGCACCGGCATCGACGAGATCGTCCTTCCTGCGGTGCAGCCCGGCTCGTCCATCATGCCTGGCAAGATCAATCCGTCAATTCCGGAGATGGTGAACCAGGTCTGCTTCCAGGTGATGGGGTGCGATACGACGGTTGGCATCGCGTCCGAGCATGGGCAGCTCGAACTCAACGTCATGATGCCTGTCATTGCGCACAACGTGCTGTTGTCGATGCGGATCCTCACCAACACGGCCAACGTGCTCACCGAGAAGTGCATCAAGGGCATCCAGGCGAATCGCGAGATGTGCGCCTATTGGGTGGAACGCTCGGCCGCACTGGCGACGGCCCTGGCGCCGCAGATCGGTTACGCGGCCGCTGCGGACATCAGCAAGCGCTCCGTGAACGACGGGGTGCTCATTCGCGACCTCGTGCGGAAGGAAGGCATCCTGCCGGCCGAGCAGGTGGACCAGGTACTGGATCTGCGGAAGATGACGGAAATCGGCGTGCCCGGCGGAACGCACGGCGCGGTCGCCGCGGGCTGACACTCGGACTCGGCGGTCCTCCGGAAACGGAAGGGCGCGTCGCGCGACGCGGGGCGCCCTTCTGCACGTCGTGGTTTTCCCTTTGGGCCGTCCGTCCCTATATTTGACCGCAATGCGAATCACGACCTGGGCCGAGTACGGAATGATCTGCGCCGTACATCTGGCGAAGCGCTACGGCGAAGGGCCGGTGAACGGCCGCGAGATCGCGGCGCGTGAGCGTCTGCCGGCGGATTACGTCGAGCAGATCCTGCTGCGGCTGCGGCGCGCGGACATCGTCACGAGCACGCGCGGGGCCAAGGGGGGATATTTCCTCTCGCGCGAGCCGGAGGTGCTCTCGGTGCGGGAGGTCATCTCGGCATCCGAGCTGGGGACGTTTGACCTCCACTGCGTGACGCACCCGGTGGCGGAGGAGCGCTGCTCCGACTCGCAGAACTGCAGCATCCGCCCGGTGTGGCAGATGCTGCAGCAGCGCATCGATGATGCCCTGGAAAGCGTGCACCTGTCGGACCTGCTGCTCGATGAACCCACCGTGCGCGCGCGGGTCGGGCTTCCGGTTCTGCAGCACTAGGGAGCGGGCGTCATGACGCCGGGGCTCTTCGATGAATGGCGCACCGAGCGGCGCATGCGCCGTGGCCTGTCGGGGTACGTCGCGACCATCATGAGCGACCCCGAGCCTAACGATGTGACGTGGCTGGCGGCCGCGGCCTGCGGCGGAGATTCCGACCGCGCGCTGTGGGAGTTGCGGTACGCGCGCCGCGCGCTCGGACTGTTGGTAGCCCAGCGTGACGCCCTCGACGACCGCACCGGCTCCCTCGTGGCGCGCGAACTCGCCACCGCCCTCCAGTCCGACCGCAACATCGCCCCCGCGATGCTCCGCGTGGCGGAGCGGCAGTTCAACGATCGCCTCACGGGATACCGCGATGTGCTGAGCTCTCGCGAAACCTCGGAGGGCACTGGGGCGCGGCTGGGCCGCACGCTGCTCCAGGTCTCGGGCGGCGGCGAGTGCAGCGATGCGCTCACGAGTCGGGCAGGGGAGATCCTCGCCCGATTCGTGGGCGAGGCCAACGATGCCCTGCGCAAGACATTCGGCGCCCCCGCACTGCCCCCCGACGGGACCCCTTCGACGGTCGGTCGATAGGGATGCACGGGACGCAAAAACGCGGTGCGCCACTCTCCAGGAATGGTGCACCGCGTCATGCTGTTCGGTCCCGACCAGTGCCGAAGGGGGGACTCGAACCCCCACGGGCTATCGCCCACTGCGCCCTGAACGCAGCGCGTCTACCAATTCCACCACTTCGGCAAGGAGCGGGAAGGTATCGGGGCGCTTGCCCCAAGTCAACGCGAGTAAACCGGCCACGTGCGCCGGACGATACGGCGACGGTGGACCCTGATTATTTTGCTCCGCACCAGCATGCAGGTCCCGCTGGGCCGGCCGGAGCGCTGGCTGCTGGCGCGGCCGTCACGCCCGCCCACTTATCCTTTCCAGTCGGACGTCATGGCCGAGAAGAACGAAACGGAAGACCGCATTATCGTCGCCCGTCACCGCCGTGCAAGCTTCGACTATCACATCCTGGAGACGTGGGAGGCAGGGCTCGTGCTGACCGGCACGGAGGTGAAGTCGCTCCGCAACGGGAAGGCGAACATCGCCGAGGCATATGGTATCGTGCGCAACGGGGAGGTGTACCTCCTGAACGTGAACATCTCCCCATACGAGCGCGGCGGGTACGTCAATCATGATCCCACCCGACTGCGCAAGCTGCTGCTCCACAAGCGGGAGATCCGGAAACTGATTGGCGCGATCGAACGTCAAGGGCTCACACTGATTCCGCTCGAGCTGTACTTCCTCCGGGGCAAGGCGAAAATACGGATCGGGCTCGGCAAGGGGAAGAAGATGCACGACAAGCGCGACGACTCGAAGAAGAAGGACGCCGTTCGCGAGATCGCCCGGGTACTACGCCGCGGATGATCGCGCTCCTGCTCGCCGCCATGCTGCTCCAACAACCGGGAAGGGTCCCGGCCTCACTGGTGGTGCGCGATGCCGCAGGGCGTTCCTCGGTGCCCATCGTGACGACGCGGCTGGGCGCCATGGTGCGGGCGGACGACCTGCTGACGCCGCTGGGCGCGGTGCTGCTGCGCGCGACGCCCGACCGCTATCGTCTGGTGGTGGGCGAGACCGAGATCGAGCTCACCGTCGGCATGGCGTTCGCGCGGGTGCGCGGGGTGACGCAGCCACTCGCTGCGCCTCCCACGATCTCGCAGGGGCAGCTCTTTCTTCCGCTCTCGCTCGTGACGGACCTCGTACCGCGCCTGATGGCCGAGTTCACGTACGACCCCGCGTCGGCGGAACTGCGTCGGAGCGGCGCGGTGGCCGGCACGTCCACGGCAGCCGACAGCGCACGTCGGCCGCCACGCGAGGCGGCCGCCGTGCCGCCCGCGCGGGCCGCGCCTAACGCAACCGCGAAGGCGACGCCCCCTCCCACTCCGCCAGAGCGTCCACCACGGAAACCGGTCATCGTGATCGACGCCGGGCATGGGGGGCGGGACCGCGGCATGAGCGGGCCCATCGGATCGCGCCGCAAGGTCCATGAAGCCGACATCACCCTCTCGGTTGCCCGGCGGCTGCGCGAGGCGCTGCTCAAGCGCGGTGTGGACGTCGTGATGACGCGTTCCACGGACACCCTCATAGCGCTCCACGATCGCGGACGCATTGCCAACCGGGCCAGGGGGGACGTGTTCCTGTCCATCCACGTCAACGCAGCCAACCCCCGCTGGCGCAATGCCGCCGCCGCGCGCGGGTTCGAGACCTACTTCCTGTCTGAAGCGCGCACTGACGATGAGCGCCGCGTGGCCGATCTGGAAAACGAAGCGGTGAAGTACGAGGTGGAGGCGGACTCGCCCAACGACGATCCGCTCAGCTTCATCCTGAACGACATGAAACAGAACGAGTTCCTCCGGGAGGCGAGCGCGCTCGCGCAGACGGTGCAGCGCACGATGGGCACCGTGCATCCCGGCACGAATCGCGGGGTGAAGCAGGCGGGCTTCCGGGTGCTCGTCGGCGCCTTCATGCCCGCGGCGCTCGTGGAAATCGGATTCGGCACCAACCCCGCGGAGTCGAGTTACCTCTCGAGCGCCGCGGGTCAGAACGCGCTCGCGACGGCCATCGCGGACGCGACCATGTCCTATCTGGCCAGTTACGGCGAGCGCCGCACGGTGGGCGCCGGCCCCGCTCGATGAGCGCCGGGTCGCAGCCCTCGCTCGCGGTTCGGCTCGGCGATATCGCGCTCCAGAATCCCGTGCTCCTTGCGGCGGGCACGGCGGCCTATGGCGAGGAACTCACCGGGGTGATGTCGCTGGAGGCGTTAGGCGGCCTGGTCACCAAGGCCGTCTCGCTCGACGTGCGCCGCGGCGCGCCAGCGCCCAGGGTCGCCGAGTTTCCCGGCGGGATGATCAACGCCGTCGGCCTCGCCAATCCGGGCGTCGACGCGGTGCGCGAGGTGCACCTGCCCTGGCTCGCCCGCTCGCTGCGGCGCGCGAAGGTGGTCGTGAACGTCGTCGGTAATGCGGTGGACGACTTCGCCCGCGTGATAGAGACGCTGGGAGACGCAGACGGCGTGGCGGGATTCGAGCTCAATGTGAGCTGCCCCAACGTGAAGGCGGGGGGCCTCGAATTCGGTGCCGACCCAGCCGCGCTGGCCGATGTCGTGCGTCGTGCGCGCGCCGCGACGACGTTGCCGCTCCTCGTAAAGCTTTCGCCTACGCTCAGTGACATTGCGGGGGCGGCGCAGGTGGCGCTGGACCACGGCGCCACCGGCCTCACCCTCGTCAACACCCTGCCCGGCCTCGTGGTCGACGTGGAACGCCGTCGCCCCGCCCTCGGCTTCGGGACTGGTGGCGTGAGCGGACGGGGGCTGTTGCCCGTAGGAGTGTTGGCCACGTGGAAGGTGTGGAAGGCGACGAAGGCGCCCATTCTCGGGGTCGGGGGCATCTCCAGCGCCGCCGACGCCTTGCAGTACATGATGGCCGGGGCCGCCGCGGTGGCGATCGGGACGGCCGCCATGCGCGATCCGCGCTTGCCGGAGCGGGTCGTCGCCGACCTGCAGTTGTGGTGTGAACGTGAGGGAATTTCGGGGGTGTCGAACGTGACTGGAACGCTGGAGTGGCCGACGTGAGCGTGATTCCGATGGTGGCGCTGGATGTCAGCGCGGTCGATGCAGCGTTGCAGCTGGCCGATGCGCTCGGGGACAGCTGCCGCTACTACAAGGTGGGGAGTGAGCTCTTCACCACCGGAGGCCCCGCCGTTGTGCGCGCCCTGCGGGAGCGCGGACACGAGGTCTTCCTGGACCTCAAGCTGCACGACATTCCCAACACCGTGCGCTCCGCGGCGCGCGCTGCCGCACGCCTCGGGGTCTCGCTGCTTACCGTGCACGCCGTGGGCGGGGAAACGATGATTCGCGCGGCCGTCGAGGGTGCGGACAGTGGCGCGGCCGAGGGTGGCTCCGATGCGTGCGGCATCCTCGCGGTCACCGTGCTGACGTCGCTCGATCGTGCGGCACTGGCCGGCGTATGGGGTCGCGACGGAGGCCTCGCGCTCGACGCCGAGGTGCTTCGCCTGGCGTCGGTGGCCGCCTCGGCGGGTGCGCACGGCATCGTGTGCAGCGGAGCGGAGGTGGGGCTCGTGGACCGGGAGTTCCGGGGGCGCCTGGCGCCGCTCGTGCCGGGCATCCGCTTCGCGGAGGGTGCCGCGCACGACCAGGCGCGGGTGGTGACGCCGCGCGCGGCGGCCGCTGCCGGCGCGCGCTATCTGGTGCTGGGACGCGCGGTGACGGCGAGCGGGAATCCGGTGGCGGCGATGGCCCGCGTATGGGAGGAGCTCGAGGAAGTGACGGGTTCCGCCCCGCCCGTGGCGGGCTAAAACGCGTAATCCCGCGCCACGTCAGCGTTTTGCTCACGCCGGTCCCTTGCATCATCGCAACAACCCGTCTATTCTTCGGGTCTTGTCCGAATTTTTCGTCCGTACAACAAGTTCGTTTCGGAGCGTCCGGTGAAAGTCCGTAGCAGCGTGAAGCCGATCTGCGAGCATTGCAAAGTTGTCAAGCGCAACGGCGTCACTCGCATCATTTGCAAGCGCAATC
>JBDSVW010000347.1:0-3265 GCA_039927015.1 Gemmatimonadaceae bacterium | reverse complement strand
GGAAGATGATCGCCAGCCGCTGCAGCACGGGCATGCGGCGCGCGCGGCGGGCCAGCATATCGAGAGAACGAATCATGCGCGACGGACTCCGGGAGGGTGAGTTCGTGAACGAGTCTTCCGGACCCGTGGTTTCAGTATCTGGACCCACGTCGGCTCAGGTGTCATGGAGCAGCGGGCGTACGTCCCGCGGGGCGCAGCGAGTTTGATGCAGTCCAGATGCAGACATTGAACCTGTTCGAGAGGACCACATATGCACATGATTCTCCACCATCGAAGGGGTTCATGACAAGGGAGGTCTGCATGACACTGGAACGCATGAAATGGAGTGCCCGGCTGGCGATCGCGCTGGCGATCATTGCTCTACCGGGGGCGGCTGGAGCGCAGGCGCGGCTCGTGGCCTCGCAGGCCTTGCCGCCGCTCGATGGCGGGCAGGTCATCGTGAAGGTCGTTGAGATCACGGCGGCTCCAGGCTCTTCTTCGGCCGCGCACAGCCACCCATGCGCCGGGATCGGCTACATCATCGAAGGGGCGGTGCGCATGCAGGTGAAAGGTTTTCCCGACGCGACCTACAAGGCGGGGGAGAGCTTCTACGAAGCGCCTAACGGCGTGCACCTCGTGTCGGCCAACGCCAGCGCAACGGCGCCCGCGCGTTTCACGGCCACGTTCGTCTGCGATCGCGAGGCTCCGCTGTCAGGACCACCCGTTGGGGGCAGATCGCCGGATCAGCACTCACCCTCTTTACCCAAACTGGACCGATGAGACATCGCTGCAACAACGCCACGACCGCCCCCGGCGTGTACGCCGCGATGAGCGTCATCGCCGCAGCGAGCTGACCCTTCGATGACTCAGACCACGACCACATGAACGACCGACACACACGATTTCGCGAACTGCACCAGTCGGGCTGCTTCGTGATTCCGAATCCGTGGGACGTGGGGAGCGCGCGGGCGCTGGCGCACTTGGGCTTCAAGGCGCTGGCGAGCACCAGCTCCGGATACGCGTGGTCCACCGGACGAAGGGACAACAACGTGCCGCTGCAGGAGGTGCTCGCGCACCTGCGAAGCGTGTCCTCCGCGGTGCCCGTGCCGGTCAACGCGGACTTCGAGGGTGCGTTCGCGATCGAGCCGGAGGGGGTGGCGGCCAACGTGATCCTCGCCGCCGCGACCGGCGTGGCAGGCCTCTCGATCGAGGACTCGACGGGTGATGCGCGACATCCACTGTTCGATTTCACGCTCGCCGTGGAGCGCATTGCAGCCGCGCGCCGGGCGATCGACGAGAGCGGCACCGGAGTGCTACTCACGGCGCGCTCGGAGGGCTTCATCGTGGGGCGTCCGGATCTCGATGAGACCATTCGCCGACTGACGGCCTTCGCCGAGGCGGGCGCTGAGTGCCTGTACGCTCCCGGCATCCGCCGGCCGGGGGATATCGCCGATGTGGTGCGTGCGGTGGCGCCGAGGGCGGTGAACGTGCTGGTGAGCGGCGACTACGCGACGGTGGAGGGCCTGGCGGCGGCGGGCGTGCGTCGAATCAGCGTGGGCGGCGCACTGGCGCGTGCCGCGTGGACCGGATTCCTCGAGGCCGCACGGGAGATCGCCAGTGCCGGCACGTTCACGTCGCTGGGTCGTGCGGTTCCATCATCCGACATCGAGGGACATGTCGGCGACGTCTAGCTCCAGGCAGCGACGACCGGATGCTACCGCAGCGGAATCATCCCGACGCGGCCGTCGGGGAGCCGGCCCCACGCCACATCGGCGGCGCCGCCGGCCATCGAGTGAATGATTGAGAGGCGCTGCGGGATTGGCAGCGTCTCCAGGATGTTCAGCGATGCCGGCGGAAATTGCCCAACGATCCTCGCATCAATGCGGCCGACGTCGGCGAGCATCGGAAAGGCGGCGCCGAGCACCACCACCGTGCGGCGCGGAAACCCTGCCCCCGCCTGCTGCGAGAGTGAGAGCAGTTCCTCGCGGGCGATGGCAATGCGGTTCCCTGCCACCTGATCGTCAGCGGCCACCACACCGATGGAGAACAATGCCGCGACGAGCGGGAGCACGGCGAGCGCGAGGTATCGGCGCGACGCCTGCTGGGTTGCTGCCGCCCCCGCGAGCACCACGGTCATCACACCCATCACGTGCAGGAATGCGAGCGGCGCCACCAGCCGCGGCTCGGCGTGCACCGCGAGAAACTGGGCGACGCCGATCGCACCGATCGTCGCGGCCAGCATGCCCCTCCGCACGAGGGGTGACGACCGCGTGAGGCGCGGCTTGGCCAGGCGCCACCAGATGAGGAGCGCCAGCAGCGGACCGAGATACAGATAGCTCAGCACGTAGTGCAGCACGCGCAGGGTGTTGCCGGCCACGAGCAGCGCGTATGCGCCAAGGCGGAAGGGTCGCTGGTCCTGGTTGATCAATCCGCGTGACCACGCCGTGGGGTCGGACCACGGTGCATAGCTCCAGCGCGGATCGTCGAACTTCACGTAGGTCAGCACCCGACCATCCGGAAGTTGCTGGGAGAGGTACGCCCGATGTGCGCCGGCATGCGTGTCGGGCGACCGGCCATCACAGGCCCGAATGTACCAGCAGGCGTTGAGGTAGCCGGTCGAGCCGAGCGTGGGGGCGCCGGTGCGCACGCTGAGCGGCACGATCCAGACGGCGGCGAGCGCCACCGCTGTGGTGGCCAGCCGCAACGCGCGGCCACCGCTCCCCGCGCGTTGCCAGCGGAACGCGAGCACGCCGATGAGCACCAGGGCCCACGGCCACGAGGAAGTCTTGGCAAGGAACGCGAGCGCCAGCAGCGCCGCCAGCTGCAGGTAGCGTTCCCCTGCGAAGACGAGCAACTCGATCGTTACGGCGACGATGACGCAAAGCAGCAGGCCGTCTGGCGTGATCGCGTTTACGCGCGCGCGGCCCAGCGCGCAGATGGCGTACGCGCCCCAGCCGCAGCGCAGCCAGAGCACGGCGGGCAGCGGCGAGCGCTCATCGCGCATCGCCCACAGCGACATCAGCAAGCGGTGTATGAGCGCCGCCCCCACGCACACCACGAGCGCATTGAAAAGGTGCGCGAGTGCGAGGTGATCCGCTCCCGTCACATCGGCCACCATGCGCACGGGGGCCAGCAGCAGCGGATAGAGCGGCGACCAGGAGCCCTGGAGGAAGTGCCCCCAGTCACCCGCGCGCGCCGCATTGGCGAGGTCGAGGTACGACACCCCGTCGGGACTGAGTTGTCCGCGCGAAATCCAGCCCTGCACCAGCGCGAGTGCGCACGTCAG
>JBDSVW010000346.1:0-9665 GCA_039927015.1 Gemmatimonadaceae bacterium | reverse complement strand
GCGTCCGGGCATCGACCACGGTTCCCGCGACCACGCCGCCGGCCTGCGCCGCGGCAGTCCCGGACCATGCCACGGACGGGATGCCAAGTGTCACGAGCCACCCGCCGACGAACCGTCGGCAGTGCCTCGTTGCAACCCGGCGACTCAGACATTCTCTCGCCATGAGCAGTCTCCACGAAAGATGAGAAGGGTGCCGGACGCGCGTCCCGTAGGACACGGCCCGTCGGGCGTTCACACAAGTACTCGAAATTGTATACAGTTAATGCGCGCATAGCGTTAAATGCGCAAGCCCGCAGGGGCGCCGGCGTCCCACGCGTGTCGACGCGCGCGCCGCGACACTTCACCCGCGAACCAAGTGCTGGTGGCTGGCGGGAGCTCGTGTGACGCGGTCTCGCGGTGGACCTACCCCCCGGTCTCCCCCGCCGCTCCCGCTCCCTTGCGCCTCCACAGCAGGTACGCGGGCGCCCCCGCCAGCACCACACCGATGCCGATGGCCGACTGCCCCGGCTGGGACACGATGGTGTTGAGCACGATCGCGGCGGCCGCCACCACGAACAGGATCGGCGTGACGGGATACAGCGGCACCCGGAACGGGCGCTCGGCGTTGGGCCGCTTGATGCGCAGGGCGATCACGGCGGCCGCACCTAACGCGTAGAAAATCCAGCCGACAAACACCACGTACGTGAGCAACTGCTCGAACGTCCCGCTCACGGCGAGCACCGTGGCCCACAGGCAACTGGCGATGATCGCCACCGCCGGCGTGCCGAAGCGGGGGTGCACTTCGGCGAGCTTGGAGAAGAAGAGCCCGTCACGCGCCATGGAGTAGTACACGCGGGGGGCGGTGATCACGGTGGCATGCGCCGCACTGTACATCGAGATGATGATCGCCAGGGCGATGATCGCGCCGGCCGCAGGCCCCATGACCTGTGCCACCGCCTCGCCGGCCACCCGATCGGAGGCGGCCACCCGGGCGGGACCCAGCGCCGCAAGGTAGGCGAAGTTGGCGATGAGATAGATCACAATCAGCGAGACCGTGCCGATGGCAATCGCGCGCGGGAGGGCTTTCTGCGGATTGGTGGCTTCGCCCGCCGCAAATGTCACGTACTGCCACCCCTCGTACGCCCACAGCACCGAGATGATCGACAGGCCGACGCCGGTGAGGGAGGCCGGCGTCGAGACCAGCTCGGGAGCAGTGACAGGCCCACCCGACCCCAGGGTGAACAGGATGGCGCTCATCACGAGGATGGCGCTCACCTTGATGACCGTCGCCACGTTCTGCACGGACGCACTGCCCCGCGTCCCTCGCACGTTGATGACCATCATCACCACAATCAGCGTAACGGCAATGATCTTCTTCTGAAGCGGATTGATCGTCGCCAGCTGACCCATGTAGTTGGAGGCGGCCACGGCCAGCGTCGCGATGGTTCCAGCCCCGATGACGAAGAAGAGGGTCCACCCATACAGGAAGGCGGGAAAGGCACCAAAGCCGTCGCGGATGTAGGAGTACAGGCCCCCCGATCCCTTGTCCATTGCGCCCAGTTCGCCGTAGGACAGCGCGCCAAGCAATGACAGCACGCCCCCCACCAGCCAGACGGCGGTGGCAATCGTCACGGACTCCCCGCTCTGGCGCAGCACGGTGGAGGGCACGAGGAAAATGCCGGAGCCGATCACGTTGCCTACCACCAGCAGCGTGAGGTCGGTGGTGCCTAACGTGCGTTTCAGCGCACTGGACATGTCGAGAGAGCTCGAGGGAATCAGGAGTGGGCGACGCCTAGCTTATGCTCGCGCGCAGGAACGAGTAAGTGCAACGTCCCGCCTCCTCAGCCGCCCAGCGCCTTCCAGTCCTCGTGCGTATCCACGTCGCGCGGGGCCGGCCGGTCGATCGTCAGGCGCTCGACCTCCTGGTGATGCTGCGCCAGCAGCTCGCGCGCACCCGCATCGCCCGTCAGCTCGCACAGCGCGCCGCGCATGCGTGCGTCGAACAGCACGGGATTGCCGCGCCCGTCGCTGTACACCGGCACAACGGCGGCGGGGCGCGATGCGCGCCACCCGCGCACCAGGTCCCCCACGACGGCCACGTCGATGTACGGCTGGTCCCCGAGGGCGACCACGAATGCCTCGGTCTCCTCCGGCAGGGCCTCGACGCCTACGCGCAAGGAACTGCTCATCCCCAGCTCGGGAGCGGGATTCCGCACAACACGCGCTCCCGTGCCCGCCAGCACCGCCGCCACGCGGCGCTCCTCGTCGCCGACCACCACCACGAGCGCGTCGACCCCGGCCGCCGCAAGACGGTCCACAACGTGCCTAACGAGCGCTCGGCCCTCCAGCGCCGCCAGCACCTTCGGAGCGCCGAATCGGGTCGCCCGGCCTGCCGCGAGAATCACCGCGGCAATCACGCGCCGCTCGTCCCCGTGTCCGCCCCCGCCCGTTCGTCGCGGCGGTACAGGTGCACAGCAGTGTGCATCACGGTAAGCGGCAAGCGGACGCAGCTCATGCGCATCTGCGGAATGCGCGCATCCAGCGATCGCAGGATATCGTCCACCAGCAGCGTCTCCACTTCCTCCAGCGGCGCGTTGCGCACAAGATCGGTCAGCATAGACGCAGACGCCACGCAGATGGCGCAGGCGTTGGCGGTGAAGCGGGCGTCCTTCACCACGCCCTCGACCACGAGAAGCTCGATGCGAATGCGGTCGCCACAAAGCGGATTGGTGCCTTCCTGCGCGATGGTGGGCTTCGCCAACGATCCCTTGTTGCGGGGATGCCGGAAGTGCTCGATGACGCGCGGACCATAGGGTGAGGACATGCTCACTCCACCGCGCCGCGTTCGCGCGCCTTGCGATATGGAGGAAAGCGAAAGGCCATGTCGCGCGTCAAAAAGCCACCATGACCCAGCGAAGCCAGGTCGCGCGCCTCGAGCCGCTCCCCGCTCAGCAGGCGGGGAAGGACAAGGTCGAACACGGTCGCCATCGAGAAGAGACCGCACGCCGGCATGCCCACGATGGACACCTCATCCAGGCGCGCCAGCCAGAAGAGCGAGCCGGGATGCGCCGGCACGCCATGGCGTACCATCGTCGCGCCCACTCGCCCCAGTGCGTCGAATGCCGCATCGAGCGGGTCCATCGGTTTCGATCCCGCGAGCGCGATCACCTGTGCACCGGCATCCCGCTGCGTGCACAGGGCATCCGCCACCGCGGCGCCGTCGGGCGCGGTGAAAATGGGAGGGAGCAGCGTGGACCCGAACCATTCCACCTTCTCGCCCAGTGCGGACTCGAAGCGCGACATGGCCCGGGCACCTAACGACTCCTGCACCACGGCCCCCACCAGCATCGGGACAAAAGGACGCACCGTCACCAGCCCTCCCGTCGTGCGCGCCACGGCCTCGCCGCGGGCGAGCAGCGGCTCGGGCAGGACGAACGGAACAATCTTCGCGCGTGCGACGGTCTCGCCGCGATCGACCACCTGCCCGTCATACAAGGTGTACACGCACAATCCCTCGATGTCGTTGCACGCCTCCAGTGCGCCGCGCCGTACGTCCAGCAGGCCCCGGTGCGTGGCTTCGAGCGGCCACTGCCCGCCCCCCGTTGCGCCGAGCGCGACGCCCGGCCCCGCCGCGGCCGTCGCCAGGCGCAATCCGGCGTCGCGCTCATGCACATCGCCCGCCTCCAGCGTCAGGACATGCAACTCCTCCCACGGCAGCGCCGCCAGCAGGGACAGCGACTGGTCGTCCAGCACGGTGCCCTTGGCCAGCACCACACGCCCTCCCTCCTCGCGCATGTCCCGCGTCAGCACGCAGCCGAGGGCGGCGCCCGCGGCCAGCGAACTTCTCGTGAGGCGTAGCGTGCTCACGGTGCTGCCAGGCGCTCGTCTCGTTTCCGGTCGCGCATCGGTCCCCCCGCGTGTCCCCGCTCCACTGCCAGCGCCTCGGCCAGCACGCTCAAGGCAATCTCGGCCGCGCTTCGCGCACCGATGTCCAGGCCCACGGGGATTCGGACGCGCCCCAGTTGATCGGCGGGTACACCGTCCTCGGCGAGAAACTCCAGCATCGCCTTGCCGCGTCGCGCGCTGCCCAGACAACCGACGTACACCGCGTCACTCGCCAGCACGGCGCGCAGCACCGGCAGGTCGTACTTGTAGTCGTGCGAGAGCAACACGACGAGGCTGCGGCTCCCCAGCGGCAAACGCTCAGCAATCTCGGAGGGCATGCCGACGATCAGCTCGTCCGCACCGGGAAAGCGGTCACGGGTCGCGAATCGATCGCGGCCATCCACCACGACCGTCCGGAGTCCCAGCTCACGCGCGATGCTCACCAGGGGCATGGCGACGTGGGTCGCCCCGAACACCACCAGCGTGAGTGGCGGGGCATGCAACTCGAAGTACATCCGGCGCGTGACGTCGCCCGCGGTCACCATCGCCGTGCCCGATGTCCCATTGTCGAGGAAGCGCGCCGCCTCCGCGATGGCCGACTGGTCGAGCGCTGCATCGCCGAGCGCTCCCCAGCGCTCGCCATGCTCCCGCACGACCAGGCGCTCCGGCGCGCCATCCAGCGGCGTTATCACCATGCATCGACGGCCCGCCTGCATCTCCTCCTGTGCGAGCCGCAGCGCGGCCGCAATGCGGTCGCCGTCCGATGAGGGATCCACCGGCTCGATCAGCACCTCAATCGAACCGCCGCACGTCATGCCGAGTGCCCAGGCATCCTCGTCGCCTAACGACATTTCGAGCAGCACCGGCGTGCGGTCGACCAGGACGCGCGCCGACTCCTCAATCACCCGCGCGTCCACGCAGCCCCCGATGGTGACCGAGCCGAGGATCGCGCCGTCGGCGCCCACCCACATCTTCGCTCCAGCCTCCCGGGGGGAAGCCCCTTGCGTGGCCACCAGCGTTGCCACAGCCGCCGGTGCATCGGGGAGCACGAGGAAATCCGTCATGCCTGCAAGATGAGACGGGGGTGCGGCGTCGCGCGAGGGGGCGTTCCCTACAGCGCGAGGTGGCGAGCGAGGGATCGCAGCGCCTCGAGGCTGTGTCCCGGGGCCATGAGGTCCACGTGCGGAAGCGCGGCCCGCATCCCCCGGGTGTCGGGTGAGAAGTCCGGTGCGCCCATGAGGGGATTGAGCCAGATGACGCGACCCGCGCGGCGCGACAACTCGCGCATCACGGCTGACAGTACCTCCGGCTCCCCCACGTCCCATCCATCACTCATGATGAGCACGATGGTACGCCGGTCGACGAGGTCGCCGTGCGTCTCCACGAACTCGCGCAGCGACGCACCGATTCGCGTACCCCCAGACCAGTCGCGTACCTCGCGCCCGAGGCCCCGGAGTGCGTCCCGATATTCCACGCCACGCAACTGGCTCGTGATCCGGCTCAGCCTGGTCGCGAAGGCGAACGTCTCGATGCGCGCGAAGGTGTTCTGGAGTGCGTGCAGGAACTGGAGCAGGAATCGCGAATAGAGCTCCATGGAGCCCGATACGTCGCACAGCGCCACCAGACGCGTGCGCCGGATGGTGCGCGAGGCGCGCACCAGCTGGACGATGTCGCCGCCGGTGCGGCGCGATGCCTGCACGGTGCGCCGCAGGTCGAGGCGTTCGCCGCGGCGGGTCACGCGCCAGCGACGGCTCTTGCGCAGCGCCAGCCGGCGGGCGATCTGTCGTGCGAGTCGACGAAACTCGGCGGCGTCGGATGCCGAGTACGCGGAAAAGTCGCGCTCCCCCAGCGACTCCCGGTCGCTGGCGCGACGCAGCTGAAGGGGATCGTTCTCGTCCACGGAAGTACCGGCCTTCATCCACCCCTGCAGCGAAACGGGTGGCGCCGCGCCAGCAAGCGGGGCCGGCGGCCGCCGTATCGTCGTCCGCATGCCACGGTCAATCGGAGCGCCCGCCGGTTCGTGCGCGCGCCAAGCGGAGGCGAACACCTCGTCGAAGAGGTCAAAGTCCTCCCGTCGCGACACCAACACCGCGCGCAGCGAGAGCCTCACCTCTTCCCGGTCGCCCAGGTCCACGTGGCCGAGCGTGCGCGCCGCGTCCACGCTCTCGGCCGGCGTGACTCGCATGCCGCGCTGCCGCAGGTCGCGGCAGAAGCGGACCACCGCGCTGACGATGTCGTGACCGGGCGCGGCATCGTTCCTGACGGTCTGCGAATCGTTTGTCTCGTCAGGCGCGGTCATTGTCCTAGATCGCGACGGACGTGAGCGCGGCCAGGTGTCCTTCCCCCAATTCGCGGTCCAGCACCTTGAAGTCGGCGTCGTCCTTGAGGAAGCAACCCATCGTTTCGCGGACGACGGTTTCATCCAGCTTGTCGACGTGCAGTGCGACCAGGGCTGCCGCCCAGTCGAGCGTCTCGGCGACTCCCGGCAGCTTGGCGAGCCGCATGCGGCGGAGCGACTGGAGGAGCGCCGTCACTTCACGCGCCAACTGTTCGCTCAGCCCAGGCACCTTCGATCGCACAATGCGCAGCTCCTTCTCGAACGACGGATAGTCGATCCACAGATAGAGACAGCGCCGTCGCAGTGCCTCCGAGAGCTCCCGCGTCCGGTTGGACGTGAGCACCACCACCGGGCGCGTCTCCGCCTTGAGCGTTCCCAGTTCCGGGATCGTCACCTGGAAATCGGAGAGGATTTCGAGCAGGAATGCCTCGAACTCCTCATCGCTGCGGTCCACCTCGTCAATCAGCAGTACCGGCGGCGTGCCTTTGTGCGTGATAGCCGCCAGCAGTGGGCGCTTGAGCAGGAAGGCCTCGCTAAAGAGGGAAGCCTCCTTCTGCGCCAAGGAGGCGCCGGATTGTTCCTCCAGCTTGATGTGCAACAACTGGCGGGGATAGTTCCACTCGTACAGCGCCGTCGCCGCGTCCAGGCCCTCGTAACACTGCAACCGGATGAGGTCCGCCGACTGCGCGCCCGCGAGCACCTTCGCAATTTCCGTCTTTCCCACTCCCGGATGTCCCTCGACCAGCAGCGGCTTTCCGAGGGCGATCGCGAGAAACACCGATGTGGCGATCTGCCGGTCGGTGATATACGCCTCGCGCTCCATCACGTCCTGAATTCGCCGAATGTCCTCGTTCACGCCGCCGGGTCCTCCAGAGCTTGGTGGGTCGAATCGTCACGCGTGCCGGGTTCGTGTTCCAGACCCTCGCTCGTGCAATCTAGGACGAGCGCCCCACCATTGCGCATGTTCGCCGAAGGGTGCATACCACGAGATTCACCGTCGCCGGACTCACTTCGTCCCCCTCCCTCATGTCCCTCAGGCTCAACGAGACGTTTCGCGTCGAGGCCCCCGCTGCGCTGGCGTGGAAATTCCTGAAGAATCCCGCCGACGTCGTGACCTGCCTTCCCGGTGCCGAGTTGACGGAAACCATCGACGATCACACGTATGCGGGCCGCGTGAAGGTGAAGGTCGGGCCGGTGACCGCCGCCTATGCGGGGCGGGCCACGCTCACGCACGTGGACGACGCCGCGCACGAGATGCAGATGGTGGGCGAAGGAAAGGAGAGTGGCGGCACCGGCTCTGCCCGCATGACGCTCACCGGCAAGGTGACGTCCCTTGGCGAGCACGCGAGCGAAGTGAGCGTCGACGCGACCATCGACATCGCGGGACGCGTCATGCAATTCGGCCGTGGGCTGATCGAGTCGGTCAACAAGCAGCTCTTTCGGCAGTTCGCCGAGTCGGTGCAGCAGAAGCTCGCGGCCGCGCACGCCGAGCAGTCAACGGCGGGTTCCCAGGACACCAGCGATGGGTCCGCCGAAGCAGATCCCTCCGCCAGTCACCACGCCCCCCTGTCGGCACCACTCACGACGCCGGCAGATCTTCGCGTCCCCGCGTCGCCCGCTGCCCCTCCGCCGGCTGCCACGCCACGCGCCCCGGCGACGAATCAATCGCAGGAGTTGCGACTCCTGCCGCTCCTGTTCAAGGCGATCGGGAGCTGGTTACGCGGGCTGTTTCGTAGCCGTCGTTAGCGGTTTCGCGCGTCCAGCCCAGCCGATCGAGCTCCCCGAGCAGCGCCGACGGTGCGAACGGCTTCAGCAGCACGCCCTCGGCATCGGCGCCATCGCTGAGCGCGGCGATGTCGACGTCTGTGTAGCCAGTCATGAAGAGCACGCGGGGACGGTGCCCAAGCTCTCGGAGCGCATTCGCCAGTGCAACCCCGCCCATGCGGCGCATGACGAGGTCGCTGACCACGTACTCAATCGATCCGCCATATGACTCGACCACCCGCAGTGCGTCTTCCCCGTCAACCGCGAGCAGGACTTCGAAGCCGCGCTCCACGAGGGCGCGGGCCGCGAGTGCGCGCACCGCCGGCTCGTCCTCGGCCAGCAGGACAGTCCCGCGGCCCCGGGCATCGCCGGGGAAGGACGGCTCGTCGGCGCTTTCCGCTTCCTCCTCGGTAGTGGGCAGGAGCAGCGTGAATATACTTCCTTCTCCCATCCGGCTCTCGGCGACAATGCTCCCGCCGAGCTGGCGCACGATGCCGTACGTGGTGGCCAGTCCCAGTCCGGTGCCCGCACCCACGCTTTTCGTGGTGAAGAAGGGCTCGAAGATGCGCCGCAACACGTCGGGAGGCATACCGAGCCCCGTATCGCTCACGCGAAGCTCCACGTACGAGCCGCCCGGCAGTCCCTTCACGGAACCGGAACCGTGAGCGCTCACCTCGCGCGGCGCCCCGGAGATCGTCAGGCGTCCGCCGTCGGGCATGGCATCGCGGGCGTTGACCACGAGGTTCAGCACCACCTGGTGCAGTTGCGTCGCGTCGGCCTTGATGCGCAGCGGTCCTCCCCGGCAGGTGATGGAGAGTTCGATGTGCTCCGACAGCACGCGACGCAAGAGGCGCTCGGTTGCCCAGAGTGCCTCCTGTATGTCCAGCACCTGCGGCGCCACCATCTCGCGCCGGGCGAACTGCAGCAGCTGACGGGTGAGGTCGGCGGCGCGTTCCGCCGCGCGGCGTACCTCGCCCACTTCCTCCTTGATGGCGTCGGAACCCTGCGGCTCCATCTCGATCAGCTCGCAGTTGCCGAGTATCGCCGTGAGGAGGTTGTTGAAGTCATGGGCGATGCCACCGGCCAGACGGCCAATGCCCTCCATCTTGTGCGCTTCCCGCAATTGCGTCTCCAAACCCACGCGTTCGCTCGCATCCCGCAGGTTGAGGACGATGCCACCAACGAGGGGGTCAAGGCGATGGTCTGCCGCCACCACCTCGACATAGCGTTCCTCCTCCGGGGACCCGGCAAGGCGAACGACGATGGGGCGCGCGGTGTGTCCCGGCGCGAGTTCGGAGAAGTAGGTGCGCAGGCGCGTGCGATCCGCGGCGTCCAGGAACCCGAAGATGCTCTCGCCCTCGAACGACCGGGACATCGCGCCCAGCACGCGCGCCAGCGCGGGTACCTCCGACCGGATCATGCCTTCCGGGCTTACCAGGATGGCGGCGTCGGATGAATTGCGCACCAGCAGCGCGTATCGATCCTGCTCCTTCAGGCGCGCGCGGATGAGCGCACTGTTCTCGCGCAGCGCGACGATCTGTCTCACGACGACCAGCGCCAGCAGGAGGCCGGTTCCCAGGAGGAGCACGCGCGCCGCGGGGCCCTCCGCGCTGAGCGCGCGAAGTACCAACACGAGTTCCACGGCCGCGAGCGACACGAACGGCACGAGGCGAGAGGCGCGGTCGCTACCGACGTGTGC
>JBDSVW010000345.1:0-10596 GCA_039927015.1 Gemmatimonadaceae bacterium | reverse complement strand
AACAGGAAGCCGGGGCCGAGTTCGAAGGTGCGCCGCCGCAGGCGTCGATCCTCGAGGTCGACGGTGTGGAGGTTGCGATCGACCTTGATACACCAGGTTCATGGACACCTGCGCTTGCCCGTCCACTTCCATGCCCAGCCCCTTCACGTAGCGCAGCCCGCCTGACGAGTGGCGAAGCGCCTTGGCGACGTCCTTGGCCACTTGCAGGTTTTCCTTGCCGCCCAGGTACACGTTGTATGCGACGAGGAAGGGGCGTGCCCCGACGGCGGTGGCCCCCGCGGTGGGGTGGATCTTCGCCTCGCCAAAATCGGGACGCCGCGCCTCGTTGTGCCCGATGTCGTCGCGTAGTCCCTCGAACTGTCCGCGCCGCACGTCGGCGAGATTCTCGCGCGCCGGGGTGGCGGCGGCCCGCTCGTACAAATACACGGGAATGCCCAGCTCCTTGGCCGCGCGCGCACCCAACGCACGGGCGAGCGAGATGCAGTCCTCCATGGTCGACCCTTCCAGCGGAATGAAGGGCACGACGTCGGTGGCGCCCATGCGCGGGTGCTCACCCTCATGGGCGGTGAGGTCGATGCGGGCCGCGGCTTCCTTCATGCCCGCGAACGCCGCCTCCACCGCCGACTCAAGCGGGCAGACGAAGGTGACGACCGTTCGGTTATGCGACGTGTCGCTGGAGACGTCGAGCACGACAACGCCCTCGATCTTCGCGATGGCGTCGCGAATGGCGGCGACGACTTCGGGGCGCCGTCCCTCGGAGAAGTTGGGGACGCATTCGATGAGTTTCATATGAGAAGACGAGAGGACGGGAGGACGGGAAGACGAGGGGGGGTGATCAGGGACAATAGCCAGTCGTGCAGGATGGAGTTGCTGGCGACCACGGGGGTGTGGGCGGGGATCAAGTTCGATCCGCTGAGGTCGGTGACGCGTCCGCCGGCTTCCTGTACCAGCAAGCTTCCAGCGGCGATGTCCCAGGGAGCGAGCATCAGCTCCCAGAAGCCGTCGAAGCGGCCACAGGCGACGTCTGCGAGATCCAGCGCGGCTGAGCCGGCGCGGCGTACGCCCGCGGTCTCGGCGATTACACGGCGCAGCTGGGGCATGTAGGGCTCCATCAGGTCTGGATGCTTGAACGGAAAGCCGGTGCCGATGAGCGCGCGGGATGGATCTCCCGTGGACGATACGCGGACTGGCTCACCGTCGCGGAGGGTTCCGCCACCGAGGGTGGCCGTGAACGTCGTGTTCCTCGTGACGTCCAGCACCACGGCGGCCACGAGGGTCGGGCCCAGCATTGCCCCGATGGAGACGGCGTATGCAGGGTAGCCATGCAGGAAATTGGTGGTGCCGTCGAGGGGGTCTACGACGAACGATATACCGGCATGGGCGGGGGCGGTTGGGGTCAGTTCCTCGCCGACTACGCGGGCGGCCGGAAACGCCTGCAGCAGCAGCTCCGAAATGCGCGTCTCCGCGCCGAGGTCGACCTCGCTTACGAAGTCGGCGCGCGACTTGAGCTGCCAGTCGAGGGAGGAGAGATCGAGGGAGCGTTCCCTGATGAAATCGGCCCCGACGCGGGCGGCGCGCACGGCGGTGTCGAGCAACTGCTCGTACAGGGCACGGCCCTCTCGTTGCGACGGCAATCTCACTCCCCTTACTTTGCGCGAATGCCTAGAATCTTTAGCGGAATCCAGCCTTCAGGGGAACTCCACATCGGGAATTACCTCGGAGCCGTGAAGAACTGGGTGGGGCTCCAGCGCGAGATGGAGTCCTTTTTCTGCATCGTGGACTATCACGCGATTACCGCGCCCTACGAGCCCGAGGCGCTGCGGCGCCGGACGCACGAGATGGGTGTCTCGCTGCTCGCCGCGGGACTTGATCCCACTGCTGCAACGATCTTCGTCCAGTCCCACGTGCCCCAACATACCGAGTTGGCGTGGGTCTTCAACTCGGTGGCCCCGCTCGGCGACCTGGAGCGGCAGACGCAGTTCAAGGACAAGGCGTCGCGGCAGGAGAGCGTGGTGGCGGGACTGCTCACCTATCCCGTGTTGCAGGCGGCGGACATCCTGCTGTACCACGCCGACACGGTGCCGGTGGGCGAGGACCAGCTGCAACATCTGGAGCTGACGCGCGAGATCGCGCGCCGGTGGAACACGCGCTTCGGGGAGGGCTTCTTTCCGGAGCCCCAGGCGCGCCTGACGCCCACGCGGCGCATCATCGGGCTCGACGGGCAGGCCAAGATGTCCAAGTCGTTGGGGAACACCATCGGGCTGCTGGAGGATCCCAAGTCCATCTGGGACAAACTGCGGCCAGCCATGACCGACCCCGCGCGTGTGCGGCGGACCGATCCCGGCAACCCCGACGTCTGCAACATCTTCCAGCTGCACAAGGCCTTCAGTCCGGCGGAGACTGTGGCGCTCGCGGACCAGCAGTGCCGCTCGGCGGGATGGGGCTGCATCGACTGCAAGAAGGTGCTGGCCGAGTCGATCGAGGTGGAACTCGTGCCCATCCGGGCTCGGGCGGCCGAGCTGGCGGCGGCACCCGAGCGCGTGACGCAGGCGTTAGGCGATGGTGCGGCGCACGCGCGCACGGTGGCCCAGGCGACGATGTCCGAGGTCCGGGAGCGCATGGGGCTGACATGAGCTCCCGGCGTCGCCTGGTCGTGGAGATCTCGGCCCAGGCCCGGAACTGGTCGCTCCCCGTGGACGGCATCGACCGGATCGTCGACGCCACGCCGCCCGGCTGGGAAACGGTCGTGGTGGATGAAACGATCCCCATGTCGCACGAGGCGGGCAACGTGATCAGCGGTGCGGCCCTCGCGGCGGCGGGTGAGGCCGAGGTCTACTACGGCTGGGGGGTGTCGGAGGAGGTCTACCGCGCCGCACCGAAGCTGCGATGGGTGCACTCCGCGGCAGCCGGTGTGGGCCGCTCGCTCTTTCCCGCGATGGTCGCGAGCGAGGTGACGTTCTCCAACTCCGCCGGCGTGATGGGGGATGCCATCGCGGAGCATGCGCTGGCGGGGGTGCTGTTCTTCCTGCGCGGCTTCGATATCGCCCGTGAGCAGCAGCAGCGGGGGCACTGGTCCAAGGCGCCGTTCACCACCCCGCGGGCGAACATCCGGGAGCTGTGCGAGTGTCGCGTGGTGGTGATCGGGACGGGGGGTGTAGGCGCCGCGGTGGCGGAGCGTTTCTCGGCGCTGGGGGCGACGTGCGTGGGGGTGCGCCGCTCCCCCGATCGGGGGCCGCCTCCTGGATTCGAGTCCGTGGTGGGACCCGAGGCCCTGGACGCCCTGCTGCCCACCGCCGACGTCGTGGTTCTCGCCGCGCCGCTCACCCCGTCCACGCGCGGCATTCTCTCGGCGTCACGAATCGATTGCCTTGGCCCCGGCGCAATCGTCGTAAACGTGGCGCGTGGGGCGCTGCTGGACGAGCGGGCGCTGGCCCGCCGGCTTGGGGCTTCGGAGATTCGCGGGGCCGTGCTGGATGTGTTCCAGGAGGAGCCGTTGCCTTCCGAGAGTCCCCTGTGGGCGCTGGAGCGCGCGTTGCTCACGCCGCACGTGTCCTACGTTTCACCGCGTCTCTACTGGCAGCGCGCGATCGACCTGTTTCTGGACAACTGGGCGCGGTATCTCAAGGGTGAGCCGCTGCGAAACGTCGTAGATAAAGAGGCGGGATACTGACTCGTGGAGAAGATCATCACGGCCGCGGTGGACCGTGGCGCGTCGGATCTGCACATCAAGGCGGGGGATGTCTTCCGGGCGCGCATCGATGGCAAGCTGGTTGCGATGACCAAGCAGGCACTGACGCCCGAGCAGACGCGCGCCATCGCGATGCGCCTGATCGGCAACGAGAAGGTGCGTGAGCGGATCGACTCGTTGCTGGACTACGACTGCTCATGGGGTGCGCCCGGCATCGGGCGCTTCCGCGTCAACATCCTGCGACAGCGTTCGAGCTTCATGATCGTGCTGCGCGTGATCCCGTTCAAGGTACCGACCATTGCGGAGCTGGCACTGCCGCCGGTGCTGGAACGGATCGCGTCGGCGGAGCGGGGGATGGTGCTGGTGACCGGCGTGACCGGCTCCGGCAAATCCTCGACGCTCGCGGCGATGATCTCGCACATCAACACCAGCCTTGAAAAGCACATCGTCACGCTGGAGGAGCCGATCGAGTTCCTGCACCGGGATGTGCGCAGCTCCATCACACAGCGTGAGATTGGTGTGGACACGGAGAATTTCCGCCAGGGTCTCAAGGCCGCGCTGCGTCAGGATCCGGACGTGATCGTGCTGGGCGAGCTGCGCGACGCGGAAACGATCGACACGGCGATGAAGGCGGCCGAGACGGGTCACCTGCTGCTCGCCACGGTGCACACCCCCGATGCGCAGACGACCATCATGCGCATCATCTCGATGTTCCCTCCGGAGGAGCAGGAGGTGGTGCGGTTGCGGCTGGCGGAGTCGCTGTTCGGCGTCGTGTCGCAGCGCCTGCTGCCGCGCGCGGACGGGAAGGGGCGCGCGGTGGCCTGCGAGATCCTGATCAACACACCCACCATCCGCGAGCTCATCCTGGCGCAGAATGTGGGCGAGATTCGCGAGTTCATGGCGCAGGGGCACGACGAATACGGCATGCAGACCTTCGACCAGCACCTGGCCGAGATGGTGGCACAGGGCGTGGTCTCGTTCGACGTGGCACTAGCGGCATCCACGCGCCCGTCCGATTTTAGGTTGCAAATGTCCGTGTTCGGCAAGTCGACGCGCGACCTGCACGGACCGAACGATGGATTCGGCGGCGCCGACACACAGCTCGGCACAACGGGAGGCATGTGGCAGTGAACCACTCCATACAGGGCATCTTCGGTCCGGTCATCACGACCTTCGACCGGCGAGGGGAAGTGGACCTCGACGCGTTCGGCGCGAACCTCAAGGCGCACCTCGCCGCAGGACTCGACGGCGTCGTGGTGGCGGGTTCGACGGGCGAGGCACCGCTGCTCGAGGAGGCCGAACGCTTACGCCTGGTCGAGATGGCGCGCTCCGTCGTGCCCTCGCATCAGCAGGTCATCGTGGGCACGGGGGCGGAGTCGACCAAGGCGTGCGTCCGGCGCTGCCGTGAGGCGGCGGAGCGCGGCGCCAACGCGTGCCTGGTGGTGGCGCCCCACTACTTCTCGAACGCGATGAGCGTCGCGGCCCTGCAGGCGCATTACGAGCGGGTCGCCGATGAGTCGCCCGTGCCGATCCTGTTGTACAACATCCCGAAGTACATGCACTTCCGTCTCGAGCCCGAACTCGTGGGGCGGCTCTCCGAGCACGACCAGATCATCGGCATGAAGGACAGCTCCGGCGACCTGGACACGATGGCGAAGTACCTCGGCTCGCAGTCGGAGAGCTTCGGCGTCATCACGGGACACGCCGGCACCTGGCTGCAGGCGCTGCAGATGGGCGTGGTGGGCGGTATTCTCGCCGTGGCGCTCTTCGCCCCTGAGCTCACGCTGGACGTGTCGCGTCACGCCTCGGAAGATCGGTTGGAGGAGGCGGCGGAGGCGCAGCGCCGCCTGACGCCGCTGGCGCTCGAGATCGTGGGACGCATGGGCATTCCGGCCGTGAAAGCGGCCATGCAGCAGGTAGGTCTCACGGGCGGTCCCGTGCGACTGCCGCTGCTCGATGCGAGCCCCGACGTGGTGCGCCAGGTGTCCGAGCTGCTGCGCGACGCGAGCGTGGTCGCCGCCTAACGCGGGCAGAAATGCTGCAGCGCGACGTCGGCGAGGTTGCCGGCGATGGTGGGGCCGAATCCCGGCACCTTGTTGACCGTCTTCTGGAAGATCGTGTTGGCCTTTTCGTCGATGTACGTCGTGTTCTCGCTGGCGGCAAAGGTGCGCGTGGCGCAGTCGAACATTGCGTTGGCGCGCGAGGCGGTGAGGTTCCCCTTCGGCGTCTTGACCGGCGTGGTGAAGGTCACACGAATGGTGGCCTCGATGATGCCGTCCTTGCGCGTGCGCACGCTCGCGGGATTGATGAACACCGGATTGCCGGTCCGCGTGGTGCCGATCTCCTTCCACTTCGCCTGCGGCGGCACGTCGGGAGTCGCGTGAAGCGGGGCGAGCAGGAGGAGTAGGAAAGGCCACATGGGGCGGGAAGGCTGAAGGGGAAGGAGTCGGCGACGGTATAATATCGCGCCACGCACGATTGGCGAAAGCAGGCTCCCCCGATGTACGATCAGGGAACAATCCTACCGGGACGGAGTTGGAGGCGAGGGTGCGCCGTGCCTCGCCGTTCGCCAGTGCCCGGCGCACCATTCCCGTCCGCTTCTCGCACGTGGAGCCAATACCATGACTGTTCCGTCCGGCACGCCGGGAAATCCCACACTGACCCGCAAGATCATCGTGGCCAGCTTTGTGCAGCAGGGGGGCGCGAAGCTTGCCTTGGACCAACTGAAGAATGCCGGCGTTCGGCTCGGAAACGCTGCCGTCATCGAGCACGAGATCAGCGGCAAGGTGAGCTTTCACGAGTCGAAGGACTGGGGCCTTGGCAAGAGCGCAGCCGTCGGCGCGCTGGCCGCCATCATCCTGCCTGGCATCGGGGCGGTGATGGGCGCGCTGGCCGGTGGCATGGCGGCGTACTTCATCGACGCCGGTTTCCCCGATCCCCTGCTACGGCAGATGGGCGGCGGGTTGGAACCCGGCAGCTCGATGCTCGTGGCGCTGGTAAGCGAGGGTGATCTGGGCCATGCGGAGTCGACGCTCGTTGCGGCCGGCGGTACCGTCCTTGGCAGCGGTTTCGAGCCCGACCTGGAAGCGGCGATGGCGAAGATACAGCAGCGCGGTACGTAGCGGGCGTGCGCCGAGGCGCTCGATGGCGTTGATCCGGACGACCGCGGTGACGCGCTAGGAGCGCGCCGCCGCGAGCACCTTCTTCACACGATCCACCAGCAGGCTCTCGAAGCCGCCGGTACTGCCGCACGCCACGGGATCCTTCGAGCTTCCCTGGATGTCCTGCGCGCCGCCGACCATCGCCACCCGCAGCGTGGAGGTGGCGGCATCCTTCTTGTCGATGAACGCGATAGCCGTGATGTACACGCGCCAGTTGTCCGCGTTCGCCCCCGTGATGCCGCTGCCGCAGTTCAGGAAGCGGGAGATCGGGGAGCCGGCGAAGGAGCGGAGCTTCGGCAGCTGCATGTTGCCGATGAGACCTCGCACCGAGTCGCGCGAATCGATGGGCACCTTGAGATCCTTCAGGACGGTCTCGACCGCCGAGAAGGTGGCGCCGCTCGATGCGTCGATGTCAAAGACCGACGCCAGCGAGTCCACCGCCACCGGTGCCGCGTGACCTGGAATGCCAATGCGAACGCGGACGTGCTGTGCGTCCACCGCGACCGGCCATGCGAAGCAGGCGAGGACGAGAAGCTTGATCGGCATGCGAGGGCGCGCTGGAGGTTGAGGGAACCCGTGTGCCACAACGAAGCGTGTCGCGGACGTGGCGCGCAAGGGCGCATCAGGAAAGGGTCAGCGTCATCACCCAGTCTGTCTGCACGTCCGATCCGACGACGAATGGCTTGTTTCCCACGTGACGGAATCCGCACTTGCCATAGAAACGTTGCGCACGCGGATTGTGCTCCCACACGCTCAGCCAGAGCGCGGGCGCCTGCCGCTCCCGCGCGTTCCCAAGGGTCTCCTGCATTAGTTGCGCGGCCACGCCCTGGCCGTGCCACTCGCGGTCCACGTAGAAACGCCACAGCTCCACCGCATCGCGCTCCGCCACGCATTCGGGTGCCGGTCCGCAACGAAGATGCGCATAGCCCGCAAGCGCACCGCCGGACTCGGCAACGAGGACGAGATGTCCAGGCGTCTCGATCTCGGCGCGCTGCTGCACTTCACCGTACGCCGTGCTGAGATAGCGCGCGAGGTCCTCTGGGGTGTTGTCGGCCTCGAAGGTGTCGCGGAACGTGCGTGACGCGAACTCGGCCAGGCGACGGGCATCGGCTGGTGTGGCGCGTGTGACGACCATGCGCGCTCAGTAGGGGGGCGGACACCGGAAACGTTTTGGCAGAGGGAGTGTGGTGCGGGAACGAAGGAGCTGCAAGGCCACCTCCCCCTGCGGGACCGCTACTTGAATCGCATGCCGTTGGGGGCCACGAATCCCTTGCCAGGCACCGCAGGCTTGGTGGGAGCCGGTGCCGGCGGACGCTGGCGTTCCTTGCCGGCCACTGCCTTTCGACCGGCCGCGTCCTTTCGACCGTCCGCCTTCGCCGGACCTTCTCCTGGCGCACGCGCGGCTCCCCCATCGGTGCGCATGGTGAGCGCGATGCGTCCGCGCGCCAGATCGACGGTCTGGACGGTGACCTGCACGCGCTGTCCCACGCGGACGACGTCGTTCGGGTCGCGCACGTACCGATCGGCGAGCTGGCTCACGTGAACGAGCCCGTCCTGGTGCACCCCGACGTCCACGAAGCAACCGAAGGCCACGATGTTCGTGACCACGCCCTCGAGCACCATCCCAGGCACGAGGTCGTTGGGCTTCTGGATGTCGTCGCGAAAGGCGGGGGGCTCGAAGGCGCTGCGCGGATCACGGCCCGGCTTGCGCAGTTCGGACACGATGTCGCGCAACGTAGGCAGGCCCACCGTGTCCGACACGTAGCGGCTCAATTCGATCGACTCGAGCCGTGACTCGTTGCCGATGAGCGACGCGACGTCTGCGCCCAGGTCGGCCGCCATGCGTTCGACCAGCGCGTAGCGTTCCGGGTGCACCGCGCTCGCGTCCAGCGGGTGACCACCGCCGCGTACGCGGAGGAAGCCCGCGGCTTGCTCGAATGCCTTGGCCCCAAGGCGCGGCACGTCGCGCAGCTCAGCGCGTGACTTCATGCCGCCGCGCTGGTCGCGATGCGATATGATCGCCTGCGCCAGCGACGGTCCGATACCCGAGACGTATGCGAGTAGTGCGGCGGACGCGGTGTTGACCTCCACGCCCACTCGGTTCACGCAGCTTCCCACAATGTCGTCGAGGCGAGTCTTGAGCTTCGGCTGGTGCACGTCGTGCTGATACTGACCGACGCCAATGGACTTGGGATCGATCTTCACGAGCTCGGCCAGCGGATCCTGCAGGCGGCGCGCGATGGAGACCGCTCCCCGCAGCGACACGTCGAGCTCCGGGAACTCGGCGCGCGCGGCATCGGACGCTGAATAGACGGACGCGCCGGCCTCGTTCACCACGACCATCTGCGGTCGCGGCGGATCGAGTTCCCGCAGCGCGGCCTTCGTGAGTGTCTCCGTCTCCCGACTCGCGGTGCCGTTACCGATGGCGATGAGTTCGGGGGAGAAGCGCGCGACCATGGCGCGCATGGCACCGGCGAATCGGTCTTCCTGATGCAGATAGAGCGTATCCGTGTGCACGAGTGCGCCGGTTGCGCTCACGACGGCGACCTTCACCCCGGTGCGGAAGCCCGGGTCGAGACCGATCACCCGCAGCTCGCCCGCCGGAGACGCCAGCAGGAGTTGCTCGAGGTTGCGTCCGAAGATGGTGATGGCTTCGTCGTCGGCGCGGGACTTCAGCTCAACGCGCAGCTCCACTTCGATGGCCGTGGCCAGCAGTCGCTTGTACGCATCGGCGGCTACGAGGGAGAGCTGCCGCGTTGCGCGACGGCCGTCGGTGAGGTCGCGCGTGAGGCGGGCGGTGATGGCTTCGGCGGGGGCCTCGATGCGCCACAGCAGTTCCTCCTCCGCCTCGCCGCGGCGGATGGCCAGCATGCGGTGGCTGGGGATGCCGCCTAACGGCTCACTGTAGTCGAAATAGTCCTTGTACTTGGAGGCGTCGCTCGCCTTGCCGGGCAGCACGCTGCTGCGTACCACGCCCTGCGCCCGGGACGTCTCGCGCACCCAGCCGCGCACGGTGGCATCCTCCGCCACCTGCTCGGCGAGAATATCCCGCGCTCCCTGCAGCGCCGCGTCGCCCGAGGGCACCTCGAGCGCGGGATTCACGAAAGATTCCGCCGCGGTTGCGGCGCTCGCGTCGTCGAGCGTGCCGTCCCAGAGTTGCTCGGCGAGCGGTGCGAGACCGCGTTCGCGCGCGATCATGGCGCGCGTGCGCCGCTTGGGCTTGAAGGGGAGGTAGAGATCCTCCAACGCCTGCTTCGTGTCGGCGGCGACGATCAGGGCGCGCAGCGCGTTGTCGAGCTTGCCCTGCTCCTGCACGCTGGCGAGGATCGCCGCGCGTCGCTCCTCCATTTCCTGCAGGTACGCAGCGCGGTCGCGCACGTCACGCAACTGCACCTCGTCCAGGCCTCCCGTCGCCTCCTTCCGGTAGCGGGCGATGAACGGTAGGGTGTTGCCCTCGGCGAACAGGGCGAGCGTGTCGCGCACCTGTGGCGCGGACAGCGTCAGCTCGGAGGCAACGCGGGCGATGATGGCGGCGGGAGGAGCAGTCTTCTCGGACTCGGACATTCGTGGCAGGGCGGGCGACGGGAGGGCTGGAATCGGCGACGGGGCGACCAAGGGGGCAGGGGCCAAGCATAATGCGGCGCGGCGGGGGAACAAGGACGGAAGACAGAAGACGGGAAGACGAGAAGACGAGAGGCTGCGCTTGACGTGGAGCAGCGATCCTCCGATGTTAACTCTATGGTTAAA
>JBDSVW010000344.1:0-6677 GCA_039927015.1 Gemmatimonadaceae bacterium | reverse complement strand
CCACCTGGGACAGCTTGCTGAGCCGCTGGCGCAGCTGCTCGAGCCGCGCCCGAACGAATTGCTGCCGTTCGAGCGCCGCCTTGTATTCGGAGTTCTCGCGCAGGTCACCCAACTCCACCGCCTTCCGGATTTCGTTCGGAAGGGTGACGTTGAGTTCGTGCTGCAGCTTCTCGACTTCCGAGCCCAGCTTTTCCTTCAAACGTTCGAGCATGATCGGACCTGCCCACAATAAAAGGGGAGCGCCCGGCCAGCTGGGACCGGGCGCTTTCGCTGCCAGCCAAGCTAAGCGTTGAGAGCCGCGTTTTCAATCAGGGGGCCGGCGAGGCGGAGGCCCGGGTGATCCAGGTCGAGCGACATGGCGACGTCACGCGCTTCCAGCTTTCGCAAGCCCGCAGCCGGCTGGCGGGCTATTCCGTGAGCGTGTATCACGTACGCGGCACGCTCATCGACTGCGGATTTCCATCGATGGGTGACGAGGTGGCCCGCTTGCTGGACAATTCACACTTGAATGGCGTGATCGTGACGCATTGGCATGAGGATCACGCGGGCAACCTCGAGATGGTGGCGCAGCGCGGCATTCCCGTCGCCGCGCATCCCGAGACATTGGCCCGGGCGCGACAGCCCGCTCCGCTGGCGAGTTACCGGCGCTTCACGTGGGGGTCGCCGCGGCCCCTGGTCACGCCGCTCGTCGCGTTCGACCCTGCACCGCTTGAAGTGCTCCACACCCCGGGGCACTCCGCGGATCATCATTGCGTGTGGGACCCCGAGACGCGCACGCTCTTCTCGGCCGACCTCTTTCTCGGCGTGAAGATCCGGCATGCGCATGCCTCGGAGGATCCGCGGCAGCTCGTGCGTTCGTTGCGGCGGGTGGCGGCGCTCTGTCCGGTGCGCATGTTCGACGGGCACCGTGGCGTCGTGCCCGCGCCCGTGGAGGCGCTGCATGCGAAGATCCAGTGGATGGAGTCGACGATGGGGCAGGTGGACGTGATGCGCCGCGAGGGCGCCAGCGAGGCCGCCATCTGTCGCGCGGTGCTGGGCGTGCGCGACCTGAATGACTGGTTCTCGCGCGGTGAGTATTCGCGGCTGAACCTGGTGCGCGGAATGATGCGTGCGGCAGGCGCCGAGGGTCGGCCCGACGGAACCTAACGAGGCGCGCGATGCTTCATCGCAGTAGCGCCCCCTTCGATCCAACATGCCCACCCCCCACCGACGACATTCATGAGCGCACCCGACTGGCACGACCTGGGACCCGCGGAGGAATTCGCGAGCGCCACCATCAGTCCCACGCAGGTGGGGCGCGTGCGCCTGGCGGTGACCCACGTGAGCGGGCAATTCGGCGTCGTCAGCGGCGTCTGCTCCCACGTCGGCGGTCCGCTGGGCGAAGGGCGGCTCGATGGCGCCTACGTCGTGTGTCCATGGCACAACTGGAAGTAGCATCACTGCACCGGCAAGGGGGAGCCGGGCTATGAGGAGGATGCCGTCCCGTCGTACGTGGTGAAGGTGGAGGACAGCCGGCTGATGGTGAACAAGTCCAGCGCCACCAAGCGGACGCACATCAAGCACGACCCGCATCCGCTCACGCGCAAGCTGGAGCGCGCACCGGGGCCGCCACGCGTGCTGGGCATCTCGACGACGAACATGGATGTCGACAATCCGCGCTACTCGACATCGGACGCCCTGCTGGAGGTCGCGCTGGAACACGCGCGCACCACGTTAGGCGCCGAGACGCGGATGATTCGGCTGGCTGAGCTCGCATTCCGTGCGTGCGAGGGCTACTACTCCAAGAGCGCCCACGCGTGCACCTGGCCCTGTTCCATCACGCAGATGGATCCGGAGGATCAGGTGGACCGCGTGTACGAAAGCGTGGTGCACTGGGGCGATGTCCTGCTGCTGGCCATGCCGATCCGCTGGGGCAACGCGAGCTCCCTGTACTACAAGATGGTCGAGCGTTTCAACTGCATCCAGAATCAGGTGACGATCGCGAACCGGGTGCTGATCCGGAACAAGGTCGCCGCGTTCATCATCACCGGCGGGCAGGACAACGTGCAGCAGGTCGCCGGTCACCTGCTCGGATTCTTTGGCGAAATCGGATTCCGCTTTCCGCAGTTCCCGTACATCGCCCACAGCCGGGGGGTGGAGCGCGGAAGACATGGAGAACAACATCAAGTACGTGCAGTGCAGCGACGAACTGCGCGAGGGCGCACGGGAACTGATGGCGCGCGCGGTGGACGAATCGTTGCTGTTGCTCGATCATTCCCTGGCCCCGCACTCCACGTCGCGCGGCGGTCGCAAGGCGCATCATCTCGCACTCATCGAGCCGGACAGTGGCACCCGCCGTCGAGCGGGACCGCACGCCGTAGCAGGATTCTCGAGCCCTCGCCGTACGGCATGCGTGCAAACGACCCGAGAGCGTGCACGATGACGGAACCCCACGGCGTTTCGGACACTATGTAGATGACGGGTAAGGCTGGGCGGTGCGTGAGCATCGGCTGCCTCCGCCGTCCCGGCATTCCGCAGCACTTCCTCGAGAACGGTATGAGCTCACTCGCAGTCCCCACTCCCGACCTGACGGCGTCGGTCACCCGCAACGCAGAGGCCCCGGGCATGTTGCATCCGCTGGCCGCGCGTTATGCTGCCGTGCGGGCGCAGACGGAATCGCTCACGACGACGCTCCAGACCGAGGACTTCGTGGTGAGCTCCATGTCGGACGTGAGTCCCACCAAGTGGCATCTGGCGCACACGAGCTGGTTCTTCGAGACGTTCGTCCTGTCACCCCACCTCGCATCGTATCAGGCGCTGAACCCGAAGTATTCGTTCCTTTTCAACTCCTACTACGTGCAGGCGGGGGAACGGCATTGCCGGGCGCAGCGCGGGCTCGTGACGCGACCCACAGTGGCTGAGGTGTTTGCCTACCGCGCGCATGTGGACAGTGCCATGCGTGCATTGTTCGGCGAAATCGGCGACGACGCGGACCATCCCGCCCTGGGGACGATCGAGCTCGGACTGCACCATGAGCAGCAGCATCAGGAATTGCTTGTCACCGACATCAAGCATGTCTTCTGGACGAATCCCATGCGGCCGCAGTTCGCAGCCCGGGCCGAGTTGCCCGCCGCGCCGGTGGCGGCGATGGGCTGGTGTTCGTACGACGAGGGCGTGTATTCCATCGGTCATCGCGGCGACTCGTTCGCCTTCGACAACGAAGCGCCTGCGCACCGCGAGTTCGTGGAGGCGTTTCGCCTGGGTTCGCGCCTCGTGACGAACGGCGAGTATCTCGACTTCATCTTGGCGGGCGGTTACCGCAAGCCCGACCTCTGGTTGTCGAACGGGTGGGGGGTGGTACAGGAGCAACGCTGGCAGGCGCCGTTGTACTGGAAGGAGACCCCGGACGGCTGGACGGAATTCTCGCTGGCCGGAGTGCGGCCGCTGGCCGCGTCTGAGCCGGTGTGCCACGTGTCGTACTACGAGGCCGACGCCTTCGCACGCTGGGCCGGCGCCCGACTGCCGAGCGAGGCGGAATGGGAGATTGCGGCTGGCGAAGCGCCGGTCGAGGGCACCTTCGTCGAGAGTCGCCGATTCCATCCATCGCCGGCGGAGGCCGCCGCGGGGCCAGCACTGCAGCAGCTCTACGGCGACGTGTGGCAATGGACCCAGAGTCCATACGTGGCATATCCCGGCTTCACGCCGGCGCCCGGCGCCATTGGCGAGTACAACGGCAAGTTCATGTGCGACCAGTGGGTGCTTCGCGGCGCGTCCTGCGCGACGCCCAGGTCACACGCGCGGTCCACGTACCGCAACTTCTTCCCTTCAGATGTGCGGTGGCAGTTCACCGGCATCAGGCTGGCGACCGGCTCATGAGCGCTTCCTACGACAGCCAGCTGGCGGTTGCGCGTACCACTCCGGACAACGCGCAGTCCTTGGCCGCGCGCGCGGAAGTACTGCAGGGGCTGCGTGGCAGCGTGAAAACGCTGCCGCCGAAGCTCTTCTACGATGCGCGAGGCGCGGAGTTGTTCGAGGCGATCTGCGAACTTGACGAGTACTACCTCACGCGCACGGAACTCTCGATTCTGCGCGCATGCGTGGGCGAGATTGCCACGCTCACCGGGCCCGATGCCGCGCTTGTGGAATACGGGAGCGGCGAGGGCCGCAAGGTGCGCATGCTGCTGGATGCGTTGGACCGGCCGGCCGCCTATGTCCCGATCGACATCTCCGTCGAGCAGCTGGCGGCAGTCGCCCGGAAGCTGGCCGAGGAATATCCGGCGCTCGCGATTCATCCGGTGCACGCGGACTTCACCGCCCCCATCCGGCTGCCGTCGCTGCCCACCGCCGCGCGCCGCGCGGCCTTTTTTCCGGGCTCGACCATCGGCAACTTCCACCCGGCGGAGGCGGCGGCCTTCCTCCATCGCGTGCGCCGCACGGTGGGACCGTCAGGCGCAATGATCCTTGGCGTGGATCGCCGCAAGGCCGCGGCGACGCTCGAGGCCGCATACGATGACGCGTCGGGCGTGACCGCGGCGTTCAACCTCAACATGCTGGCGCGCCTGAATCGCGAAATGGACGGCACCTTCGATCTCGCGCGCTTCCGCCATCGCGCCGTGTGGAACGACGAAGCGAGCCGGGTGGAGATGCACCTCGAGAGCCGCGAGGAGCAGTCGGTGCGCGTGGCCGGCGAGCGCTTTCACTTCTTCCGCGGCGAGACGATCCTGACCGAGTGTTCGTACAAGTACGACGGGCCACGGCTGGAACAACTCGTTGGCGCCGCCGGTTTCTCGATTGATCATCTCTGGACCGACAAAGACGACCGCTTCTGGATCGCCTACCTGTCGGTCACGACAGGCTGAGGCGGTACGCGTCGGCCGAGGCGCAGCGAGGCACAGGATGGCACGAGCGATGTGGAAGGGCGTGACGCTCGCGGAGAGCGACGCCACGCGGGTGGTCGAGGGCAATCACTACTTTCCCCCCGACGCCGTACAGTGGGACTACTTTACAGACAGCGAGAAGCAGACCACCTGCCCGTGGAAGGGCACGGCCAGCTATTACGACGTGCAGGTCGGCGACGAGCACAACCGCGACGCTGCGTGGTACTATCCCGACCCGCAGCAGGCGACGGCGGAGATCACCGGGTACATCGCGTTCTGGCGCGGGGTGCAGGTGCAGGTGCAGGTGCAGGTGCAAGCCTAACGCTTGCGGAATGCCGGCGTCACCACGTGCTCCACGAGGGCCAGCACGCCGTCCACCACCAGGGCGAGCGCGGCGGCGGGCAGCGCGCCGGACAGCACCATCCGCGTGTCGGCGAGTGAGAGGCCGGTGATGATGGGCTCACCAAGCCCGCCCGCCCCGATGAAGGCCGCCAGCGTCGCGGCGCCCACCGTGATTACGGCTGAGGTGCGCACGCCCGCCATGATGACGGGCGCGGCGAGCGGCAACCGCACGAGCATCAGACGTTGCCACGCAGTGGTTCCGAGGGCCTCCGCCGCCTCGATGGCGGCGGGATCGGCGTCACGCACGCCGCTGTATGTGCTGCGCGCGATGGGGTAGAGCGCGTAGAGCCACATGGCGACCAGCGCGGGCACCACGCCAATGCCCAGCAGCGGGATCATGAACGCGAGCAGGGCGAGGCTGGGCACGGTCTGCAGCACGCCCAACGCGCGGATCACCGGCTCGGCGGCCCGGCGGCTTCGCTCCAGGACGAGACCGAGCGGAATGGCCACGAGGACCGCGGCCCCCAGCGCGCCCGCCACCAGCAGCAGGTGGCGCACCAGCAGTGGAGTGAGCGCATATCGGCGCGACCACAGATAGGAGAGAAAGCCTGCGCCCGATGTCGCCACGGGTCCGGATTCGCCTGCCTCACGTTGGGTCAGCCCCAGCTCGGCGAGCGCTGACGCGGCAACGCGTCCCACCGGCTCCCTGTCCACCTCGAGGCGGCGGTTGAGCGCCCGCATGGTGACCACGTCGAGCCGGCTACTCAAAATCGCGAGGGCCGCGAGCGCATCGGGACGCGTCCTCGCCAGCCGCGCGCTCACGAGCGCCGCCGCTTCGTACGGGGGAAAGACGTGACGGTCGTCCTCCAGCACCACGAGGTCGTAGCGCGCGAGCAGTCCGTCGGTGGAGTACCCGTCGATGACGTCGACACTGCCGGAGGCGAGCGCCTGATACTTCACCGCGGGCGCCAGTGGGCGAACTGCGCCGGGCCGAATTCCATAGACACGCGTGAGCGCCGGAAGGCCGTCGGCGCGGCCGATGAAGTCGGCAGTGAATCCGGCCGTGAGCTTCGCCGCCGCTCCTGCCAGGTCGCTGAGCGTGCGCAGTCCATGGCGCCTCGCCGTCTCCTGCGTGACGGCGATCGCGTAGGTGTTCTGGAAGCCGAGTGGAGGCAGCCACTGCACTCCCCACCGATCGGCGGACTCCCGCGCCACGCGCGCGTACACGGCCTGCGGGTTCGCGGCCAGCGCGTCGGTGAGCGAGTCCTTGAGGATGGCGAGCAGACCGGTGCCCGTGTATTCGGGATAGACGTCCACCGCATCGCGGCGCAGGGCGCCGAACGCCACCTCCGTGGCGCCGAGTCCGAGACGCCGGGTCACGGTCATGCCGCGCGATTCCAGCAGCTGGGCGAACATCTCGGCCAGGAGATACGACTCCCAAAATGGCTTTGAGGCGACCACCACAGCAGCTGAAGGTGC
>JBDSVW010000343.1:0-5368 GCA_039927015.1 Gemmatimonadaceae bacterium | reverse complement strand
GCGCGGGGCGGCACCACCCTCATGGACCAGCAGCCGATCGGCTTCTCGGTGTCGGACGTGCTGCAATCCATCCTGGACATTCTGCGACCGATGGCGGAGGAAAAACGTCTCACGATGCGCTGCGCGGGGCCCACCGCCGACGTGCGCATCGGGCATCCGTCGGCGCTCAACCGCGTGCTGCTGAACCTGGCCACCAACGCCATCAAGTTCACCAACACGGGCGCGGTGGACGTCACCTGCCGCGAACTCGATCGCACGCGCGTGGAGTTCTCCGTGCGCGACACGGGCCGCGGCATCCCGCCCAGCGTGATCTCCAACCTGTTCGAAGCGTTCCGCCAGCGACAGACGCAGGGCGACTACGCCTTCTCCAGCGCCGGGCTTGGCCTCTCCATCTGCCAGAAGCTCGTGCTGGCCATGGGCGGCGAGCTGGGCGTGGAGACGGAGCTGGAGAAGGGCACACGCTTCCACTTCACGCTGGAACTGCCTCAGCCGGAACGGTTGTAGGGCCCACCGGCCTCGGCGCGGCCGGTGGACATGCGCGCGCGCTTACTGCACCATCCGTCCTGTCTCGCCAGATGCAAGGCGATGCATGAGCACCGCGGCGCGAAGCGAGGCGAGCGCCAGCGACGGCAGGCGCACCGACTCCGATGGCGAGTGCGCGCCGGCGCCCGCGACGCCGAGGCCATCGAGCGTGTCGATGAATGGCGCCACGAACGACGCGTCTCCAGCGCCCCGGCTGCCGGCATCCATGGCCTTCACGTTCCCGAGCCCCAGCGCCACGCTCGTCGCGTCGAGCTGGGCGAGCAGCGCCGCATTGCCCGCGGTGGGTGACATGGCCGGATAGGCGTCGAAGAACTCGATCGTGGCGCTGGTGCCGGGCAGGCTGTGCAACACGATCTGCCGCATGCGCGCCCGCGCGCGCTCCTTCTGTTCCTCGGAGATGAATCGCAGGTCTCCGTGGGCGGTGGCGGTGGGGGCGATGATGTTCAGCTTGCCCGATACCTGGCCGCGCGTGGAGTCGGGCTGGTACTGCACCTCCGCCCCGCCTAACGCGAGGCCGGGGTTGAAGGTGAGGTACTGCTCTCCCGCGAGGGCGCGACGGAACTCATCCAGGATGCGGGCGAGCTCGAACACGGCGCCGTAGCCCGGTGCCTGCGCGAAAAGTCCCGATGCCTGGCTGAAGATCTGCGACGAATGTCCCTGGCGGCCGGTCGTCTTGAGCAACCAGAAGGATGCCCCGCGACGGGCGATGGTGGCCTGCTCGCGGCTGCCACCCTCGAACGACAGCGCGAGATCGGCGTGCTGTGCGGCATCGATCAGCACGCGCCGCGCCTCGGAGAGCGGCTCGCCGGGGCTTTCCTCGTCGCCGGTGAGCACGACGGTGATGCGCGCGCCGTCCAGCGCGCCGGCGGCATGCATCGCCTTGAGCGCGAACAGCATGGCCACATCGCCGCCCTTCATGTCGCTCGTGCCGGCGCCGCGCGCCACGGAGTCGGTGCGCTCGAATCGCTGGCCCTCTCCCTCAAACACGGTGTCGAGATGGCCGAGCAGCAGGATGCGCTTGCCGCGCGTGCCCTTGCGCTCGGCGACGAGATGTCCGGCGCGGCGCATCCCCGCCGGCATGTCCACCCAGCGCGTCTCGAAGCCGAGGGCGTCGAGTTCCGCGCGAAACACCTCGCCTACCGCGCGCACTCCAGGAGTGTTGAGCGTGCCGCTGGGCATGTTGACCACCCGCTCCAGGAAGTTGATCGCGTCGTCCCGCTGCTTCTCGACCGCGGACTGAATGGCGCGTTCGCGCGTCGTGAGGCTTTGCGCGGACAGCGGCAGCGCGGGCGCGGCGAGCAGCAGCAGCAGGCAGGGCAGGGTGGAGCGGGCAAGGATACGTCGCATGATTCGGGTGTGAGGAGACGAGCGAAGGAGGGCGTGGAAGGCAAGGCTACGAGTCGGTCACGGTCGGGTCAACCGACGCGGCGAGCGGAAATCTCGCCGTATCCCGCCGCGTGTGGCGCCAAGTCGTACTGGACGCTGGGGAGCAGGCGCGACAGCTTTGGCGCGTGGCCTTCCACTGACCTGTCGTCTCCCGAGGACCCCATGACCGATCGCCGTACGTTCATGTCATCCATGATGCGCGCGGGTATCGCGCTGCCAACGCTCAATGCGTCGGCGTTCTCGACGATCTTTCGCGCCGAGGACATCGTCGGCGGGAAGTCTCCCGCGGCGGCGGCCGAGGATGAGGCCTACTGGTCGCAGATCCAGATGGCGTTCGATGACGATCGGACGCTGGTGAACCTGAACAATGGCGGCGTGAGTCCGGCACCAACGCATGTGTTGGACATGATGATCCGCGACCTGCGATTCTCGAACCAGATTCCGGTCGATCACATGTGGGGCGTGCTCGAGCCGCGCATCGAAAGCGTGCGGCGTGACCTGGCGAAGATGTTCGGCTGCGATCTCGAGGAGATGGCGATCACGCGGAACGCGTCGGAGGCAAACGAGACGATGATCCTCGGGCTCGACCTGCAGCGCGGCGACGAGGTGATTGTCACGAACCAGAACTACGGGCGCATGATCACCACGTGGGAACAGCGCGAGCGCCGTGACGGCATCGTGCTCAAGCAGATCTCCTTCAAGGTGCCGCCGCCGTCCGACGAGTACATCGTGGAGCAGTTCCGCGCAGCCATCACCCCGCGCACGAAAGTCATCGAGGTCACGCACATCACCAACCTCACCGGGCAGATCCTCCCGGTGCGCGCCATCGTGCAGATGGCGCGGGAGAAGGGCATCGAGGTGTTCGTGGATGGCGCGCACGCGTTCGCGCACTTTCCGTTCACGCGCGACGACTTGGAGGCCGATTACTACGGCACCTCGCTCCACAAGTGGCTGCATGCCCCCATCGGCACCGGCTTTCTCTACGTGAGGCGCAGCAAGATCAAGGGACTGTGGCCCATGATGGGTGCCGCGCCGTCACAGGACGAGAACATCAGGAAGTACGAGGAGATCGGGACGCATCCGGCGGCCAACCACAACGCGATTGCGCTCGCCGTGGCGTTCAATCGCGGCATTGGACTGGAACGGAAGGCGGCGCGATTGCGCTACCTGCGCGACCGCTGGGCCAAGCGACTGCTCGCCGAGAGTTCCCGGTTCCGGATTCCCACGCCTCTGGATGACCGGCAGTCATGCGCGATTGCGCTGGTCGGCATCGACGGCATCGAGACACCCAAGCTGCAACAGTGGCTGTGGTTCAAGCACAAGGTCATGACCGTCGCGATCATGCATCCCGAGTTCAATGGCCTGCGCGTCACGCCGAGCGTGTACTCCACGCTGGACGAGGTCGATCTGTTCGCCGACCTGATGCTCAAGGCCGTACGCAGCGGAATCACCGTCTGAGCCGAGACCATTCCCTCCTTCAATGACCGCGAAGATAGCGACGAAGGGCAAGCAGGCGACGTCGGCGTCCGCCACAAAGCGGAAGGGTGCCAGCTTGGCGAAGGCGCGCACGCCGTCCAGGGCGCCGGTACCCGCTCCCCTCGCCCCCCGCTTTGCGGAGGTAGGGGCACCGCGCAAGCCGGGCGAGCCGAAGTACTGGCTGTTCAAGTCCGAGCCTGAGTCCTTCTCCTTTCAGGACCTGTGGTTGGCTCCATCGAGAACCACGTGCTGGGATGGCGTGCGAAATTATCAGGCCCGCAATTTCATTCGCGATCACATGCAGGTGGGCGACGGCGTGCTGATCTACCACTCAAACATGGATCCGCCGGAAGTGGCGGGCGTCGCGCAAGTGGTGCGGGAGGCCTATCCCGATCACACGGCGTTCGACCGGAAGCACGACCATTACGATCCCAAGAGCGACGAAGCGAATCCGGCGTGGATGATGGTGGACGTGCAGGGCGTGGCCGCATTGCCGACGCCAGTCTCCCTTACGGTGTTGCGCGAGACGCGCGGGCTGGAGGGCATGGAACTGCTGCAGCGCGGCAGCCGGCTGTCGGTGACACCGGTGAGCCGCGCGGAATGGAAGCGCATTCTTGCACTGGGCGGAATGCCCGCGCGCTGAGGAACCGCGAGCGCGGAAGGCCGGGCGTCAGAAGGCGGCGGTGGAGACCGCGTCTCGGCCCGTGCGCTTGGCGATGTAGAGCGCGGTATCCGCGCGCTTGATCCACGCCACGGCATCGTCGCCCACCAGCAGTTCTGCCACGCCGATGGACAGCGTCATGGACGGGGGGTCCACCCCTTCCGGCGGTTCCACGGGCCGCAGTTCCTGCGCCTGCCGTCGCAGGCGTTCGGCCAGCAGTTGGGCGTTCTCGAGCCCGGTTTCCTGCAGGATCACGGCGAACTCGTCACCGCCGTAGCGACAGACGAAGTCGACGCGGCGCATGAAGGTACGTGCGAGCAGGTTGGCGATCTGACGCAGCGCGATGTCGCCCGCGGGGTGGCCGAATCCGTCGTTCACGTCCTTGAAGTTGTCGACGTCGATCATCATGAGCGACGCCGGCTGTCCGAGCAGTGAGTGCAGCTCGATGCAGCGCGTGATGTACTCGTCGAACGCCTTGCGGTTCGCGAGGCCGGTAAGCGGATCGACGATGCTTTCGCGTTTCGCATCCTCCAGCTCTCGCCCCAGCGACTTGAGCTTGTGGGCCAAGCGGGCGAACTGGGCCTGCTGCCGCTCCTTGCGGGTTTCCAGCAGCTGCTCCATGACGGACACCACGCCAATCGCTTCCTGCTTAATGAGGTTCGTCGAGTTGCTCGCCACCGCGAGACGCATGCGGGAGAGCTGTTCCGCGGCAACGCGGGATTCGTCGCTGCCCTCGACCACCACCTGGTGCACGGCGGACACGAACGACCAGATCACGGAACGCATGTCGTCCAGTGAGCGGACCACGAACTTCTGCTCATCGCGACGGGCCTCGCCGAAGAACTGAATCACGCTCTTCCAGTCGCGATAGAAGATGCCGGCGGTAGGCCGGTCGTCGGCGTGATCGGGCCGCGGGGCGCCCATGGTCGCATGCAGCATCCAGGCGCGGACCTGACGCCGGAACTCATCGCTCCCGCGGGCGTCCGTGTCGAACGCATGATTGCCGTACAGCTGCAGCATCGCGCCAAGGGCATCGAGCACCATGCCGGCGTCGCGTGACGAATCCTGCGCGTCGGCGGCGGCTTCCATGGCGGTGGAGCGGGAGGGCACGACGGAAGGTGCAGCGGCAACACCGCGCTCGAACCGCCCTGCACTAAGAAACGAAAACATGCCCATTGAGTGAATCCATGGCGACGCCACTCGCGGAACGCGGCGGCTGAAATGGTGAGTGACCGGTCCCGCTGCCAGCGCGTGCGACGCACGTGCGGAAGCATCCACCCCACCACGGGTTAAGTATCGGCC
>JBDSVW010000342.1:0-2776 GCA_039927015.1 Gemmatimonadaceae bacterium | reverse complement strand
TCGTCTCCCCGACGGACTCCACCGACAAGCGCACCGCGCGCGACGCGACCGAATCGTCGCAGCTGGTCGCCTTCGGCGCCGCCGTGACGATGACGGGCACTGAAGCCTTCGTCGGCGAGCCGCGCGGAGCCACTCCGGGATCCGTGCACCTTTACGCCCGGACGGGAATTGCCTGGCGTGAGGCGGGAAAGCTGACCGCACCCAACGGCCTTCCGAACGACGGATTTGGCGCGACGCTGGCGACGGCGGGGAACGCGCTCTTCGTCGGACGAGTGGACCCGCCGTTCGGCCCGGACAGCGCACGCGGGGCGGTGGACGTCTTCCAGCGTGGCACGAACGGGAAGTGGACCTATGCCTCCACGCTCACGGGTCCGAATCGGACGACGCGTGCTGCGTTCGGCGCTGCAATCCTCGTGACGCCGGAGATGGCGATGGTCGGCGCGCCGGGTGAAGGCGGCGGGAAGGTCTACATGTATCGCCGCGGCGCGAACGGCGCGTGGGCGCTGGCGGGCACGCTGGCGGCGGAGGGAGTGGACTCCACCGACCGCTTCGGCTCGGCGATTTCGGCCGACGGCAACCGTCTCGTAGTGGGCGCGCCGGGCCGCTCGGCCAACAAGGGAGCGCTGTTCGTCTTCCAGCGCGGTGCCGACGGCTCGTACAAGCAGGAAGCGCTGGTGATCTCCTCACGGGGCGCCGACAACGCCCGACTGGGGAGCAGCGTGCTGCTGACGGGCAAGCGAATCGTGGCGGGCGCACCGGGTGCATTGATCATCCCCGGACAGGGCGCAGGCAGCGCGGGACTCGCCTCCGTGTTCGAGTACTCGGACGTGGCAGAGATCTGGCGCGAGCGGCGCAACTTCACGCCCTACGACTATTCGGGCGCGCGCTTCGGACAGACGCTGGGCATCGCGGGCGACGAGCTGTGGGTCGGCGCGCCGGGCAGTGAGCGGAACATGGGCCGCATCTATCGGCTGAAGCAGGACAAGGAAGGCGCGTGGTTAGGCATGCGGGTGCTCGATGTTCCGGGCGTCGAGCCGGGCGCGACGTTCGCGAGCTCATTCGCGATCTCGGGTGACCATGCGGCCATCGGCATGCCGTCGGACGCCGGCGGACAGGGCACGGTGATGTTCCTCGCGCGCAACGCGAATGGCAGCTGGGTCTCCCGCGGCACGGTGTTCCCGGATCCGACGACCAAGACGTACGCGGCGGTGAAGGGCAAGGAGATGGATTGCGACGCCAACGGAAAGGTCGGCGAGTTCGAGTGCGGCACGACGTCGCTGATGTCGTTCCTTCCGATCTCCGCGATCGGTGGCAAGCGCGGTACGAACCTGAACGACAACTGGGGATGGACGGACAGCGTGACGCATCGCGAGATCGCCATCCTTGGCCGCACGGACGGCACCTCGTTCGTGGACCTCACGAACCCGTCCAATCCGCGTTACCTGGGTGACCTGCCCAAGACCAATGGCTCGCCGCCGTCGGCGTGGCGCGACATGAAGGTGTACAAGAACCACGTCTTCATCGTGTCGGACAACGCGGGTGAGCACGGAATGCAGGTGTTCGACCTCACGCGCCTGCGCAACGTGAGCACGCCGCAGACGTTCACGCCCGACGTGACGTACGACCGCATCAACAGCGCGCATAACATCGTCGCGAACGAGGAGACTGGCTTCATGTACGCGGTCGGCACCTCGGGCGGCGGCGAGACGTGCGGCGGCGGTTACCACATGATTGACGTGCGTGAGCCGAAGAAGCCGAAGTTCGCGGGCTGCTTCGGCGACCCGAAGACCGGGCGCGCGGGCACGGGCTATTCGCACGACGCGCAGTGCGTGAAGTACCACGGGCCGGATACGAAGTACACCGGCCGTGAGATCTGCATCGGCTCGAACGAGACGGCCATCAGCATCGCCGACCTCACGGACAAGACGAAGCCGGTGGCGATTTCGCGGGCGAGCTACCCGAACGTGGCCTACGCGCACCAGGCATGGCTCACCGACGATCACAAGTATCTCTATCTCAACGATGAAGGCGACGAGTCATCGGCGAAGGGCAAGGCCGCCGAGGGTACGCGCACCCTGGTGTGGGACCTCGCGGACCTTTCCGATCCCATCCTCGTGAAGGAGCATGTGGGGACGAGCAAGGCGATCGACCACAACCTGTACGTGAAGGGCGACCGCATGTACCAGGCGAACTACACGTCGGGGCTGCGCATCCTGGACGTCTCCGATCCGCGGAATCCGAAGGAAGTGGGCTTCATGGACACGCATCCGGGGGATGACGGCACGCCGAGCTTTGCCGGCGCGTGGAGTGTGTATCCGTTCTTCAAGAGCGGGGCGATTGTCGTGACGAGCATCGGTGAAGGGGTGTTCTTCATCCGCGACAAGAGCCGCAAGACGGTGCAGTGATGATGCGACGTTTATTGTCCACCGCCGGGTACGCTGCGGTGGTGGGCATGTGGATGGTGGGGTGCGCGACGTCGTACCAATCGCCGCCGCCGCCTAACGCGGCGGGAGCGATGGCTGCGGCACGGGCGGCGGGGCAGGCGCCCGGCCAGAAGGTGTACGTCACCAACCAGGCCGGGTCCACCGTGTCGATCATCGACGTGGCGCGCCTGGCGGTGGACACGGTGCTGGACCTGCGCACGCTCGGCTTCACGGCGAACGCCAAGCCCCACCACGTGGTGGTAGAGCCGGATGGCAGCTACTGGTACCTGACGCTCATCGGCGACGGGCGGGTGGTGAAGTTTGACCGCAACAACCGCGTGGTGGCGCAGGTC
>JBDSVW010000341.1:0-4082 GCA_039927015.1 Gemmatimonadaceae bacterium | reverse complement strand
CATGCGATTGCAGACGTATGACGTGGCCGATGACACCATGCCGTCGGCCGCCGACTGGGTACAGAGTTATCCCGCGCGATTCATCCTCGCGGCGGGCTCCCGTCGCAGCGTACGCGTGATGGCCTCTCCTCCCGCAGCACTTCCAGCGGGGGAATACTGGTCGCGCCTCATCGTCGCCACGCGCAGCGTGGCAAACGCGCCGACCGCAGACGACGAATCGGAGCAGGACGGATCGATTGCCGTGCCGGGTCGCAGCGACGTGCGCATTGGGCTGTCGCTGGAGATCCGATCGGTCCTGGCGCTCTTCTTCCGCAACGGTCCAGTGCACACTGGCGTGCGCATGTCGGAGGCGGCGCTGGAGGTGGACGGCGACTCCGTTGCGGCCCGCGTGACCCTCGTGCGCGCCGGCAATGCGGCGTTTGTCGGAACACTCAAGGCGACGCTGCGCGATGCCGCGGGCACGATCCGCAGCACGGCCATCCTGCCCCTCGGCGTGTACTACTCGCTTCGGCCGCGGCTCACGTTGCCGTGCCCGCCGCTCCCACCGGGTGAGTATCGCCTGTCGCTGGAACTCACGAGCACGCGTCCCGACGTCGCGAACTCGATGCTGCTGCCCATCGCCCCGGTGCGCCTCGAGCAACAGGTGACGGTGCCATCGCCCTCACCATGAGTCCTCTGCGGCGCCTCGGGAGATGCATTGCTGCCGCGACCCTGCTCGTCATGGGGGTCGCTCCCGCGTTGCATGCCCAGGTGTCCGCTGTCCGAGACCTGGCCTTCGGTACCGTGTTGACCGGATCGCTCACGTCGGTGGCGCCGACGGACGTCAAGGCGGCCTACTTCAAGATCACCGGAGTGTCCGGAGTGAACGGTGGCTTCACCTTCACGCTGCCATCACAACTCACGCGCGGCGGAGGGGGAACGCTTCCGGTCACCTTCTGCACCACCTGCGGCATCTACAAAGCCAACAGTTCCAATCCAGTTGGCGGCACAACGTTCAACCCGAACACCAGTGTCACGGGACTCATATACCTGACGTCCACCACGATTCACATCTGGCTTGGGGCGTCCCTGAATCCTCCGCTCGCGCAGCAAGCGGGCGCCTACAGCGCCACGGTCGTGCTGACGCTGATTCCGTTCATCTAGGAACGGGCGGACCCGCCATGACACCGCAGCGTGCAGCCCGCGACATACGCAGCCGGAGCGTCGCACGCTGCGCGCACGGAATCGCACGCGTGGCGCTGCTCACGTGCATGGTCACCGTCTTCGCCGCCCCCATCCGGGCGCAGCGCTACGTCTCCTCGACGCCCTTTGCGTCGCTGCGACGCGCTGAGTCGACTCGGACACGCGGCGACTCCGCGCGCCGCAGCGACTCCGCGCGAGTGCGCGGCGATTCGCTGCGTCCACGTGGTGGGTTTCGGCGCGCGAGACCCGACACCTCACTGGTCGCGGGCACCGAGCAAGTCCTGCTGCAGCTCGTGCTCGAACAGCTCGAACCTGTCGCCCTGATGGGGCTCGAGCGTGAAGGACAGGAGGTACTGCTTCCGCTGCGTGCGGTGCTCGAGATCGCCGAGATCCCCAACGCGTGGCGTGCCGGCCGCGTGCAGGGGGCGTTCGACGGTCGCGATGCCACATTCTCCATCGACGTGAGAGCGGGATACGGGGCGCATCGTAACACCCGCTTTCGATTGCCTGCGGATGGCGTGCTTGTGGCCGCGGGCGAGGTGTACGTCAGCGGGCGCGTGCTGGAACAGTTGCTGGGCGTGAATGTCAGCGTCGACCTGGGATCCGCGCTCGTCGCCATCCGCGGTGCCTCCGAGGTGCCGGCCGTTCGGCGGAGGGTGCGCCTGGCATCTCGTGCCGCGCGAGCCGCCCTGCGGGATGCAGAGCATTCCGGTTCCTCGGTCGAGCGCGCTCCATCGCTTTCACCTGCCCCCGCCCGCCCGGGATTTCTTGTGGACTATTCCGCGATAACGGCGCGTGGGGTCTCCGCCACGGGCACCGCGACGTGGGGGGCGTCGTACTCGCTCGGCGTGGGCGGGGCCGTGGCCGGTGGATCGCTGTTCGCGGCGGGTGAGGGAGCGGTGGGCTCCCTGGCGCTGCATGAATTGTCGTGGTCGCGCGGCTGGGTGGATGGGCGTGGCGTTTCTGCCCTCCGAATCGGGGACATCTGGAGTGCGGGACCGCGTCCCACACCCCTGCGCGGCATCACCATCAGCAATGCCGCGCTGCGACCACCCCGTGTGGCCGCCATCCTGCCGCTTGGCGGTGCGCTTCCTGGAGGATGGGACCTGGAGGCGTATCACGACGGTCAGGTCTCGGATGTCGTGTCGTCGGAGGACGGCCGCTACCGCATCGACGTGCCCGTGGGCATGGGATCCACCACGGTCGAGTTTATCGCCTACGGCCCCAACGGGGCGCAGCGCACCTTCCGCCGCACGCTCCACACGGCACCGCAGTTCGTGGCGCCGGGGCGCGCCGAGTACGCGGTTTCGTTAGGTGCCTGCCCGGAGTTGCGTGGGCAGTCGGCGCTGGGCATCCAGGGCACCGAGCGCAGCTGCAATGGACGCGCGAATGCCGACGTCCGGTATGGCCTTCGACAGGGCGTTGTACTTCGCGGTGGCATGGATGCGGTGATGGGCATTGCAGGTGCTCGTCCGGTACGCTGGACTCCATACGCCGGACTTGGCGCCGTGCTCGGACGCAGCGCAGTGGTGGAAGCCACCCTGGCCCCCAAGGACGAGCGGGACGGGGGGAGGCTGGCCGAACTCTCGGTGCGCTACGAACCATAGCCCGCCTTCACGTTCGGCAGTTCGGTGTCGCGCATCACGCTTGCCGCGCCCCAAGTCGTCGGCCAGCCCGCGGTAGATCCGACCCCCCTGAACCCGGACGCGCTGCGACTCGTCGACAGTCGGCGCCGGCAGAACATGATTCGCTACTCGCCGTCGATCTGGAGCGACCGCCTGACGCTGGAGGGCTTCGAGACCGCCGTGGCGTGGGGCGGTGGCGAGTGGCGTAACCGGCGCGCCGGGGTGGCCATGAGCGGGCGTGGTGTCCAGGGACGCGTATACCTGCGCCAGGAAACGAACCTTTCCAACGGGGTCCGTGCCAACCAATGGTCGGCAACAGGCTTCGAGGCCATGGTGGTGCCGTCCAGCGCGTTCGGCCTGCCGCTTGCTCACACCTGGGTGCGGGGCACCGTGGAGTTCGGCGATACTCGCAAGCAGTGGGGCGTCAGCGTTTCACGCGTGCAGAACGGGGTACGCGTCGAAGCGGGCCGACAGCGTCGTGCCGGGGACAGCGCGGCGCAATGGACGCTGTCCATAGCGCCGCAGCGGCGCAACGTGCAGATGTCCACCTATGCCACCAGCGGCAGCGCCCGTGACCGGCGAACCGGCTACATGATGCAGAGCGTGGGGGGCACGGTGATCGTCGACGCCGCGTCTCGCCACGCGGTGTTCACGGCCGACCGCGGCCTGCAGCGCGGGGGACTGGCCGGCGTGGCCTTTCTCGACGCGAACCTGAACGGTCGGCGCGATGCGGATGAGGAAGCCATCCCACGCGCGCAGCTGCTGATCGAGAACCAGCTCGTCGAGACGGATTCGCTGGGGCGCTATCGCATCTGGGGGCTCACGCCGTTCAGCGACGCGAGCATCAAGGTGGATTCCGCGTCGCTGGAAGTGCCATGGTGGCTGCCAGCACGGGCTCGCTGGATCGTGCGCATTCCCTCGGGTGCGGTGGGCGCGGTCGATATTCCGATCGTGTCCGGCGGGATTCTCGAAGGGCGGATGGATTACGCGCCCGCCGGGGACGCCCTCCAACAGTGGGAACACGCGGAGCGGCTCGTCCTTCGTTCACTGGATGAGCCGGGCCTCCCCCCGCGCATAATCCAGACGTTTACCGATGGCACCTTCTACGAACTCGGCGTGCGGCCGGGGCGCTACTCCCTTTCGGTCGCCCAAGGCTCACCGGGGAGCCGGTTGGTGGTGGAGGATCCAATCGTCGTCACTATCACCGGCGCCAGCACGCCCGTCCGGCGCAAGCTGGCCACCACTCCGTCGACACCGACGCGCGTCGCATTGCTC
>JBDSVW010000340.1:0-4610 GCA_039927015.1 Gemmatimonadaceae bacterium | reverse complement strand
AAGAAGCTCTTCACGCAGATACCAGAACTGGCAACGCTCGCGGCGTAAGTCGCGCGTGCCGGTAAGGAGAATCGACATGACCTACAAGATTGAGCAGATCGAAGGAATCGGACCGCACTTCGCCGAGCGTCTCACGTCGGCGGGCGTCCACACATCGAACGACTTGCTGGCGAAGTGCGCCTCCGAGGAGGGACGCCGCAACGTCGAGATGAAGACGGGAATTTCGGTGGCACAACTGACCACGTGGGTCCATCAGGCAGACCTGATGCGCGTGTCAGGCATTGGCTCGGAATTCGGCCAGCTGCTCGAGGCCTCTGGCATCGAAACCGTGAAGGAACTCGGTATGCGCACCCCGGAGAACGTGGTGAACCTGCTCGACCGGGTGAACGAGGAGAAGAAGCTCACCCGCGCGATTCCCGCGCTCAAGACGGTGTCCAAGTGGGTGGACCGGGCACGTCAGATGGAGCCGATGCACGCGCATTCGCAGTCGGAATCGCGCTCGCCAACGCAGATGCACTAGCGCTCGAACGCGCAACGCTGGCGAACGTCAGGAATCGTCACACGAAGCCCGCTGTCCCCCCGTGGACAGCGGGCTTTGTGCGTTTCAGCGACGTCGCCGTGGAGTACCTCGAGGCAACTCGCCGCTCCTATTCCGCCAGCTGAGCGCCCCATGTCGCGGGATCCACATCCGCGACGGTCTGCGTCAGCGACCATGCGTGCCCAGCCGGGTCGCGTACAGACGCCTGACGTTCCCCATTCGCCTGATTTGCCGGAGCGGTGAGTCCGGTGGCGCCGAGCGCGAGCGCGCGCGCGAATGCACGGTCAACGTCCGCGACGCGCACCAGGAGGATGGCGGGAGGACGCCCGCCAGTTGGGGGTGCCACGCCGGGATCCCATGCCACCGCCACCACGGCACCGGTACCCACCGTGAGTTGCACCTCCTTGCCCTCCACGCGCAGTCGCTCGCGGCCACCCAGCACCTCGCGCATCCACGCAACGGCGGCATCCACGTCGGGATAGCTGCGCACTGGAATGAGAGCGGCGTCGGGCATGGAGCGGTTCCGGAGAAGGTCAGCCGGTTCGGTCGTGCGCACCGCGTCGCTGACGTTGCGATCTGCACCGGCTCGGGCATCGCGCTCGCCCGGCGCCGCGCCGGACAGCCCCCCGAGTTGCGCCTCCTGCTGAGCCAGCACCTCAGGCCAGCTGGTCGCGTGACGATCGCGCGCTTCCTCGGTGGCGAAGTGCTCATGCGTCAGCGTCACGAACGTGCCGTCCCCCGATTCGTCCAGCCGTACAGTGAGCACCGTCTCAGCGCCGCCCGTGCCCGTCGCGCCCGTCACCCAGGTGAGCGAGACGAGCCTCTCCGTCGTCAGCTGCAAGAATCGCCCGTAGTGCGGATGACGCTGTGCGGCCTTTCCTTCCCGTTGCGGTTCCGCCACCTCGAAGTAGTACGGCGCGCCTACCTCAGGGGTCACACGGAGCGAATCCGCCTCGGCGATCCAGGCGGCCCACCCCGTGGTCCAGGCGCGATAAAGCGTGCTCGCCGGCAGCGGCATGGCGCGGGTAATGGTCAGCGAATGCATGTCAGTCTCGAGCCCCCACGAGGCGATGGATCGCGCTCAGGCCTTCGTCGCCTACGTCCAGGCTCAGCTCGTTCACGTACAGCTTGATATGCGCGTCGCATACCGCGTCGGACATCTCCTGCGAGTGCGCGCGTACGTATTCACGACTGGCCTCGGGGTGATCGAAGGCGTACTGCACCGACGCTCGAATTCCCTGTTCCGCTTGCGACGCGGTGTCCGCATCCAGGTCACTACGGGCACATATGCCGGCGAGCGGCACGGGAAGTCCTGTATCTCCCTCCCACCACGCGCCGAGGTCGGCGACTTGCACGAGGCCATGCTCGGCGAATGTGAAGCGGCTCTCGTGAATGATGAGCCCGGCCGAAACGTCGCCCTCACTCACCGCGCGCAGGATCCGGTCATATCGCATCTCGACCACGTCGCCCAGGGTCGGGACGGCAAGCTGCAGGAGGCGGAAGGCCGTCGTCTCGCGCCCCGGAATCGCGATGCGCCCGCGCGCGGCATCGTCCAGTGTCATGGCATCCCGGGCAACGATGAGCGGTCCCACGCCGTGCCCCAGGGCCGCCCCGCTGCGCAGGAGCCGATATCTGTCGCCCACTCCCGCGAATGCACCGACACTCAGCTTCGTGAGGTCGAACTCCCCGGCGTGCGCCCGACGATTCAGCTCTTCAATATCGAGCAACACCGGCTCCACGCGAAACGGAAGCTCGACCAGTCCGTGCGTGAGCGCGTGGAAGGCGAACGTATCGTTTGGACAGGGCGAGAAACCGAAGGTCAGTCGACGCATGACGACAGCTCCGCGACGAGCAGGAGCGTGGCGGCGGTGATGGCTGCCAGCGCGTCGTCAAACCTCCACCTCGTGCGATTCTCTTCCTCCACGTGGTTGGAGATGGCGCGTACCTCGAGCGCCGGGATTCCAGCAAGCTGCGCCGCGCGCAGCACGCCGAAGCCCTCCATCGCCTCGACTTCACATTGCGTATGACTCGCCGTCGTGCCCCCCACGCGCGCGCTGGTGCCGATGGCTCGCACGATGGCCGCGGGCAGCGCCCGCCGTGCCGCGGCGACGAGGCGGGGAGGTGACGGAATATTGTGCGGAGCCCACGACTCGGGCACGTGCAGGTCGCAGTATACGGCGCTGTCTCCGATCACGAGGGACGGCGGTTCGATGCCCGACTCGCGGCGCGCGCCGGCGATTCCCACGTGCAAGACGGCGGCGGGCCGGTGCACGGCAATGGCCGCTGCCGTGGCCGCTGCCGCCTCTACCGGCCCCACGCCACAGCAGAGTGTGTACCAGCCGTTGGGCGTGGCCAGCTCACGCTCGGTGGCGGCGACAACCAGGATGTGTTCACGCATGGAGATGGGCGGCGAGGCCTTGGTGGAAGCGATCGTGACTGCAATATGATAATCGCCGGCATCGTTACCCCCTGCCCATCCCCGCAAAGCCCCCTCCGGTCGGGCTCCACTCTATGCCAGATGTCTCGGCTTCGGTCACCGCGCACGACCTGCCCGGTCTTTCCAATGTGCCCGGGTTTCGTATGTTAGTCTGCATGAGACCAAGCCTCTTCGCCCTCTGTTTCGTTGCCAACGCGAGCGTGGCACTCTCGCAGAGCACCGCGCACGATGCCACCAGCCACACGCACGACAAGCCGACACTCGGTACCATCAGCTTCCCCAACGGTGGCGGCAAGTCGGCCCAGGAACCATTTCTCCGCGGCGTCGCGTTGCTGCACAACTTCGAGTACGATCGCGCGGCGCAGGCCTTTCGTCAGGCGCAGACGGCGGATCCTTCGTTCGCGCTCGCGTACTGGCTGGAAGCCCTCACGTACAGCCACGTTGTATGGCGGACCGAGGACCTGTCCCGCTCCCGCGCGGTGCTGGCGAAACTGGGCGTCACGCCGTCGCAGCGCCTGGCCCGGGCCACGTCGCCGATGGATCGCGCGTTCGGCGCCGCCGTCGAGGCGTTCTATGTTGACCGGCCGCTCGAGCAGCGCGCCAGCGCCTACGCGGACTCCATGCGTCACATCGTCTCGCGCTGGCCTGACGACCAGGAAGCGGCTGCCTTCGCATCCCACGCGCTGATGGTGAAGGGCGTGCTCAACAATCCGGGGGCGGTTCGCGACTCGCTCTCGCGTGACGCCATCGCGCTGTCGCTGCGGGTGTTCAAGAACAACCAGAAGCATCCGGGCGCCACGCACTACCTCATTCACCTCTACGACGAACCGAACATGGCGCGCGAAGGCCTCGAGTTCGCGCGCCTGTACGACACAATCGCCCCCGACGCCGAGCACGCGTTGCACATGCCGTCGCACATCTACCTGCAGCTCGGCATGTGGGCTGACGTCGTAAGTTCCAACGAGCGCTCGTGGGCAGCGTCGCGCCGCGCGGGCACCCCAAGCTGGCACGCGCTCTCCTGGCTCCAGTACGCGTATCTTCAGCAGGGCCGCTGGGAGGCGGGGCGCGCCCTGATCGACTCGGCGCGTGCCGTGGTGCCGACCGATCGGGATGAGGGCTACATCGACGCGCTCGCCATCATTCCACGCCTCCAGTTTCAGTACGCGGCGGCTTCCAGCCGCTGGACGCACCCCATCAGCGAGCCACCTGCACCACGTAGCGGTGCCATGCAGGATCGGGAGCGCGGCTTCCGTTTGTCAGCGGGATATTGGCGCGCGGTGGATGCGGCGCAGCGCAACGAGGCGACGCTGGGGACCACCGCGGCGCCGTTCATCTCGCGTGCGGACTCCGCCCGCGCCGGCACACTGGGCTCCAGCATTCAGGGCGCGAACGCGCTGCTGGTGGAGGCGTTGGTTTCTCGCGCCAGAGGTGACACCGCCGGGTACATGTCGAAGCTGGAGGCGGCCGCCGAACGCGAACGCCAGATCACCCCGTTCGTCGGCCCCCCGGAGCGACTCTTCGCGTTGGAGGTGCTGGGAGACGAACTGACGGCGCGGGGGAAGTTTGACGAAGCGGCTCGCGCGTTCGAGCAGGTTTTGCGGGTGACTCCCGGACGCTCCGAGTCGCTCTTCGGAC
>JBDSVW010000339.1:0-24822 GCA_039927015.1 Gemmatimonadaceae bacterium | reverse complement strand
CGCACGCCCTCGCACGCCCTCGCACGCCCTCGCACGCCCTCGCACGCCCTCGCACGCCCTCGCACGCCCTCGCACGCCCTCGCACGCCCTCGCACGTGCTCCGACCGGCCAACAGAAAGCCCCCTCGAAGGAGGGGGCTTCTCGCGTCAGGCAGCGGAGACTGCTTCGCTGGCCTTGTTCTGCTTCGGTGGCTGCACGAACCGCTCACCCAGCACGCGAATCTGTTTCAGCTGGTCTGCCGAGAGCTCGTGAAAGCGGTCGGCCAAATACCTCAACGTCTCATCGAACCACTCGCCCATGTGCTCCGGGTCGGATCCGATAACGCCGCAGCGCATGATGTGCTGAAATAACTCGTCGCGAGCTTCGTCGAACGGCGTCGGCAGCGTGGGTGTCGTCTGACGACGGACTGGTTTTTTCGCCATGTACTCAGGTTGTAAGGTTAAAACGTAAGTTTGAAGTTAATCGATTGACCCTCTCTCTCCAAAATTACGCGCCAATATGTCGGAACGTTCCGTCGGAAGGGAGATGTTGCCCCCCTGCCCGACAAAGCGCAGCAGCATGGCCACCAACGCCTCGGGAGCCTCCTCAGGCACCAGCCTGCCCACCTCATCCACGTGCTCGTACCGCCCCCGGGGCAGCCGTTCGGCGTAATCCTCGGCGATCCCCCGGGTGCACCAGCGGTCCCGTGTGCCCCGGATCACCAGCGTGTCCTGTCCCACTCGGGAGAGCTCCAGGTCCTCGAGATCGTCCTGCTGCAGGGCCCCGGCGAGCGCCAGCATGTGATTGGCTCCCTCCCGACCCAAATAGGGGGCCAGGTACCGCCCGATGAGGGCAGAGCTCATGCGCGGGCCGTGTGCCACGGAATCCTCCAGAAACGGGGTCAGCAGCGACGACGCCCCGAATAGTCCGCGAGAGAGCCGCAGGGCATACCGCGCCGTGTCGCGCTGCAGCTCGCGAATTTCCTCTCCCGCCAGGTCGTCCAGCGCCGGCGGGCCAATCAGCACCGCCCGGGACACGCGCTCGGGCCGGTCGAACGACAGCCGCAGCGCCACGGCACAGCCGATGTCCATTCCCACCACGGTCGCCGTGGGCAGCTGCAGCGCGGTGAGAGCATCGTCCAGGTACTCCGCCTGTGCGCGCACGCCGAAGTCCGCATCGAACGGGCGGTCGGACTGGCCATACCCAAAGAGGTCTACCGCGTACGCGGTGGCCTTTCTCACCGCCAGCAACGGCCCGACGTGTCGCCACAGAAAGGTCGAGGTGCCGAATCCGTGCAGGAGGACCAATGGCTCGCCGCCGTATCCGTAGCGTTCCACGTGCATCGTGCCCGGGCCTACCGGAACTCGAAAAACGTCAGGATCGGGAGGAACGCGCACGACGGGAGGCGGGGGAGGGTGGGAGTGGCACCGGGACGCGCGCGGCGGTCGCGGCGCGAGCGTTCAATGTAAGCGTCGTCCGAAAGCTCCGCCTCCGGCACTCCCTGCACACCACCCCCCGCCCTAAATTGAGGGCGAGTCACGTGTGGACTACGCAGGGCAGGACGAGGCGAAGATCATGTCGGACCAGACGTATGACGATGGACGCGCCCGGAATCTCGAGGCATTGTTGCGGGTGCTGGCAGAGCGCATTCGCGCCCTCGACGAGCGTGGCGAACTGCTGAAGCATGCTGCACAATTGCAGCAATTGATGGGTGACGTGCGCAGCGAACTGTTCCACTATGAGGTGCGCTGCACGTACGACACGCCCGAAATCGCTGAACACCGCCGGATCATCGCCGAGGCGGCGGACACTCACGAGGAGTCATGGCAAAGCAACCCCTGGACGAAGGACGAGGACGAGGACGAGGAAAAAACGCCGTGAAGCAGAGCGGCAGGAAGAACCGCAGCAGCTTCTACGCGCTGCTCGGCTTGGTGGCTGCGGTGTTCGGCATCTTCATCATCTATCAGGTCACCAAGCCCAAGGGGCCGGACTCGACCGTGGTGGATCCGTCGGTGCCCCTGCCCGAGGCCGAGGGCTACTTGTTAGGCAGCCCCGACGCACCGGTGAAGGTGCTGGAGTTCGCCGACTTCGAGTGCCCGGCGTGCGGTCAGTTCTATGTGCTCACGGAGCCCGACGTGCGCAGCCGCCTTATCGAGACGGGGGAGATCAGCTACCGCTTCCTCGATTATCCACTGCCCATGCACAAGAACACCTGGGCCGCGTCGCATGCGGCGGCGTGCGCCAACGAGCAGGGGAAGTTCTGGGAGATGCACGATCATCTCTTCATGGGCCAGGACAAGTGGAGTGGCGAGGCCACCTCCCGCCCGAAGGGCGTGCTGGAGGGGTATGCGAAGGATATCGGGCTCGATGTCGCGCAGTGGGAGGCGTGCTTCGACAGCCAGAAGTACCTGCGAAACATCCAGGCCAATCGCGCCGAAGCGGAGAAGCGGCTGGTGCAGTCGACGCCGACGTTCGTCATCGGGTCGCGCATGGTGGCTGGCAGCATCTCGTACGACAAGTTCAAGGCATATGTGGACAGCGCCAAGGCCGAGGTCGCGGTGACGCCTGCGGCGCCACCCGCCGCGAAGTAGCGCGGCCCGCGCTACCCATCGGAGTCGCGACGCGCCGTCCCTGAGCACTGGGACGGCGCGTTGTCTTTCTCATGTGAAGCGGCGCTTCAGGTCGAGCTTCTCCATCTGCGGGGAGGCCGGGAGCGACTGATAGATCTCCGCGCGCAGCCACTCCTCTTCCGCCGCGCGATCGCCGTCGGGGACGTCCTTCCACCAGACTCGCTTCTCCGGGTTCCAGCGATACCAGCGCGACTTGAGCAGGTCTTTCCGCTCCATTGGAGCCGCGGTGGCTTCCACGCGCCACGACGGTTGGCGCGCGCGTTCCAGCAGCAGCCGCATCGGGATGTCCCGGTTGGGCAGCGCCGTCGCAAGCAGGTGGATGCCCGCGTAGCAGTCCTCGTCGGCGCGGTGCGCCTCGTAGAACACCCGCGCGTGCTTGAACAACAGGAATTCCAGCTTCGCGGAATCGTAGCCGTGCTCGTCCCACGGCACGTCGACCTGGGAACAGGCCCAGTACTTCTCGGCGAACGCCGGCAGCCGGCGCTCCAGGAATCCGCGGTCGAACATCGCGTTGTGGGCGATGACAAGCACCGCGTCGCCTAACGCCGAGAGGATTGCATCCTCGTCGAGGCGCTTGCCGGCCACCTTGGCGTCCGTGATGCCGGTCTTGCGCACGACCACGTCGGGAATGGGACGGCCGGGATCCTCGAAGCAATCGATGGCCGGGTGAACACGGTGGATGCGCCCGCTCTCGGGCGCGTATTCGAACGGCACGCCACAGAACTGGATCACGGCGTCTGTCCCGCTATGCAGGCCCGTGGTTTCCACGTCCACGTACAGGGCCTGACGGAGGGGTTCACTCGCGTCGTCACAATAGTGACCCGCGCGCGGGAGCCGGCGCAGTACGATGTAGTCCGGACATTGCGCGAGGCAATCGGCCGCCGCCTTGGCGTCCCCTTCGCTCACTCCCACGACAACACTCCTCGGGATGCAGCGGACATCGGTACCTCCGTCGAAGCGCCCGCTGGGACGGGCGCGACCGCCCGGATCAGGCGGCCTTCGCCAGTTTCACGTCACGGAACGACACCAGTCGCTTCCGCTCCTCGTCCCACAGCGTCAGTCGAAAGGCGGCAATCGCCTCGCGAAGCGTGACGATATGGACCCGATGGAAGAAAGGATTCTCGTCGTGCGCGGCCTGCAGCCGGTAGTTGGGAATCTTGGGTCCGAGGTGATGTACGTGGTGCAGGCCAATGTGTCCCGTGAACCAGTTCAGGACGCCCGGCAACTTGAAATAGGAACTGCCTTCCAGTGCCGCCGTGGCGTAGTCCCACGCGGCGTGCCCTTCCCAGTAGGTATCCTCGAACTGGTGCTGCACGTAGAACAGCCAGATGCCGGCGGCACCCGCGAGGTAGATGCACGGCAGGTACACCAGCGCGAACGCCGGGAAGCCCACCCAGAGCGAGAACGCAATGGCGCCGACCAGGATGCCCGCGTTCGTCCAGAGTACGCTGGCGACCTGCTTGTCCCCGGTGGCCTTGCTCCGCGGGCGGAAACGCTGCCCGACAATGAGGTGCAACGGGCCGAGCCCCAGCAGCACGAGGGGATGGCGAAAGACGCGATATTGCAGCCGGCCGCGCCACGAACGCTCCAGGTACTCGCGCACGGTGATGGTCGTGATGTCACCGTGCCCGCGCCGGTCCAGGTCACCCGAGGAGGCATGATGCAGCGCGTGGTCGCGGCGCCACTGCCCGAACGGCGTCATCGTGAGCACTCCGGTCACGTACCCGACGAAATCATTCCACCGTCGCCATGGCAGGAAGGACGCGTGCGCGCAGTCGTGCATGATGATAAAGGTGCGAACGAGCAGGCCCGCCGTGGGCAGGGCGAGCGCCAGCGTGGCCCAGTAGCTCCACGACAGCGACCGGTACATGATCCAGAACGACAGCGCGAGCAGCGGAAGCGTGGTGCCGAGTTGCAGCACCGAGCGCCGCACGCACGGGCCCTGGTAGCGGGCAACGATGGCGCGCCAGTGGTGCTGCAGGTCGGTGGCGGTGTCGTGCACTGCCGGCGTTGCGCCGGCGTCCTTCGCGGTCATCGACTGGCTCCGGAGCGGTTGGGAATGGGCGGGCATGAAACGGGGGCAACGGGTCCTGCGCGACGGAGCCGTAGGCGTGACCGCTTTGGCGTCCGAGATCGCAGCCCTTCAATTTACATCGGCAGGACGCTCGGCGCCTCCACCCCGTGCAATGAGTGGTTCGCCCGGACTGCGACCGTCGGCTTCGGTGCAACTTTCCGCAACGGATGCCGAATTTCCTCTTGCATCCCTCTGGCGCAGATGCGACTCCTATGCACAGGATTTGGAAACCCTCGCGATTGGAGGTCCCATGCCCGCGATGTTCGCACCGATTGACAGCACAGTGCTGACAGGATTCAAGCAGGGAGACGAGCACGCGCTGGAGCAACTGTTTCGCACGAACTATGAGGCGCTGCTGGAGGAAGCCCGACAGCAGCTCGACCAGCCGGGCTCCGAGTCCCGGATCGTGGAAACGGCAATACTGCGTGCGTGGTCCACTCGCACCGAATACGAGAGCGCCAACGCGCTGGAAAACTTCCTGCACGGCGCCGTCCATGAGGGAGCGGTGCGCGAGAACTCGCGCAAGGCGGGCGTTCATCGCCTGGCCGAGCACGAGGGGGTGCAGTCGCACCGCAGCGCTCCTGCGAAGACTGTCACGGTCGACGACGCATGGGCGCACATCGTCGCCACGCTGCACGCGCCGGCGCCGACCGCCAAGCACATGGCGGATCTCAAGCAGCACTCGCGTCACGCAGCGGCCGAGCACATGGCTTCCGTAGGGAAGCAACAATCCCTCGCCAAGACGCTCGGACTGGGTGTGACGGCGGTGGTGGCGGTCGGCGCGCTCATGTTCGGGCTCTTCCGGGATTCGCCGGAGAAGAAGGCCACGCGCATGCTGGCCTCGGGTGACGCGCGCGAGATCATCTCGCGCAATGGCCAGATCGGCAACCTTACGCTGGACGACGGGAGCAAGGCACTGCTCGGCGCCGATTCGAAGCTCGTAATTCCTCCGGGGTTCGGTACCGAGGTTCGCGCGGTGCGTGTCGTGGGCACCGCGTCATTCGAGGTGGCGGCCGACCAACCCATGTCGTTCGAGGTGCGACTCGGCGAGACGGCGGTGCTCGCCAAGGGCACGAAGTTCGCCGTGAATTTCGACACCGCCAGCCGGACGGCGCTCGTGCAGGTCCTGGAAGGCTCCGTGGAGACCAGGCACGGCGGTGCCGTGACCGCGATTCCTGCGGGCAAGGCAGTCGCCGTCACCTCAGCCGGTGTCGTCAGTGACGCCTCGAAGGCGATGGTTGACGAAGCCCTGGGCTGGACCGAAGGACGCCTCGTCGTGAACGACAAGCCCCTGCGCTGGACGCTCGAGCAGGTGCGGCGCTGGTATGCACTGGCCCTCGTGCCTTCCGACGAATCGCTGCTCACCCGCAACGTCTCGGTGGATGCGGCGCTGGAGTCCTCGAAGGACATGATCGCCGATCTCGAGGCCAGCGGACAGCTCGTCTTCGGGTGGGACGACAAGACGATGATGCTCTACGACGTGGCTCACGCGCCCAAGGCAGACAAGAAGTAGCACCGTCCGTGCAGCTGCCGGCGGTGCCTCGAGGGCACCGCCGGGCCCGACGGCTCAGGCGCGGTCGCGCCGCACCAGCACCTGCTTCCCCTTGATGGTGGTGGTACGGAGCGCGGCGATGATGTCGTCTGCGATCTCGTCAGGCACCTCGACGATGGAGAATCGGTCGGCGATCTGGATCGCGCCGATGGCCGACGCATCGATGCCCACCTCGTTCGCGATGGCACCCACCAGGTCGCCGGGACGCACCTTTGCTATTCGTCCGGCGCCGATGTAGAGGCGCGCCACGTCCCAGGCGGGTGCCCGCGACTTGCTGCGCGCGGGCGGCCCGGCGTCTCGTTCGCCACGCCGCGGCCGCTCTCCACGAGCTTCTCCGGCGGCCCCGCGCGTTCTCGCGGTGCGGTCATCCCGCCCGCCAGCTGCTGCGCGATCGCCGCGCGCGTCGGCGCCGCGCGAGCTGGCCCGCTCCTTCTTGGTCGGGGCCGACGGGATCTCCTCCTCGCGGTCGGTGGGCCGGTCGCGCAACTCGATCTGCTTCACCGCGGCCGCGGCGATGTCCATCAGGTCGAATTCATCGGCCAGCGACTCGACGATGCCGCGGAATGCGTCGAGTTCTCCCGCGATAATCGTCTCGCGCAGCGAGGCCCTCGTCAGCTCCAGCCGACGGGATCGCAGATCCGCCACGGTGGGAACCTGCTGCACCTCGATCTTCTGCTTCGTAAGAAACTCGATGTTGCGCAGCAGGCGGTGCTCGCGGGGTTCGGCGAGCGTGATCGCGACGCCCTCGCGCCCCGCCCGGCCGGTGCGGCCGATGCGGTGCACGTAGGATTCCGCGGCCGACGGCACGTCGTAGTTCACCACGTGCGACACGTGCTGCACATCGAGTCCGCGCGCCGCCACGTCAGTGGCGATCAGCAGGTCGGCTTTGTTGGCGCGGAACTTCCGCATCACGCGGTCGCGCTGCTCCTGCGACAACCCGCCGTGCAGCGCTTCGGCGCGATATCCGCGCGCGTTGAGCGTCTCGGTGAGTTCGTCCACTTCAGTGCGGGTGCGGCAGAAGACGATGGCCGACGTAGGGTGCTCGATGTCGAGCACGCGTCCCAGCGCGGCCATCTTGTGTGTGCGAGGTACGATGTAGGCGACCTGCCGCACCTTCGCGCTCTCGCCGGCGGCCACCGGCTCCCGGTCGATCTTGATGGTGACCGGCTTCCGCAGGTGCTTGCCGGCGATCGCCGCGATACGCGGGGGCAGGGTGGCGGAAAAGAGCGCGGTCTGCCGCTCCTTCGGGGTGGCGTCGAGAATCGCCTCGAGATCCTCGGCGAATCCCATGTCGAGCATCTCATCCGCTTCGTCGAGCACCACGACCCGCACCGACTTGAGATTCAACGTGCCGCGCCGGATGTGATCGAGTGCGCGTCCCGGGGTGGCGACCGCGACGTCCACCCCTCGCTTGAGGGTACGGATCTGGGTCTCCATCGAGGCGCCGCCGTAGATGGGGAGGGCAATGACCCCCATCTGCTTGCCGTAGCGGTGCACCGCTTCGGCCACTTGCATGGCGAGTTCGCGCGTGGGGACGAGGATGAGGGCGGCGGTCCGGTCCCGGGCCGGGGCACCGGGAGTCAGCTGGTGGAGCAGGGGAAGGGCAAATGCCGCGGTCTTGCCGGTACCCGTCGCTGCCTGGGCGAAGACGTCGTGGCCAGCGAGCAGGGGGGGAATGGCGGCCGTTTGAATGGGCGTGGGTTCCTCGTAGCCCAAGGTGGTGAGGGCGGAGAGGAGGCGATCATCAAGGCCAAGAGAGGCAAAACCACCGTCGGCGGCTGGGCCGGGCTCAACGGTGGCTGTATTCGTCGTATTTCGCGGAGTCATGCCCAAAGGTAGTCGTTCCTCGGCTGCCGCGGTCTTTTTTGGGCAATTCTGGCCGCCGTAGCGTATATTAGGAGAATCTGAACCAGTGCGACTGTTGACATATTGACAGGGTCTGGATAGCTTGTAACGCTGACAAAAGCGGGTTCTTTACACGCGTTCGTCACGAATACCCTGGGACCTCACTCTCGCGGTGGTCCCTTTTTTGAGCTTAGTGCATCTGCGTCAACGGGCTGAAAGGTTCGAAGCGTTAGGGATGCAGCCTATCGTGGGGGTCAAGTCCACGAATCACATGCGTAGTCGGGCACGTACGGCATTTCCGGACTCCGACCACACAACATTTTGGGAGTACGGCAATGCGTATCACCGGCACCGTCAAGTGGTTCAACGACGCCAAGGGTTTTGGCTTCATCACGCCCGAGAACGGTCAGAAGGACTGCTTTGTGCACCACTCTGCCATTCAGGGCCAGGGCTTCAAGTCCTTGTCTGAGGGCGAGCGCGTGGAGTTCGAGGTCGTGCAGGGTCAGAAGGGCCCCGCCGCCGAGAACGTCGTCAAGCTCGGCCGCTAGTATCGCGCGCTGCGGAAGGACTCGCGGCGACCTAACGACGGGCCGGCCCGATGAGGGTCGGCCCGTCGTTTCGCGATTCACGAATCATAACCTGACCTGCCGCGCTGGCGGCATCTCCATCCGGAACCGCACATGATCGAAGTCAAGCTGGACGAAGGCGATCGTCTCGAGTGGGCGCTCAAGGCCTTCAAGAAAAAGGTACTAAAGTCCGGTATTCTCAAGGAACTGCGCCGCAAGCGTCACTACGTGAAGCCGAGCGAAGCGCGTCAGCTGAAGTCCGCCGCGGCCCGCCGCCGCGCCCGACAGAAGCCACGCCCCGCTCGTTAGGCGCTTGACGCCACAAGGAGCAGGATGAAGGAAGAATCAGTCGAACTCGAGGGCACGATTTCCGATGTCCTCCCAAGCACCACCTTTCGCGTTGCGCTCGATAACGGCCATTCGGTGCTCGCCACGCTAGGAGGCAAGATGCGGCGGTTCCGCATCCGCGTCCTCACGGGCGATCGCGTCAAGGTCGAGGTCTCGCCCTACGACCTCACCCGCGGACGCATCACCTTCCGGCACAAGAGCTGATTCCGGGGAGCGCTCCGGCGCTCCTCGTTCGCCGCAGGCGCATTATCGCTGCGCGAGTCATGCTCCGATATCCAGCGCCCCACCCGCCACACTGTCGTACCGCGCGCGACAACCTTTGTGCGACCCGCATCGAAAGCGCCCGGCCGATTTCTCGGACGGGCGCGCGTGCATTGGGGACCGGGCGACGCGCCCGCGTGATCCTCAGTCCGTAACCAGCAGTCGCTGCATCATCGCGAGCACCGCCTCACGAGCGGCGGTATTCTTCAGGGCGCCGAATCCGATGCGAAGCTTGTCGTCTGCGGTGAGCGACTCGCGGGAGTTGGCATTCACCGTATCCATCGCGTCGGTGCGCTGTTCGGGCGTGAGCACGGACGCGGCGCGCGGCACCAGCATGAGGCGCGGCGCATCGCCACGCGCCGGCACAGCCGACCAGAAGACCTCGCCGGTGTCGATGCGCTCGAAACTCACTACGCACGCCTTTGTCTCGTCGACGCGGAAACGCAGCGCCTTGGGACGCGCGAGACTCCAGGCGATCAGCGCATCGAGCACCGCCAGCAGACGGGGACGCTCCGTGCTGGCCGTGTCCCGGTTCATCGACGTGATGAAGTCGGCGCGCGCGCTGTGAAGCGTGCGAGTGATCGTCTCTGTCTGCGGCATGATCGCTCCGTGGCATATGCGTAACGCGATGCGGGGCAGGCGAGCCGGCAGAGCCGGCGCCGGGCAATGACCCGCACGTGTCATCGGGTGACACTCCCGTACTCGCGGGGCCGTTCATCGCGACGAGAGTCGACGCGAGCGAGTCGGGAACTGAAGCCTTCAAGATAGCGAAAGGCGGGGCCCGAGGGGACGCGGATTCCGATATTCGTCGCCGAGCGATGAATGCTCTCTAAGGATCGGGGTGATCGACGCGATCGGGATGCGTAGGGCGCTTGGGCCCTTGGGCGCTTGGGCCCTTGGGGCGTTGCCGCGTCAGCGGCGGCGAACGAGCGAGAGGGCTCAGCGCCCCGTCTGCACCCGTGCGTCGCTCAGCCGGAGCGCCGGTCGCGCCACGTCCGTCTCCCCCTCATCCAATGCGCCGTTGCCGGCGTTCCGTTCCGCGCGGGGGCGGAGCACACGCGTCGGCACCATTTCCTCGCCAAGCTCGACGAGCACTCGTGTTGCCACCATGGACGCCAGGGGTTCGGGCACCGCCATCACGCGCACGTAGGTATCGATGGCCCGGTCGAACGGCATGTCTTCGGCCAGGGTGTCGATGAACATGAGCGCGTTCCGTACATGGGCCTCGATCAGGGCCTCCTCGGCGCGAGCCTGGGCGAGCCGCATCCGCCGCTCGGCGCCTTCGTCGAGGCGTCGGGGGAAGAGAGATTCCGGGAAGATGCGGCGCAGGAGGGAAGCCATGCGCGAAAGTTCGTCTGGCGGGATGCCCGGGGCTAGGGGGCACGGAAATCGGCGGGATGCGGCGCCCCCGATTTCCGAACGCTCCAACATGCCTCCGCGGGATCAGCTCTCCTGGGATTCGTACTGATCCCTGAGGCTCGCTACCACGGCCGGGTCGGCCAGGGTGGTCGTGTCGCCTAACGTGCGACCGTCCGCAATGTCCCGGAGCAGCCGCCGCATGATCTTGCCCGACCGGGTCTTAGGCAGGTCGGCGCTGAAAAGGATGTCGTCCGGCCTGGCGATGGCGCCGATCTTCTCGGCCACGAAGTTCCTGAGCGTTTCGCGCAGCTCCGCGCTGGCCTCGAAACCGGTGCGGAGGGTGACGAAGGCGGCCAGCGCGTGACCCTTGATGTCATGCTCGCGACCCACCACCGCAGCCTCGGCCACGCTCGGATGCTCGACGAGTGCGCTCTCGACTTCCATCGTACCGATGCGATGGCCCGCCACGTTGAGCACGTCATCGACTCGCCCGAGGAGCCAGAAGTAGCCGTCGTCATCTCGCTTGGCGCCATCGCCGGCGAAATAGAGATCAGGCCGATCGCTCCACTTGGAGAAGTAGGTGTCGACGAAGCGCTGGTCGTCGCCCCAGATGGTCCGGAGCATCGAGGGCCACGGGCGCGTGAGCGTGAGCAGACCGCCACCGACGGGAATCGGCGTGGCATGCCCATCCACGAGGTCGGCGAAGTAGCCCGGCAGCGGACGTGTGGCTGAGCCCGGCTTCGTCTCCGTCACGCCCGGCAGGGGTGAGATGACGATCGCTCCGGTCTCCGTCTGCCACCACGTGTCCACAATGGGGCAACGCTCGCGGCCGATGTGCAGGTGGTACCACATCCACGCCTCGGTGTTGATCGGCTCGCCCACGCTGCCTAACAAGCGGAGCCGGGAGAGGTCGTGCTTGGCCGGCCACTCGCTGCCCCACTTCATGAAGGCGCGGATCGCGGTCGGTGCCGTGTAGAAGATCGTGACGCCATGCGTCTCGCACAGCGCCCACATGCGGTCCTTGGCTGGCCAGTCGGGCGCTCCCTCGTAGATCACGCACGTCGCGCCGTTGGCCAGCGGACCATAGACCAGGTAGGAGTGACCCGTGACCCAGCCCACGTCGGCCGTGCACCAGAAGACGTCCTCCTCCTTGAGGTCGAAAACGTACTTCGTGGTGTAGGCGACGCCGGTGAGGTAGCCGCCCGTGGTGTGCACAATGCCCTTCGGCTTTCCCGTCGTACCGGAGGTATAGAGGATGTAGAGCACGTCCTCGGCATCCATCGGCTCGGGGGGACACTCGACCGGTGCCCCCTTCATCAATTCGTGCCACCAATGGTCGCGCCCCTCCTTCATCGCCACCGGCTCATCGCCGATGGGGCCGTCGGCGCGACGCTGCACAACCACCACGTGTTCCACCGTGGAGGCTTCGGCGAACGCCTCGTCGGTGTTGCGCTTGAGCGGCACCACTTGCCCGCGACGGTAGCCGCCGTCGGCGGTGATCACGACCCTCGCTTGCGCGTCCTTCATGCGATCGCGCAGCGCTGAGGGCGCAAAGCCGCCGAATACCACGGAATGGATGGCGCCGATGCGAGCGCAGGCCAGCATGGCGATGGCGGCCTCCGGAATCATCGGGAGGTAGATCCCTACCCGGTCGCCCCGCCGGACGCCTAACGACTTGAGGACGTTGGCGCACTTGCCTACCTCGACGTAGAGATCCCAGTACGTCAGCGTTCGGCGATCGCCCGGTTCGCCTTCGAAGACAATCGCCGCCTTGTTCCGTCGCGGCGTGTCGAGATGACGATCGACGCAGTTGTACGCGGCGTTGAGGGTGCCTCCCGAGAACCATCGCGCGCGCGGGGCGTTCCATTCCAGCACCGACTTCCACGGGGAGAACCAGTGCAGGGAGCGCGCCTGTTCGGCCCAGAACGCTTCGTAGTCCGCATCCGCCTGATCGTACAGCGTACTATCTGAAACGAGCGCCTGGGCGGCGAAGGCAGCACTGGGCGGAAAGCGCCGGTTTTCCTGCAGGAGCACATCTATGTCGGACGAGTCGGGCATGGGCGTGTTGGAGACCGGAGTAGGCGATGCGACGGGAAAGTTCGTTCGATTCTGTCGGCTCGCGCGCGCATGTGCAAGCCGACGGAGACCGGCGGGGGCATGCACCGCATTGTGAGTCCAGTCTCGCGAAATGCGGAGGCCGCGTTGCTTGGGTGGGTGACCGGAGCAGCTGCCAAAGCGCGCGTGGGCAAGTACTTGGGCGCGACGTCCGGATTGGCACATCCCTCGCCTAGCGATCTGGGCAGCGATACGCCAGGCTCGCTTCCGACGGGGCCTCCCGCGTCTGCTTCCTTTCCCGCTCACAGCGGATCACATGGGCTCCCTTGTTGAGGTGCTGCGTCTCTTGGCTCCCCCGCGTCTCGTGGCCGAGACGCGGGTCGATTTCCGGTGCGCGGCGATGGATTCGCTCGAGCGTGCGGGACGGAGCGGTGCCGGCGCGCTTTCCATCGACATGGCCGCGACACATCATGTAGATGCGAGTGGTCTGGGAATCCTGGTGCTCGTGCAGAAGCGCGCGCGAGAGCGCGGGCTTGCCATCAGGCTCCTTCACACACGGCACAACGTGCGGTCGCTGCTAAAACTCACCAAGCTTGAATCGCTGTTCGAGTTCCAGCATCAGGAGTAGAAAGGGGCCTTCCTCTGACACCGACGCGTCCCGCGGTGCGTAAGGGGGGTGGTACCCCTTGCATTGGAGGAGTGGATGGAGCGTTACGAGTTCATCATCGCGATGACGTCCATACTCATGGGCGGCTTTTTCATCATATCGGTGGTCACCAGCATCGGACGGATTTTCGGGCGCCGCCGGAACCCAGCGTCTCTGGCCGAGGCCGGCCTGGCGCAGATCGACCAGCGGCTGGATCGCATGGAGCAGGCGATTGACGCGATGTCGGTGGAGATGGAGCGCGTGTCGGAGGCGCAGCGGTTCACCGCCAAGCTTCTGACCGAGCGCTCCTCCGAGCGCGCCTCCGAGCGCGCGCCTGAGCGCGCCTCTGAGCGCGCCCGGACCTAACGATGGTGATGGTCCTGCTGCTCGTGCTCGTGGTCACCATGATCTGCGTGACTGCGGTGGCCTCCCTCGTGGTGCGCGAGATGCGCGGCCGGCTGGGACGGCGCGATGTGGGCGAGACGTTTCGGCTGGAGCAGCGGGTGGACGAGCGGCTGGCCCGGATGGAGGACGCCATGGATGCGATGGCGATCCAGATTGATCGGTTACGGGCGAGGGAGGAGCGTCGCTATGTTACTGGCGGCACGTCCGACGAACCGGACGCCGGCACTCCCCGTGATCCTCCCCCCTCGGCATGATCCATCCCTGGCGCGACCTGGTACCTGGCCCTCACCCGCCCGAGGAAGTCACCTCGGTCATCGAGATTCCGAGGGGCAGCCGAAACAAGTATGAACTGGACAAGGATTCTGGCCTCTTCAAGCTGGATCGCGTGCTGTATTCGGCGGTCCATTATCCGGGGGACTACGGTTTCATTCCCCGCACGCTGCACGAGGACAACGATCCCCTTGACATCATCGTGCGGATCGATGAGCCGACCTTTCCCGGATGCCAGATCCAGTCGCGACCCATCGGGGTGCTGAAGATGCTCGATCGCGGCGAGCCGGACGACAAGATTCTCGCCGTCCCGTCGCACGATCCGCTGCATCACGAGATTTACGACATCGCGGACCTCCCGAGCCACTATCTCGCGGAGATCGAGCACTTCTTCCAGATCTACAAGGACCTGGAGGGCAAGCGCATGCAGATCGTGGGATGGGAGAAGAGCGAAGTGGCGATGCAGGTGATCATGGACTCGATCAAGCGCTACGCGGACAAGTACCTTCAGGTCGGCCCGTAAGGGCCGCGCGCGCGAGTCCGGCGCGACCGGCACCGGGCTCGCGCGTCAGCGCCAGCGACGCAGGACGAGTGCGGCGTTGATGCCGCCGAAGCCGAACGAGTTTGTCATGACATGATCGACCCGCTCGGCGCGGCCCTCTCCCGTCACGTGCAACAGGTCGCAGCCCTCGCCGGCGTGCTGCAGGTTCACCGTGGGGGGCAGCCATTCGCGATCGATGGCCATGGCGCAGATTGCCGTCTCGATCGCTCCCGACGCGCCTAACGCGTGTCCGTAGTACCCCTTGGTGCCGCTCACGGGGATGGACGACGCGTGCTCCCCGAGGATCTGCCGGATGGCCGAGGACTCGGTGGGATCGTTGAGCGGCGTGGACGAGGCGTGGGCGTTGATGTAGCCCAGCTCCGCGGGGGCCACGTGGGCGTCGGCGAGGGCTTCGCGCATGGCGCGGGCGGCCTGGGAGCCATCGGGCAGCGGCGCGGTCATGTGATGCGCGTCGTTGGTCTGGGAATAGCCCAGGAGTTCGGCGTAGATCCGGGCACCGCGCGCGACGGCCCGCCCCGCCTCCTCGAGAATGAGCACCGCCGCGCCCTCGCCCATGACGAAGCCGTCGCGGTCCCGGTCGAAGGGGCGCGAGGCACCGGCGGGATCGTCGTTGCGGGTGGACATGGCGCGAATGAGCGCGAAGGCGCCGAAGCAGAGGGGGGCGAGGGGCGCCTCGGCGCCGCCGGCGATCATCACGTCGGCGTAGCCGTCGCGCACCTGCCGGAAGGCGTCGCCGATGGCGATCGTGCCCGATGCGCAGCTCATCGCGTTGGTGCTGTTGGGCCCGTGCACGCCGAACTCGATCGCGATGTTGCAGCTGGAAGCCCCGCCGAACACGGCCAGCGCGAGCGTGGCGTCCACGGCCCGCAATCCGTCGCGCAGGAAGACGGCCAACTGTTCTTCCGCGTAGCCCACGCCGCCCAGCGCGGTGCCCATCATGGCGCCGATGCGCTCGCGATTCTCGGCGGCGAGATCGAGACGGGAGTCTTCCATCGCCATGCGTGCGGCGACCACGGAGAATTGTCCAAAGCGGTCGAGCCGGCGGGCCCGCCGCTCCTCCAGGTGGTCCGTCGGCACGAAGTCCGGCACTTCGGCCGCATTATGCGACCGAAAAATGGCGGGGTCGAAGCGCGAGATGGTCCGGACCGCTGATCGGCGAGCCTTGAGCCCCTCCCAGAGTCCGTCGCGTGTGAGCCCGATCGGTGTGATGGCGCCGATGCCCGTGATGACGACGCGCCGCTTACTCATTCGGATTCCTGCAAGATGGGAGGCATGCCGGAGGGGACCTGTGGTAGGGGAGCGCTGGCGCGCTGCTCCGCGACCCGGGCGAGTCCCTCCAGCGTGCGTGACGCGATGCCGTGGATGAACACGGGACCGATGACAAGGTTGGCGGCCGCCGAGCCGATGAGAGGCCAGCGCGGGCCATCCCAGGCATGGACGAGTCGCACGCGCGTTGCATCAGACGGCAGGGCGTGGAATTCCCACTCGACGTCCATGCGCGTGGTGATGCCGCCCACATGCAGGAACCGGATGTTCGGACGATCGTGATCCACACTCATCTGCGATAACCACCAGGTGGGCCAATTGAGCGGGCCGAAGGGCCGATTGGCGCTCATCTCGACCAGCCCGCCGCCGTCCGGCGCCGCTTCCCGGAATCGAACGAAGCGGTAGTGCGCGAGATATGCCGGCCAGTGCGCCACATTCCTGGCCAAGGTAAAGACGTCGGTCGGCGGGGCTCGCACGACGCGTTCGTCGATTGTCACCATCGCCCGACCGACGGGCATCGGTCCTAACGCGAACGGCTCGCGCATGATTTTCGTTTCTGGAAGATGAGCGGCGTCAGGGGTGTCCCGCGCCAGTGGGTGCGTGAGCAGGGCTCCACGAGGCGCTGAGCCGGAATCCCAGGTGCCGCCGAACGACGGGACGCGTTCCCACCGAGTCGTACACCAGATCACCCAGTTCCGTGCGCGTAAAACCGCGCAGGATGGACACCACGCCGTCGTGGCGGCTTATCGGGTGGAAGCGCAACGGAAAGGAGGCCATCCAGAGGCCTGCCACCGCGGCCCAGCTCCGGCGCAGGTCGGAGACGATAACGCGGAGGCGCGCGACGCGATGCATTTCCCGCAGCAACTGCCGCAGTTCCGCGTCCTCGAAGTGGTGCGCGACCTGGGCGCAGTTCACGATGTCGAGGCTGGCGTCGGGAAAGGGCAGCGCCAATGCGGAGGCGCAGACACCATGATGGGCGTGTCGCCTGGCGCTGGTAACAAGACCGGCGTCGTGATCGAGGCCGAATGTCGTCAGCTGCACAGCGGCCCGCGCGCAGCGGTCGGCGGCGATGGCGGTGGCCTCGCCGGTGCCGGTGCCGATGTCGAGCAGCGTGGCGCGCGGCGGCAGCAGGTGCATGATGGCGTCGAGTTCGGAGCGCCAGGCGCGCGTGCCGCCGAACAGCGCATTCGACATCGCGATGTCCCGATGCGAACGGGCGCGCACGACGTGATCCACATCGTTCCCGTCGAGTATCTCGATGCCACGTTGCCGCCGGGGCGTGGGGAGCACTGTCACTTACCGCTCCAGCTGCGCGTAACCTCCGCGGTAGTACAGGAGGGGGCGTTCATCACGCGCCTCGGCGCTGCGCACCTCCGCCACGAAGACGAGGTGATCGCCGCCATCGTGCTGTCGCAGCACTTCGCACTCGAGGTGCGCGAGCACGTCGTCGAGGATTGGCGCACCGCTGCCTGCGCGGCTGAAGCCGATGCCGTCGAAGCGCGTGTTGGCATCAAGGTTCGAAAAGCGGCGCGACAGCGCTTCCTGCGACGCGCTCAGGATGTTGACCGCGATATACGAGGCCTCGCGCGTGACGCCGGCCATGGAGGCGGTGCGGTCGATACAGAAGAGCACCAGCGGCGGATCGAGGGAGAGCGAGGAGAAGGCGCTGACCGTCATGCCGTGATCGCGACCGTCGGCATCGCGCATCGTCACCACCGTGACGCCGGTGGCGAAGCGGCCGAGCACACTGCGGAACAGGTCGGAATCGAGCGGCATGCGGTGCCCCGTGCCCAGGGAAGGGTGGAAAAGGTCGTTAGGCACGACCGGCGGCGGCACCGGTCGCGCGGGAATCTGGGGGCAATGTCCCGGCCGGCGCGAGGAGGAGCCGCAGGAGGAAGCCGGGGCGGAGCACTTCCCGGGGCGGGACGAAGTCGCCGGCCACGCCCACCAGCAGGTCGGCCATGTCCGGCCGTGCCGCCAGGACGGCGGCCACGCGGTTGAAGAGTGCGGGCGAGGACACCGTGCGTGCAATCGCACGTTCCACGCGCCTCTTGCCGCGGAACTCATGGCGCCGGCAGCGATCGTAGGCGGCGAGGGCGACGTCGTGGCGCGCGGCACCCGTGGCCCGCGCGGCATCAAACGCGTAGCCGGTGAGCAGTTCGGCGCCGCGGAGGGCGGCGTAGATGCCCTCGCCGGTGAAGGGATCGAAGAAGTCCGCCGCGTCTCCCACGAGCGCTGCCCCCGGCGCCCACGCTCGGCGCGCATGCGAGTTGAAGGGGCCGGTGGCGCGCGCGTTCGCGAGCGGTGATGCGTCACGGAATCGCGTGGCGAGATGGGGACGGTCCGCGATCCAGCGCGCCAGGAACGCGTCGAGAGCGCCGTGCAGGGAAGTCGCATCCCGGACCGGAATCACGAGCGCGACATTGGTCGTCCCGCCGCCGACATCCGCCAGTCCCAGATACCCGGCGGCGTCTACGTGCATCTCGCCGCAAGCGCCCATGCCGAGCACACCCGTGAAGTGCGACACCAGGGCAACGCGGCGCGGGAAGCGTCCGCTGCGGGTGAGGCCCAGTCGTCGCCCGACCACCGAGCGCAGTCCGTCCGCACCGATGACGAGGGGGGCGCGCAGCGTGCGTGTGCCCGAGTGGGTGCCGACTACCACGCCCAACACGCGTCCATGGCCATCGTACTCGAGGTCGCGCACCATCGCCTGCTCCATCACCCGCGCGCCCATCGCCCGTGCGCGCGCCAGGAGCAGGTCATCGAGCACGAGGCGCCGGAGGGCGAGGCCGCGGTCCCGGAAGCCCCGGAAGCCATGGGCGGCCGCAAACTCCCCATGGATCACCGTGCCGTTTGGCGCCCGGAGGCGCATGCCAGTGAGGTGCGCCGCCCCCGCGGACTCGACGGCCGTAAGCGCATCCATCTCATGCAGGATGCGCGAGGCCTGCGGGCTGAGATATTCGGCGCACGGCTTGTCGCGCGGGAAGCGAGCGCGGTCGAGCACCAGCACATCGAGGCCGGCACGCGCGAGGAAGAACGCGGTAGCGGCTCCCGCCGGGCCAGCCCCGACGACGAGCACCTCCGCGTCGCGGCGGGTCACGTTACCCGCTCCCTGTGCGAAGGAAGCTTTGGCCCGCCAGCTGCAGCTCGTCGCCCGTGAGCCGCACGTCGTATTGCAGCTGGACCGGCGACGGCGTGACGAGGTCGATGATCACCCGCGTATTCTGGAGGCGGAAGCGCCCCGCGCTCACGAACACGTCGACCAGGCCGAACGAGAAGTTGCGGGTAACCTGAACACGCGTGGCGGCGCCATCGGCGGTGAACTGCCACGTGGTCTCGCTGGAGCGTGCGATGCCGAGGTCATCCACGAAGTAGATCGTGCGCCGCCACGTGCCGGCGATGCTGAGCGACGTGGACGGCACGCCTGCCTGGCCGAAGTGGCGTGAGCCGGGAGACAGCGCGCTCGAGCCGTCGCAGGCGAGGGCGCCCGCGATGGCGAGACAGAGTAAGAAGGTGCGCGGGCCACGAGCGAGTTTCAGATCCACCTCCCGGCGGCCACGGCAAGGGCCGCGCCGGCCACGGAACTCGTTAGGTTGACGATGTCATTGTCCATCCAGCTCACGCCGCTGGCGCGCTCGGTCGTCGCCCCGCACGCATGAATGGACTGCTCAGTCTGTTGCGCACAGCGTGGGCACCAGCGCCGCTCCTGCATCGTAGCGCCCAGCATCGTGTCCACAAGTGCCCCGAACGCTCCACCCAGCACCGCAGGTTCCACACTGGGGACTGGAAAGTGCACGATGAGTGCCACGAGCCCGAGAAAGATCGCACCGGCGAGCAAGGCCACGGTGCCGGCGACCGAGACGGCGCCCGAGGTGCCGGGCGGGACGCGACGCCAGCGTCCCAGGAGGCGCGGGGTACCGCCGAGCGCGATGCCGATTTCGGTGGACCACGTATCCGCCGTCATGGTTGCGAGGGCGCCGAGGCCGGCGAGGGCCCAGTCGGCGGTGGGATAGGCGAGTGTGGCGATGGCCGCGACAGTATATACGCCTCCATTGGACAGCACCTGCCACGCATCCCGGGGGCCTCCTTTCGCCACCAGTGCGCCCGTGGCGCGCGCCTTGAAGGCGGTGCGCCACCGCGACAGCAAGCTCGACGTGACGAAAAAGGCGAGCAGGACCAGCGCCCAAGTCCAGCCGACCGCACACGCTACGGTACCGGCAAGGGTTGCCGCGACCGCTCCGGAAGCGCTCAGCGCGCGCGCACGGCGGGCGAGTTCGGCGATCACGCCCGCGAGGAGGAAGCCGAGGAGCAGTCGATCCTGAAGGGACATTGTGGCGCCGGAATCGGGGAGAACCGCGCGAAAGTGCGGACGAGCACGACAATAGCTTGAACCGCGTCATGGCGGCCGTTACCTTCGCACGAATCTTATGCCCGACACGGTCGACGCACTCCTCCCGCTCTCCTTCCTCGAAGCAGTCCGCAACGTCGACAGTCCTGTCGAAGATTTCGAAGCCGAGCTGGTCGGCGATCTGCGCAACAAGCGCTTCGGGCTGAGCGACACCGTTTACAATCAGATTCGGCGTTTCACCGATGCGGTGAAGCGTGGGCAGCGCACGGGCCATGAGGAAGCGGTGGGGCTCGCCAAGCTGCTCGGCCGGCGTCCCGACGCGGAGGCCGTCTTTCGGGCTGCGGGCCGTCACCTTGCCTGCGAGGCGTACCAGACGGTCGGCGGCGTGGCGCGACGGATGATGCTGCTGCTGCCGTCACTCCTCGCCCGTCCGATCGCGCTGCGGCACGCGCGCCGACTGTCGCGCCGGTACCTCAATGGGCGCATTTCGCGTGTAGGTGCGAGCATCTACCTCGACGTGGACCAGTCGGTGACCTTCGGCACCGCTCCACGCTCGATTGGATGCACGTATTACGAATCCGCGCTCAAGGAGCTGCTCCGGCTGCTCGTGAACAGCGTCGGCGGCGTGGAGCATGTCCGGTGCGTCGCCAAGGGCGAAGGGGCGTGCTCGTGGCGCGCCGAGTGGAAGCCTATCTCTTCGTCACAGGACTAACCGCCATGGCCATCCTCACTCCGCAATCGCTTCCCGTCATCCAGCGCGCGATCGCGGACGCGGGGGTGGATGGCTGGCTGCTGTACGACTTCCGCCAGTGTAATCCCATCGCGCGGGCGATGCTCGGGCTGAGCGAGGCACACCTGTCGCGGCGCATCTTCGTGCTTGTGCCGCGCACGGGGATGCCGCTCGCCATCACGCACAACATCGAACAGGGCGCGTGGCGCGACTGGCCGGAGGCGTGGGGTCGCGTGCGCTACTCGTCGTGGCGGCAGCTGGAGTCGAGCCTGCAGGACCTTGTGCGGGACAAGCGCGTGGCGATGGAATATTCCCCCGAGGATGCCGTGCCCTACCTTGACCGCATTCCGGCCGGTGTGCTGGAGATGGTCCGCGGCGCGGGCGCCACGGTGGTGACATCGGGGGAACTCGTCTCCCAGTTCTACGCGACATGGACGGCGCAGGACCTGGCGTCGCACCGTCGCGTGGCGGAGTTGCTCGGTCCTTTCGCGAAGGAAGCCTTCTCGATGGCTGGACAGCGCGCTCAGCAGCCAAACCCGATATCGGAGCACGAACTACAGGGGTGGATCCTCGAGCGCTTCCAACAGGCCGGGCTGGAGACCTACAGCCCGCCTAACGTGTCGGTGGGGGCAAATGCTGCCGACCCGCACTATGAGCCGAGCGCCGAGCGTTCCCAGCTCATCACGTCGGGCAATGTGGTGCTGATCGACCTCTGGGCGAAGGAACCGGGCGGCGTGTATGCCGACCAGACCTGGATGGCGGTGATGGGCGCGCCGACGGAGCGTGCGGAGACGATCTGGCGCGCCATTCGGGACGCGCGCGACGCCGCCATTGCACTCCTGCACGCGCGGCTCGGCGCGGGGCAGAGCGTTCGTGGCGCGGACGTGGATGACGCGGCGCGCGCGGTGATTGTGGAGTGCGGCTTCGGCGAGTACTTCACGCATCGCACCGGCCACTCAATGGACCCGCGCGAATTGCATGGGTCGGGGCCGAATCTCGACAACCTGGAGACGCGCGACGAGCGCCTGCTCATTCCGGGCGTGGGCTTCTCCATTGAACCGGGGATCTACATCCGCGGTGAGATCGGCATGCGCACCGAGGTCAACGTGTACGTCGGCGCCGATGGTGCGCTCGTGACGCCGGCGGAGATCCAGCGAGACCTGATCGTTGCCTGAGCTTCGCCGTGAGCTTGGCGTGGCATCGGCCGCGCTGCTCGTCGTTGGGGGAATCATCGGGAGCGGGATCTTCTTCACACCAGCCGAGGTGGCGCGTGCGCTCCCCAGCAACGGCTGGATTCTCACGGTGTGGATACTCGGTGGCTTCATGGCGCTCGCGGGAGCGCTCACCTACGCGGAGCTGGGGGCGATGCTTCCCGACGCGGGAGGGCCGTACGTCTACATCCGGCACGCGTTCGGATCGCTGCCGGCCTTCCTGTATGGATGGATGGCGCTGCTGAGCATTGCCTCCGGCGCCATCGCCGCCGTGGCGCTCGGCTTTGCCGGATACCTCGCCCGCTTCGTGAACGTTGCAGCTGTGGGCGGCGAGATGGGCGTGGCGACGGCGACCATCGTGCTCCTCAGCCTTACCAATGTGCTGGGCATCAAGCCGGGCGTCTTTCTGCAGAACGTGCTCACGCTGGCCAAGATCGGGGCGCTGGCGACGCTGATCGTGGGCGGGCTGGCGTTGTGGACGCAACTCGGGCCGCCACCGCCCGCGCCATTGGCACCTGTCGCCCCGGCCTCCCTCATTTCCGGCTTCGCCGCCGCGTTTGTGGCCGTGCTGTTCACCATCGGCGGCTGGCAGCAGATGAACATGGTCGCGGGGGAGATCCGCGAGCCGGAGCGGACCATTCCGCGGGCGCTGCTGGTGGGTATCCTCATCGTCATCGTGATCTACCTCGGCGCAAACGGCGTGTACCTGCATGTGCTGCAGCGCGATGGACTCGCGGCGAGTGGTGCGGTGGCGGCGGATGTGGCGGAGCGTTTGGTGGGGCCGACGGGGGCGACGCTCATCACCGTGGCTGCCATGATCTCGATCCTCGGCTTCGTCAACGTCGCGATCCTGACCAACTCACGACTGCCGTTTGCGCTCGCGCGTGACCGCGTATTTCCGGCGTCGATCGGGCGCGTGCATCCCCGGTTCGGGACGCCGCATCTCTCGATCCTCCTGATGGGCGCGTGGGCGCTCGTGCTCCTATTCGCGAGCGGGGGACGGATCGGACAGTTGTTGAGCGGCGTGGTGTTCGCGGACTGGATCTTCTTCGGGCTTGGCGCGGCGAGCGTGTTTGTGCTGCGCCGGACCATGGCCGATGCCCCGCGGCCGTATTTGGCGTGGGGGTACCCGGTGCTTCCTGGGGTGTTCGTGGTGGCGGCCGCCGTCGGCGTGCTCAGCGCGTTCGTTTCCGCGCCGGTGATGTCGCTGCTGGGCTGTGTGCTGTTGCTGGCGGGGGTGTTCGTGCACCGGCACTTTGTGCGCCTGCAGCTGGCGGAGGACATCTAGTGGTCACTGCGTAGTGGGCGCTGCATAGCGGGCGCTGCATAGCGGTCACGGCATGATGACCGCTGCATGATGACCGCTGCAGGGCCCGACTGCTGGCTCGGCTTGATGGTGGGGCGTCGAAGGGAGTACCCTAGCAGGGAGTTGTACGAACGATAACGCGCTGGAGACCAAGGGTCATGCCGACGTACCTGTATGAGACGATAGCGTCCGCCGATTCCGGTGACACGCCGGAGCAGTTCGAGATGCGGCAGGGGTTCAACGACGCGCCGCTGGCGACGCATCCGGAGACCGGCCAGCCGGTGCGACGCGTGATTTCCGGTGGGCTGGGTGCGATGCTCAAGGGCAGTGAGCGCGGAAGCGGGTCGGCACCTGCGGCGGGGCCGGGGTGTGGCCCGGGGAGTTGCGGCTGCGGGCGTTTCTAGCGGGAGCGGCGCGCCGGCGTGGTGGCGCGCGCGCCGGCCACGGGATCTTCTGACAGCTCCTGCCTCGCGCGGCGCTAGCCGCCAGTGTCGTGCAGCCAGAGCCGGATGGCGTACATCTCCGGCGTCACCTCGAGCGACGCGGCGTACGCGCTCTCGATCTCGGTGAGCAGCTCGCTCGGATCGACATCGAAGTCCGCGCCGACCGTGTTGTAGGAGTTCGTGTTCCACTCGCGAACTCGCACCTGCCCATCGCGCGGGCGTCCCACGAGGAGGAAGCGCTCCGGTTGTCCCGGCGCGGCCCCGAGTCTCACGGTGAGAAACTCATTGGTGCTGAACTCGTGCGGATCGGTCATGGCTCGCGCTCGTGAAGCGGCGGAAGAGTCGATGCGTGGCGCGGACGCACGGAGCGGCTCAGCGCAGCAACTGCCGGTCGACAACCATCGCCACGAACAGCAGCGCGAGATAGAGCAGGGAATACTTGTACGTCCACCACGCGGCCTTGGTCCATGGCGACTCACGCCGGATGCGGACGACCCCGTGCAGGAGCAGCGCGCCGAGGAGGATGGCCGAAACGAGGTAGATGAGGCCGAAGGCGCCGAAGGCCACCGGGAGCAGCGTGACGGAGAGGAGGATGAACGTGTACCACAGCATCTGGTTCATCGTCTCGCGCTCGCCCCAGAGAAGGGGGGCCATGGGGACGCCTGCCTTGCCGTAGTCTTTCTGCTTGAGCAGGGCCAGGGCCCAGAAGTGCGGCGGCGTCCAGTAGAAGACGATGAGGAAGAGGTAGAGCGCGGTGAGGTCCACGCGGCCGGTGACCGCCGCCCAGCCCACGAGCGGCGGAAAGGCGCCGGCGGCGCCGCCGATCACGATGTTCTGCGGCGAGGTGCGCTTGAGCCAGCGCGTGTAGATGAACACGTAGAAGTAGAAGCCGCCTAACGCGAGCGTGGCGGTGAGCACATTGACGAACGCGCCCAGCAGCCAGGTGGCGAGGACCGCGAGCGCGGC
>JBDSVW010000338.1:0-6621 GCA_039927015.1 Gemmatimonadaceae bacterium | reverse complement strand
ACGTCCGGGGCGCCGGCCACCGTGCCCTTCTCGAAGAAGTAGTACTTGATGGTGGAGAGGTCCACGTCTGTTATCGCCTGCAGCACGTCCTTTGCCGCGGGCCCCTGCAGGGCCAGCAGCGCCACGTCATCGCCGACGTCGTCCAGCGTGCAGTCGAAGCGTGACAGGTGTTGCGAGATGTGGGCGAAGTCCTTCGCCGCGTTGGAGGCGTTGACCACCATCAGGATGGAGTCGGCGTCGCGGTAGACCAGGCAGTCGTCCTCGAAGGTGCCGCGCTCGTTGAGAATGCCCGAGTACTGCACCTGTCCCACTTCCAGGGCGGCCACGTTGTTGGTGGTCACGTGGTTCACGAAGTCCACCGCTCCCGGCCCGCGCACCAGGAACTCTCCCCTGTGCGAGACATCGAACAGCCCGCAGCTCTCGCGCACCGCCTTGTGTTCCACCGTGATGCCGGTGGGGTACTGGACGGGCATGTCGTAGCCGGCGAACGGTACCATTTTAGCGCCGAGTGCAACGTGCATGTCGTGGAAGGGCGTGCGCTTGAGCATGCCGGTGGAGCTGGCGTCCATAGTGAAAGGCCCCGGTGGGATGGGTTTTGAAGGCTTGCCGGTGGCGTCGTGTGGAGGCTGACGTGTCGAAATGGCAGGAGTAGCACCGTAATATGCGGCGCTGACATGCAATGGACCAGCCGAGGGGGGCGGCGGCGTGGCCGGCGGGGGCACCGGTGCCCCGGGCGCGCCTACTTCATCGCCTTGAGCGCTTCCTCCACCTCGGCGGCGTGGCCGGCCGGTTTCACCTTCTCGAAGACGTGGGCGATGCGCCCTTCGCCGTCGATGAGGTACGTCGTGCGCTCCACGCCCATGTACTTGCGGCCGTACATCGACTTCTCCTTCCACACGCCGTAGGCGTCGGCCAGGGTGTGCCCCACGTCGGCCAGCAGGGTGAAGGGAAGGTCGAACTTCTCCTTGAACTTCACGTGCGACTTCACGTCGTCGGGGGAAACGCCGAGGATTTCCGCGTTGAGCGAGCCGAACTTCGGGAAGGTGTCGCGGAACTCGCACGCCTGCGTGGTGCACCCCGAGGTGTCGTCCTTGGGATAGAAGTAGAGCACCACGTTGCGGCCCTTGAAGTCGGCCATGGTGCGGGTGGCGCCGGTGTCGTCGGCGAGCGAGAAGTCGGGGGCCTTGTCTCCTGCAGCGGGCATCAGAGCGATTCTCCTCCCATGATCACGGCCATGATGGCCTTCTGGATGTGCAAGCGGTTCTCGGCCTCGTCCCACACGCGGCTCTGCGGCCCGTCTATGACGTCGGCGGTCACTTCCTCTCCGCGGTGTGCGGGCAGGCAGTGGAGAAAGATGGCGTTTGCGTGGGCCTTGGTCATGAGCGCCGCGTCCACCGTATACCGGGCGAACGCGCGCTCCCTCGTTTTCTGTTCCTCCTCCTGCCCCATCGAGGCCCACACGTCCGTGGTGACCACGTGCGCCCCCTTCACCGCCTCGGCGGGGTCGCGCACCAGCGTGACCTTGGCGTTGTCCTTGGCGCGGGCGAGCAGTGCCGCGTCTGGCTCGTAGCCTTCGGGGCAGGCGATGCGCAGCTCGAAGCCGAGCCGCCACGCCGCGTTGAGCCAGGAGTTGGCCATGTTGTTCCCGTCGCCGATCCACGCCACGACCTTGCCGTCCATCGCCTGACGGTCGGGCGAGCCAAGGTGCTGCCGGATGGTGAGGATGTCGGCCAGGATCTGGCAGGGGTGCAGGAAGTCCGTCAGCCCGTTGATGACCGGCACCGAGGCATCGCGGGCGATTGCTTCCACGTCCGCGTGGGCGAAGGTGCGGATCATGATGCCGTCCACATAGCGGGAGAGCACCTTGGCCGTGTCGCCAATCGGTTCGCCGCGGCCGATCTGCACGTCGCGCTGCGAGAGGAACCACGCCGCGCCGCCCAGCTGCCAGGTGCCCACCTCGAACGAGACGCGCGTGCGGGTGGAGGACTTCATGAAGATCATGGCCAGCGACTTGCCGGCAAGGGGCTTTTTGTCATAGCCGCCCGTACGCATGCGTTCGGCGAGCGCGAACAGGGCGTGCAGCTCGTCGGTGGAAAAGTCGGGGATCGCGAGGAAGTCGCGGTGGGGCATGACGGGAGTTCTGTGAGGGGAGTGGGAGCCGTGTGAGCAGGCAGCGCGCGTCGTGCGGGTTGCCCAGACGACGGGAGTCGGCTCGCGCGCGTCAGTAGCGAATCAGCGCGTCGACAGCAGCCCGGCGACCGAGATGTCTTCGTCGATGTCGGGCCAGTGGATGCCGACGCCGCCACCTATCGGGCGCCAGTTGGCGCGCTGTGCCGGGGACGCATCGCGAAGGCGGGGAAACCATTCGAGCGGAACGGCGATTTCGCGACCATCCGCGAGCACGACGCGCAGAGACACGTCGGTGCACGTCACGCCAATCGCGAGGGGTTCGACCTTATCGGCCGAAATGCTCATTCCACTTCTCCTGAAACAGTACGCGGTGTTCGAGGACGATGCGACGTACCTCGCTCAATTCTGCGCCGCGAAAACCACGGGACAACACGAGGCTCACGTCAGAGAGCCAGAACTTTGCATATCGCTCCGCCTGCTCCACATGAACGTGGGCAGGTTCGCCTTGTTCGTTGCTGAAGAAACAGAAACGATAACCCGCGACCCGCAGCACGGTCGGCATGCTCCAACGTACAATAGCTCCGCCCCACGAGCCAGCGGGAAGGCGGACGCCCTTCCTACAGTATGTACTTCCTCAAGTCCTCGTCCTCCAGCACCGCCTTGAGACGGTCCAGCACCATCGCGCGGTCCACGACCACCTTCTTCGTTTCCGCGTCGGGCAGCGTGTAGAGCACTTCCTCCAGCAGCGTGGTCATCACCGTATGCAGGCGGCGCGCGCCGATGTTCTCCATGCGCGTGTTGGCCATGGCGGCCAGGCGCGCTATCTCGGCGATGCCTTCGGGGAGGAACTCGAGTGTACATCCCTCCGCCAGCACCAAGGCGGAGTACTGCTTGGTGAGCGCGTTCTCGGGCTCCGTCATGATGCGTACGAAGTCCGCCTCGGTGAGGGGCTTGAGCTCCACGCGAATGGGAAAGCGCCCCTGCAGCTCGGGAATGAGGTCGCTGGGCTTGCTCACATGGAAGGCGCCGGCCGCGACGAACAACACGTGGTCGGTCTTCACCATGCCGTACTTGGTGCTCACGTTGCTGCCCTCGACAATCGGCAGCAGGTCGCGCTGCACGCCTTCGCGCGACACCTCGGGCCCCATCTTCTCGCCACGCGCGCCGGCGATCTTGTCGATCTCGTCGAGGAAGATGATGCCCATCTTCTCCACGCGGTCGAGCGCGTCGGCAATGAGGTCGTCCTTGTCGATGAGCTTGTCCATCTCCTGTTCCGACAAAATGCGTCGCGCCTCGGTGACGCTCACCTTCCGCTTCCTGGTGCGCTTGGGCAGCATGTCCTTGAGCATCTCGCTGAACGACTCCATGCCCTCGGGCGCGCCCTGTGGCGTCATGACGTCGAACATGGGGGCCGACTGCTGCACTTCCACCTCCACGTCGCGCGCCTCGAGCTGGCCGTCCTTGAGCAGCTGGCGGAGCTTGTCGCGGGTGCGTTCATAGCGCTCCTTGGCGGCGTTGGCGTCGGACTCCTGCTGCACCGTGCCGGTGGCCGAGACGACGAAGACGTTGCCGGGGGCATTTGCCTCGGCGGCGGGCGCGGGCTGCTGCTTCATGTCCGAGGGCACCGGCAGCAGCAAGTCGAGCAGGCGCTCGTTCACGCGCTCGTGCGCGAGGTCCTCGATTTCCTGCTCGCGCTCCGTGCGTACCAGGTCGATGGCGTTCTCCACCAGGTCGCGCACCATCGCTTCCACGTCGCGCCCCACGTAGCCCACCTCGGTGAACTTGGAGGCTTCCACCTTCACGAAGGGCGCACCGGAGAGTTTGGCCAGGCGGCGGGCGATCTCCGTCTTGCCCACACCGGTGGGGCCGATGAGGATGATGTTGTTGGGGTTGATCTCGTCGCGGATGGCCTCGGGCGTGTGCTGCCGGCGCCAGCGGTTGCGCAGCGCGATGGCCACCGACTTCTTGGCGTCGTTCTGGCCTACGATGTAGCGGTCGAGCTCCGCCACAATCTGGCGCGGCGTAAGGTCGGCGAGGCGCGCGAGCGCCTGCTGCGTGCGGGGAGATGCCATATATGTCAGGCGCTCGGCTCGAGCACCGTGATGTGCTGGTTGGTGTAGACGCAGATGTCGCCGGCGATCTCCAGCGACTTGCGCACGATTTCCAATGGAGTGAGCTGCGTGTTGGCCACCAGGGCGCGCGCCGCGGCGAGCGCGTAGGAGCCGCCCGAACCGATGGCGAGCAGGCCGTCATCCGGCTCAATCACGTCGCCGGTGCCCGAGAGCAGGAAGCAGTGGTCCTTGTCGGCCACGATCAGCAGCGCTTCGAGGCGGCGCAGCACGCGATCGCTGCGCCAATCCTTGGCCAGCTCGACCGCCGCTTTCGGCAGGTTGCCCGAGAAACGGTCGAGCTTCTCCTCGAACTTGTCGAAGAGCGTGAAGGCGTCGGCCGTGGCGCCGGCGAAGCCCGCCAGCACGCGACCGCCCGCCAGGGGGCGCACCTTCTGGGCGCGGGCCTTCATGACGGTGTCGCCCTGCGTGACCTGCCCGTCGCCGCCGATGGCCAGCTTGCCGTCGCGGCGCACGGCGACGATGGTGGTGGCGTGGAAGCCCGGAAAGTTGGATGTCATTCGGGAAAGATAGCGAGGGAGGGCGCGGGCCGACTGTCCATCGGGGGCCGAGTGGAGTAATATCGAAGCATGACCCGTCAAATCCCCCTCCGTTCCCCTCGCGCCTGGGTGCGCGCCCGACGTGCCCTGATGACAGCGTCCGCAACTGTCTTGACCATGGCCGCGGTCGGTTCCGCCGCGCCTGCGACCAGCACCGAGCCATCGCGTGCTGGGGAGGGCGCACGCGTCACGGATGGCCACGTGACGGACGTCCGCCTGCTGGGCCTGCGACACACGCGCCTCACGAAGTCCGCTCCCGCGAAGGACACCACGCTCGCCGCGTCGCCTTCGACCGTCACGCTCTGGTTCAGCAAGCCCGTGCAGGCCAGGCTGACGCGCATCCAGCTCGTGGATGCCAAGGGCACCGTGGTGGCGACGGATGCGCCGGCGTTCCTTGGCGAGTCGGAGACGGTGGTCGTGGCCCACCTGCGCGGGGCCGCCGCGCCCGGCGCCTACACGGTGACGTGGGCCACCACGTCGAAGGATTCGCACGTAGTGAAGGGCAGCTACACGTTCAGGGTGAACGGGGCGCGTTAGGCAGGGCGAGAGGAGTGACTCGGCCGACGCGATTCCACCGAGACTGCGGCGACGGTTGCGGAGGCCAGTTCGGGCTCGGAAGGAGCGAGTAAACACGATCGCGGAACGTACCTTGGCTGTCGCAACTCTCGACGCGATGGCTGACGGTACCGAGTCGCTCACCGCCCGAGTGAAGGAGTTCAAGGCGGCACGCGCCACCGAAGCCGGAAGGAAGCCGGAGATCTCTGCACCTGACCGCGCTTGGGTGAAGCTGCCGCGAGCGCTTCTCGATGCACAGCGTACCTCGTGGGCACAGTACGTGTTTACCGTCGGCTCGATAGCGGAAGGCGCGACCGAAGGGCGCTGGCTCCGCGGAGACTACAAACGCGAGTTGGCGAGCGAGCAGGGGCGACGGTTCTCCTTTCACTCCGACGAGCTGCGGCCCGCGCTTCGCGACGTGGTCACGGAGGCCTTCGACGCCGCAAGGGCAGCGACAGAGCACGGTGGCTTCCGCGCCGCGGTGACACTCCTCGGGAGCGCACTCGAAGGGCTTCTGCTCGAACGGTGCTTGCGTTCACCGAAGAAGGCACGTGCGGTCGCAGATGCACTTCCGCGACGACTCCGGACTCGCGCCACAGACGACGAAGGGTGGCGGGTTGGCGGCCACGCCTTATCGTATGGGGCGGGTCGGCGTGGCCGCCAACCCGCATCTGTTTGATCGGCTGCAGCACAACCTGACGTTGTTAGATCGCCCGCTCGATAGGAGCGCACATGAGAGCCAATGCCGACTTCACTACCGTTGTCATCACGTGCCAGATCCAACCTGGAAAGGCCGAACTAGCCCGCCAGGAATTCTCGGACATCATCAAGACGGTGATGACCAACGAAGCTGCCTGCCATGGCATCGACCTTCACCTCGATCCTGAGAACCCAGATCGGTTGCTGCTGATTGAGTACTGGGATAGCAAGGACGCTTTCACAGGGCCTCACATGCAAACCCCGCACATGCGAGCGTTCCTGCAGCGCGCACAGGGCTTCCTCGCCGGGACACCAGACTTCGGTTACTGGCGACTGCTTGGCGCTGCACCCTGAGCCTGGGCCGCAGGCTGCCGTGGCCACGGCTGGATCCGCAATGAATTCACTCTCACGCCTACCGGTCGGCCTCGCCGGGCTGCTGTTTGTGCTCAGTGCGAGTGCGTGTGTGCCGCCAGTCACGGGCGGCGCACCGTCAGATATTGCGGCGAAGGTGGGTTCGCGCCGTCAGCAGTGGAATCTGGCGTTCGCGAACCGTGACAGCACCGCGCTGG
>JBDSVW010000337.1:0-3988 GCA_039927015.1 Gemmatimonadaceae bacterium | reverse complement strand
TGCTGCACGACGTGGGCAAGGTCGGCGTGTCCAACCGCATCCTCGACAAGAACGGGCCGCTCTCGGACGACGAGCGCCAGGCGGTGCAGCGGCATCCGGGCTACACGTGGGAGATCCTGGGCCGGGTACAGGCGTTCAGCGGATTCGCGCGGCAGGCCGCGACGCATCACGAGAAGCTTGATGGCAGCGGCTATCCGTGGAAGCTGCGTGGTGACGAAATGGACTTGCCGTCGCGCACGATGGTTGTGGCAGACATCTATGAGGCCCTCACGGCGGATCGCCCGTATCGGGCGGGGATGTCCCCGCGCGAGGCGCTCGCCGTCCTGGAGCGTGAGCGCGGCACACGGCTCGACGCGAACGCCATCGACGCCCTGTCGGGCGTGGTGCTGGCGCGCGACGACCTGTCTGGCCCGACCGACCTCTAGCCCGCCGGGCGGGCGCCGTCGGCGGAGGTGCGCGCGGAGCGTCGCAGGGTTGCCGCCGAGGGGGGCGCGGTGCAGGTTGGTGGCGATCCTGAGCGGGACGCGCACGGCCCGGTGCCTAACGGGCCGGCTTCCGTCTCGATCGGCAGGGCCGCATCGCGCCCACTTTCCTCCTCCATCCCTCCGCATGTCCGACCGCGAATCCCGCCTGCGGGCGCTCAGTGCGCTTCGCACGCGCTACGCGATCACGCTCACGAGCGCGATGATCGTCATGTACTTCGGCTTCATCCTGCTCATCGCCTACCGGAAGGATTGGATGGGCGCCCTCATCGTGCCCGGACTCAGCTGGGGCATCCTCCTCGGCGCCCTGGTGATCGTGGTGTCGTGGCTGCTCACCTGGTTCTACGTGCGCTGGGCCAACTCCTACTACGACCGCGAGCTGGCGGACCTGCAGCGATGACCACTTTTCTCCCGGCCTGGGCCCAGCTCGTGCAGACGCCACCAGCGGCCGTCGTCGACTCCAGTGCGCGCGCCACCTCCATCGGCCAGCCGAACTCGCTGGCGATGGCGTTCTTTTTCGTCTTCATCGCCATCACGTTAGGCATCACTTACTGGGCGGCCCGGAAGACCCGCACCACCGAGGACTTCTACGCGGCCGGACGTTCGATCTCCGCGGGCCAGAACGGATTCGCCCTGGCCGGGGACTACATGAGCGCGGCGTCCTTCCTTGGCATCGCCGGCCTCGTGTCCACCAGCGGCTTCGATGGCCTCATCTACTCGACCGGTTGGCTCGTGGGTTGGCCGGTGGTGCTCTTCCTCATCGCGGAGCCACTGCGCAACCTGGGCAAGTACACCTTTGCCGACGTGGTCGCCACGCGCCTGCGGCAGACCCCGGTGCGCATCGGGGCGGCGGTGGGGACGCTGGCCACGGTGATCTTCTACCTCATCGCGCAGATGGTGGGGGCCGGCGGATTGATCAAGCTGATGTTCGGCCTCTCCTACGAGACGGCGATCGTGGTCGTGGGCGTCGCGATGATTGCGTACGTGCTGTTCGGGGGCATGATCGCCACCACCTGGGTGCAGATCGTGAAGGCGATTCTCCTGCTGGGCGGCACCACCCTCCTGGCGCTGATGGTCCTCTCCCGGTTCGGCTGGAATCCGATCGCCCTCTTCCGGTCGGCCGCCGATCGCTTCGGCGAGGGGGTGCTGGCGCCGGGGCGGCTGGTGACCAATCCCCTGGACGCGGTATCGTTAGGTATGGCGCTCATGTTCGGCACGGCGGGGCTGCCGCACATCCTGATGCGGTTCTACACGGTGCCGGATGCGCAGGCGGCGCGGAAATCCGTGTTCTATGCCACGGGTCTCATCGGCTTTTTCTATTTAATGACCTTCATCATCGGCTTCGGCGCGATGGTGCTCGTGACGCCGGTGGCCATTCGCGCCGTGGACGCGGGCGGCAACATGGCGGCGCCACTGCTCGCCGAAGCGCTGGGCGGCACCGCGTTCCTCGGCTTCATCGCGGCCGTCGCCTTTGCCACCATTCTGGCCGTGGTGGCGGGGCTCACGCTCTCCGGGGCCGCTGCCCTGTCGCATGACCTGTGGGTGAGCGTGGTGCGGAAGGGCGAGGCGACGCCCACCGAGCAGCTGCGCGTGGCGCGCATCGCGACGGTCACGCTGGGGGTCATCGCGGTTGTCCTCGGCATCACGTTCAAGGGACAGAACGTGGCGTTCATGGTGTCGCTGGCCTTCGCCATCGCGGCCAGCGCCAACTTTCCCGCGATCCTGCTCTCGATCTTCTGGAAGAAGTGCACCACGCTCGGCGTGGTCACGAGCATGTTCGTGGGCACCATCTCCACCCTGGTGCTGATCTACCTCTCGCCCACCGTCCAGGTGGACATCCTCCAGCACAGCGCGGCGCACTTCCCTCTCAAGAACCCGGCGATCATCACCATTCCCCTGTCGTTCGCGGTGGGAATCATCGTGTCGCTCCTGAGCGAGGACCCGGTGGCGCAGGAGAAGTTCTCGGAGATGGAGCGGCGCATTCACCTTGGAGTGAACGCCTGAGTCGCGCTACATCACGCTGCGCGTGGTGAGACGGTGCAGGAGAACGGCCGCCCGCTTGGCGCGCACCGACAGGGTGCGCAGGTCGGCCGTCTCCGCCGAGGTGTGGCCGTCGCGGCCCGCGAGGCCGATGCCATCGATGATCATCGGGACGAGCGAGGCGACGAACGAGACGTCCGCGGCGCCCGCCTTGGAGGGATCGACCGCCACCACATCGCCGAGCCCCAGCTGGCGGCTGGCCTCGGCGTACATCGCCAGCAGCCGGCGATTGCCATCCGTGGGCGCGAGCGGGGGATAACCGTCCTCGAACTCCACAGTCGCGCTGGTGTGTGGCAGCGACCGGGCGACGACCTCGCGCATCACCTGTCGCGCCGAGTCGAGTTGCCCCGGTGAGAGGGCCCGCAGGTCCCCCTGCACCACCATGTGCTCCGCCACAATGTTGTTCTTGCCCTCGGCGGTGCCCTTGTTCTGCGGGCCGTCGAGCGCCACGCGCGTGCCGCCTAACGCGACACCGGGATTGAAGGTCAGGTAGGCCTGCGTGGAGAGCTGTGAGCGCCAGGCGTCGAGAATGCGCGCCGTCTCGAACACCGCCCCCGGCCCGACGCTGTCGCGAAAGATCTGCCCCGAGTGCGCCGGCGTGCCCTTCACCGTCAGCGTCCACGACGACGCCCCGCGTCGCGCGACGATGCCCGTTCGTACGTCGCCCGCGCCATCCTCGAATCCGATCGCCACCGCGGCACCGCGCGCCGCGTCGACGACTGCCTCGCGTGCCTTCGCCACCGGCTCGCCCGCGTGTTCCTCGTCGCCGTCGAGCACGACGACCAGGTTGAGCTTGTCGAGCGCACCCGCTGCCTTGAGCGCCTCCAGCGCGAGCAGGATGATGACATCGCCACCCTTCATGTCGGTGATGCCAGGACCGCGCGCCATGGAGTCGGCGAGCATTTCGAACTTCTGGAAGGGACTCGTCGGCTCGAACACCGTGTCCAGGTGGCCGATGAGCAGGATCTTGGGTCCCGCCGCCTTGTGTTCCGCCATGAGGTGCCCCGCGCGCCCGAACGCGGTGCCATCCACCCAGGTGGTCTTGAAGCCCAGCGCGTCGAATCGGGCGCGGAAGACGTCGCCCACCTGCCGCACGCCGGCGAAGTTCATCGTGCCGCTGTTGATGTTCACCACCTGTTCGAGCAGGGCGATGGCTTGCGGGGTGCGTCGATCAACGTGTGTGGCGATGGCCCGCTCGACGGCCGAAAGGCTGTCGGACGTGGCTCGCGAGGAGGCGGACTGTGCCGGAAGGACGGAGGTCGTCGCGGCGGCGCAGGCGACGATCACCAGCGCATGGAGCGTTCGGAATCGGGTTGGCATAGTGGACGCAATCTAGTGTTGTGTCCCGTTAGTTAATGGCATATGTTATGCCACTGCCTAACGGGAGTGTGTGCGCATGCGTACCGGCCGGCCCCGCACCTTCGACCTGGTCCTGACCGACGCCGAGCGTGCCGAGCTCCACACCT
>JBDSVW010000336.1:0-16125 GCA_039927015.1 Gemmatimonadaceae bacterium | reverse complement strand
CGGGAACGCTCACCATCGGCCGCCCGCTCGTGCGCACGGTGCACGTGCTCGGGAGCAGGGGGCCGCAGGATGTTTTGCGGCTGGCGGCAGCGGTGGAGCAATCCTCGAGCCACCTCCTGGCCCGCTCCATCGTGGATGCCGCGCACGAGCAGAAGCTGCTCCTCTCCCAGGCCAGCGACGTGGTGGAGTATCCGGGACGCGGCGTCAGCGGACAGACGGAAGGCCACCTCGTGACGGTCGGCGCCTTGTCACTGGTGAATGAGCGAGTGCCCGAGGGCGCACGAGCCAATGGGACGCTGGCGACGACGGCCGACCGGCTCACCGCGTACGTCGCAGTAGACGGCGAGGTGGCCGGCGCGATCGAGTACGCCGACGAACTCCGTGGCGGGCTCGACGCCTTCTTCGCGGACCTGAGGTCCATGGGAATTCGGCGCCTCGTGCTGCTCTCGGGCGACCGCGAGGATAACGTGCGCGCCGTGGCGGCGGCGGTCGGCATCACCGAGGCGCGCGGCGATCTCCTGCCGGCGGACAAGGTGGCGGTGGTCGAGGCCCTCATGGCGGAAGGCGAACGCGTGCTGATGGTGGGCGATGGCACGAACGACGCGCCCGCGCTCAGCACGGCAGCCGTGGGGGTGGCCCTCGGTAGTCGCAGCGAAGGCATCACCACCGAGGCGGCCAACGTCGTCATCCTGGCGGATGACGTGACACGGGTCGCCGAGGCGCTGCACATCGGGCGGGAGACGCTGCGCATCACGCGGCAAAGCATCGCCGTCGGCCTGGGGTTGAGCGCCATCGCGATGGTCTTCGCCGCCGCGGGACAGATCACCCCGGCGGTGGGGGCGCTCCTGCAGGAAGGCATCGACGTGGCGGTCATCCTGAACGCGCTCCGCACGTCCAGGTCGTAGCGGCCCACGGCTCAGAAGACGCGCACGTTCACGTAGCGCTTGGGATTGGCCTTGATGTCCGCCACCAGCAGGGCCCACGCTACGGCGCGGTCGTGGCCAGTACGAGACTCGTCTCGCGCTCCGAGATCCATCGTGCCGTGAACGCATCGGCGAAGACGAACATCAGATTCTGCGCCGCGTCGCGAATGAGGGCGATGCCCGAACCGTTGGCCACGCGCTGAATGGCGGCCTCCGGCCCCGTGACCCATCGCGGATAGCGGTACGGAAAACGCTCGAGGCGCGCCACCACGCCGTATTCGTGCTCCAGGCGGTGGAGTAGTACGTCGAACTGCAACTGACCTACGGCGCCCACCAGCGGCACGGTCGCGCCCGAGGTTTCGGCGTAGAACACCTGCGCCGCTCCCTCCTGCGTCAGCTGGCGCAGGCCGTCGTCAAGGTGACCGCGCCGCAGGGGATCGACCACGGTGATGCGGGAGAAGTGCTCCGGCGCGAAGCGGGGAATCTCGGCGAACTCGAGACCGCCCTCGGTGCTCAGGCTGTCGCCGATGCGCAAGGTGCCGCGATCGATGAGGCCGACCACGTCGCCTGGCCACGCCTCGTCCACCGCCACACGCTCCCGCGCGAGAAACTGCTGCGGCGCGGACAGCCGGAAGCGCTTGCCGGTGCGGGTGAGATGTGCGTCGGTCCCCTCTGGAAACTTCCCTGAGCAGACGCGCAGGAACGCCACGCGGTCGCGATGCCGAGGATCCATGTTCGCCTGGATCTTGAACACGAAGCCCGAGAAGGCGCGCTCGGTGGGAAACACCAGCCGGCTGGCCGACTGCCGAGGCTGCGGAGGAGGCGCATGCTCCAGAAAATCCTCGAAGAACGTCTCCACACCGAAGTTCGTGAGGGCGCTGCCGAAGTACACCGGCGACTGGTCACCCGCGCGAACGGCGTCGGCGTCGAAGGGATGCCCCGCCTCGTCGAGCAGGTGGATCTCGGCGCGCACGCGCTGGATGACATCCGCGCCTAACAACTCGACGATGTGCGGATCGTCCAGGGAGCCCGTCGCCACGTCGCTCTTGGATGCGCCGTGGTCCTGGTTGCGCGCGAACACGTGCACGAGCCCGTGCGCGCGGTCGTAGACCCCGGCGAAGCGGTCCTCGGTGCGAATGGGCCAGTTGGCAGCGTAGCAGGTGATGCCGAGTTCCGCTTCCACGTCGCTGATGAGCTTCAGCGGATCCTCGCCCTCGCGGTCGCACTTGTTGACGAACGTGAAGATCGGCATGCGCCGGCGGCGACAGACCTCGAACAACTGCCGCGTGCGTTCCTCCACGCCCTTGCGATTGTCGAGCAGCATCACGGCGCTGTCTGCCGCGACCAGCACGCGATAGGTGTCCTCGCCAAAGTCCTGGTGACCGGGGGTGTCGAGCAGGTTCACCCGGCAGCCGAGGTAGTCGAACTGCATCACGCTCGACGTGACCGAGATGCCGCGCTCCTGCTCCAGCGCCATCCAGTCGGAGGTGGCATGGCGCTGGGAGCGACGACCCTTCACCGCGCCGGCGAGGTGAATCGCGCCGCCGTACAGCAGGAGCTTCTCGGTGAGCGTCGTCTTGCCCGCGTCGGGGTGGCTGATGATCGCGAACGTACGGCGCCGCGCCACCTCGGCCTCCAGCACAGGGTCGGTACCAGCGGCCGTCGGCGCGTCGGCGGCTGCGCTGACGCCGGTGCTTCCTGCTATCGGCGTTTCGGCGCCGTTTGCCGTCGGCGCCTCAGCGCCGCGTGCCGTCGGCGCCTCAGCGCCGCGTGCCACAGAATCCGTCATGAAGACTTCGAGACCAGAATGAGCTTTCTCCGCGGGCGCTCGACCGGCGAGGCCCGTGCTAAAGGTAGCAGGGGGAGCCCCGTCGCCGAGACGGCGGGGCCGTCCGGGGGCCTGCCGTCCCACGCTTTCCGCCCGTCGCGCGTAGAGAGCACGGCGCGCTCCCTATCGCGGGTGGACCACCCTTTCGGAGCCTTCATGTCTCTCCCCCGTCCTTCGTCCCTGCGTGGCCGGATGCTTGCGGCCGTCCTCCTGGCCGCTGCCGCCACGGCGCTCCCGGCACAGCAAAACGGCACCTCCACCTGGCAACCCCGCGAAGTGCTGGCCAAGGAGACGTATGTCGCGCCGCCGCCGGCCATCGAGCGCCTGGTGACGGCCCCGCGCCAGAACCAGTCCTCGCTGGGCGACCTGAGTCCCGATCGCGCGTACTTTCTCAAGCCGATCAGCGGCGGTCTGCCGAGCGTGTCGGCGTTCGGGAAGTCGCACCTCTACCTGGCCGGCCTGCAGGTGGACCAGCAGGCCAACCGCGCGCGGGCGTTCACGACGAGGGGTGCCACGGGCATTGAGCTGGTGAACGCTCGCACGGGCAAGTCGCTCACCATCGAGGCGCCGCGGGGCGCGACGATTTCGGGGCCGCAGTGGTCGCCCGATGGTTCGAAGCTCGCCTTCATTGCCAGCTTCACGGACGCGACCAAACTGTTCGTTGCCGATGTCGCCACGGGACGTGCGCGGCAGCTTGCCGCGGCTCCGCTGCTCGCGACGCTCGTCACCTCCGCGGAGTGGACGGCCGATGGCACGCGCCTGGTAGCCGTGTTCGTGCCCGAGCCGCGGCGGAGCGCACCGAAGCGGCCGGAGATCGAGACCGGGCCGCTCGTGCGCATCACCGACAGCGACAAGAACAAGACGCGCATCTACGCCTCGCTGATCCGCGATCCGTTCGAGAAAGAGCAGCTCGAGTACTACACCACGGGCCAGCTGGCATCGGTGGACGTGAAGACGGGCGCAATGTCCAGGATCGGCGCGCCCGCCATGATCGCCAGCGTCAGTGCCTCCCCCGACGGGAAGTACTACCGGGTCACGACGATGGAGAAGCCGTTCTCGTACACGGTGCAGTACCAGTCCTTCGGGCAGGTCGAAACGCTGTGGGACGCGTCGGGCAAGGCGATAACCACGCTCGCCAGCCGGCCGCTGCGCGAAGGCGAGGTGTCGGGGGATGACGCCGCGGCCCGGGGCGGCGCCGACAGCACGCGCCGCAGCTTCGGCTGGATGCCTAACGGCGAAGGACTCTATTTCCTGCGACAGGAGCCGGCGCCTGCCCGCGCGGCGGGCGCGGACACGTCGGACACGTCGGACACGCCGCGCGGTCCGGCGGCCTCGCGCCGCAAGGACCGGTTGTACGTCTGGGCGGCGCCGTTCACGGCAGGCACGGAACGGATCCTGGTGGAGAGCGACAACCGGATGAGCGGCGTGCTGTTCGCCGAGAGCGGGAAGATGGCCTTCATCGCCGAGAACACGAACGGCATGGGGCAGGTGTACGCGTCGTATTTCGACGAGCCGGGCAAGCGGTACTCGCTGTGGCGCCTGCGTGGCATCAACGCCAGCGTCGGGTCGACGGGACGCGGATTCGGTGGGGGCGGGCGGGGCGGCAGCGGCGACGATTCGGTGACGTTCTACCAGAATCCGGGCGACCTGATGACGAAGACCGCCCGCACGGGCGGCAGGGTGGCCATGATCAGCAGCGATGGCGCCTACGCGTATTTGGAGGGCACGCGCTACTTCAAGGAATGGCAGTCGCAGGCTCCACGCGGCTTCGTGGACAAGGTCGAGATCCGCACGGGAAAGAAGACACGGGTCTTCGAGGGAGCGGCCGACACCTTCGAGTCGGTCTCCGCATCGCTGGATGATGACTTCTCGTCCGTCATCATCACGCGCGAGTCGCCCACCATGGTGCCTAACACGTACCGTCGTGAGGTGGGCAGTGGCCAGGTCTCTCCACTGACGGCCAATCGCGATCTCACCCCCGAGTTCACGAGCGCCATCCGGAAGCGCGTGGAAGTGATGCGCGCCGATGGCATCAAGTTCATAGTGAACGTGACGCTGCCGGCGGACTACACGGCCGGTACGCGGCTGCCGGGCATGCTGTGGCTCTATCCCTATGAGTACACGGACCAGGCGGGCTACGACCGCACGCTCCGTAGCGAGAACATCAACCGCTTTCCGCAGGCCGGGCCGCGCACCATCGAGTACCTCGTGACGCAGGGGTACATGGTGGCCAACTTCTCGCCGCCGGTGATCGGGGCCGCGGGCCGGATGAACGACAACTACGTCACGGACCTGCAGAAGAACCTGAGCGCGGTGATCGACGAGCTGGATCGTCAGGCGTTCATCGATCGCACCAAGCTCGCCATCGGTGGGCACAGCTACGGGGCCTTTACCACGGTGAACGCGCTCGTGCACACGCCGTACTTCAAGGCGGGCATCGCCGGCGACGGCATGTACAACCGCTCCCTCACCCCCACCGGCTTCCAGAGCGAGCGGCGCGATTTCTGGGAGGGGCAGCAAACCTATCTCGAGATGTCACCCTTCTTCCAGGCCGATAAGCTCACCGGCGCGCTGCTGATGTACCACTCCATCGACGACCAGAACGTAGGCACCGCGCTCATCTCCTCGGAGCGCATGCTCCACGCGCTGGAGGGGCTCGGCGAGACGGCGTCGCTCTACATGTATCCCTATGAGGATCACGGGCCGGCCACGAAGGAAACCCTGCTCGACCAGTGGGCGCGCTGGACGGCGTGGCTCGACGTGTATGTGAAGCAGGGAGAGAAGAAGCCGGTGAAGGACGCGAAGGTCGCGTCCAACTAGCGGGCGGGAGCACGGTACGGCGGGCGCGTCACTTCCTTGGCGCGCCCGTCGTCGTTTCGGCTACAGCGCCTCGACGGCCAGGTCGCTGCGGACCAACATCTGCGCGATGTCGGCCGCCGGCATGGGGCGCGCGAAGTGGAAGCCCTGTCCCAGCGCGCATCCCATTTCCTGCAGGCTCGCCTGTTGCTGCAGGTCCTCCACGCCCTCGGCCACTGTCTGCAGGTCGAGGGCCTCGCCTAACGCCAGGATCGTACGCGCGGGCACCGACTGCGCGCCGCCGCGCGACAGTCCCGCAATGAAGGAGCGGTCGATCTTGAGCACGTCCACGGGCAGCCCCTGCAGGTAGCCCAGTGAGCTTTGCCCCGTCCCGAAGTCGTCGATCGCGACGCGGATGCCCGCATCACGCAGCGTTTGCAGCGCGGTGCGCGACACATGACGGTCCGCGGTCAGCGTGGCCTCGCTGAACTCCAGCATCAGGGCGGTGAGCGGCATGCCCTCCTCGCGCGCGATGCGCACGACGTCGCGGGCAAATGCCGCATCGTGCAGCTGGCGGCAGGAGATGTTCACCGCCAGCGTCAGCGGCGGATCCCCGGGGGCATGCTCGCGCTGCCACGCATGCCACTCCGCCGCCGCGCGGCAGGCGGTGGCCAGCACCCAGCGTCCCAGTTCCACGATGAAGCCCGATTCCTCGGCGATGGGCACGAACTCCGACGGCGAAATTGCGCCACGGTCGCGGTGCGTCCAGCGCAACAGCGCCTCCACCGCGTTCAGGCGCCCCTCCTGCATCGCCACAATCGGCTGATACAGCAATTGCAGCTCGCCGGCGGCCATCGCTCTGCGCAACTCCGCCTCCAGCACGGCGCGCTTCCGCTCCTCGTCGTGCATGGACGCGTCGAACAGCATCCACCGTGCCTTGCCCGCCGTCTTGGCACGGTACAACGCCACGTCGGCCTCGTGCAGCAGCGTGTCCACGGGGTCGCGGTACCGGTCGCTGTTGGACACGAAGCCCGCATGCATGCCGTCGGGTTCTCCGTCCCGGGCCCGCCCGAGTGCGATGCCCACGCTCGCTCCAACGGTCACCGTGCGCTCGCGCAACGCGAAGGGGGCCCCGAGCGACCTTATGATGCGCTCCGCCACCACGATCGCGTGCCGATCGTCGGGCACGTGTTCCAGCAGGATCGCGAATTCGTCGCCGCCCAGCCGCGCCACCAGGTCGGAGCCACGCGTCGCGTTCAGCAGTCGTTCCGCCACCTGCTGCAGTAGTCGGTCTCCCGCGGCGTGCCCCAGCGCATCATTCACCTGCTTGAAGCCGTCCAGGTCGAGGGCGAGCACCGCGACGTGCTCGGGGGCCATGTCTGAGAACGCCTGTAACGCGCGGTCGCGAAAGCGGCGGCGGTTAGCGAGCCCGGTGAGGCCGTCGTGATTCGCCTGGTGCGACAGCGATTCCTTCGACGAGCGCAGCGCGTCCACGAGCAGGATATTGCGCAGCGCCGTCGCCGCGAGGGCCGCCAGCGCCTCGAACACGGCGATGTCCGGGGGGCCGTAGGCGTCGGCCACGTCGCTACAGACCGCGAGAATAGCCAGCACTTCATTGCCGACAATCACGGGCGTGCGCATCAGCGTGCCCTCGCGCGGGGACGCTCCCTCGAAGCGCCCACAGGCGTCGCGGCACACCAGCGTGTGTCGCTCCTCGATGACCCGTCGCACGTCGCTGTCAGGCGTCACGGTACTGGTGACGTCATCGCGCGGGACTTCGGCGAGGAATCGGAGCTGTTCCGTGTTCGCGTCGTAAAGCGCGAGGGCGAAGTCGCCCAGCTCGATGACGCGCTTGCACGCATCGCGCACGACAATGCGCAGGGCCCGCGCGGAATCCGCCGCCAGCACCCCCGCCGCGGCATCGGCCACGGTGGCCATGCGGTCTGCCATGCGCGTGGCGACCAGCTGCGCGTCGCGCATGGCCGCCTCCGCGCGGGAGCGTTCCTGCACCTCATCCTCCAAGCGGCGCACCGCGTTACCCAGGGTCTCGGCGGTCACGTTGAAGCTCACGCCCAGAAAGCCCACATCGTCCAGCGCGCGCGTCGGCAGGCGGACGTCGAAGTCCCCACGCTCGAGCGCGCTCAGCGCCAGCCGTGTGCGTCGGACCCGGCGCAGGTAGTGAATGGGTCCCTGCATCGTGAGCCATCCGATGACGGTGAGGCAGAATGTTTCCGCCACGACGAGGGTGTAGGGAGCTACACCGTCCAAAACGTGCAGCCCGAGCAGGCGGGCCACCGGATACACCGCACACGCCATGGCAAGTTGCACCTTCGCCGCCCGAGGGAATCCCAGCGCGTAGCCTCCCGCCGCGAAGATGAGGAAGGGAATGCCGAGATAGCCCTGCGTGCCGAGCACGTATACGAGCAGCCCCAGTATCAGGGTGTCCACGACTTGCAGCATCCAGAAATGCCAGGGCGGAGCCGCGCCGCGCTGTCGCACGAGCGACGCGATCTCGTTGAGCAAGAGCATCGCGGTCGACCCGCCGAGCAGCAACTGCCACGAGCCCGGAAGGATGTTGAGGCGCCAGTCGGCCAGCCCGAGCACGATGCAGATGCCGACCAGGAAGAACCGCGAGGTGATGGCACGCCGGTGCCATTCGTTCTGCAACATCGACTGCTCCCGCGCGAACAACTCGTGCGGAAGCCGTGGAGCCGAGAAACCGTTGGGGCCGTTCACCGCGGGGGGGGCATGTCGATGGGGCGGGCGGGCAGGCGGGCTAGCAGGCGACGAGCGAGAGCTTCTGCATTAAGTCTCGACCCCAAGGACGCGTCGCTCCAGCCCGAGAAACGAAGTCCGTTCGTGGTCTGCACTCTGTGCGCGACAGGGAGCGCTTCGTCGCGCTGCCTGACGAGCATAAGGATGCTGTCATGTGCGCTGGCCCACGAGAAAGAGGGACGGTGCCGGGTGGGGCGCCGTCCCTCTTCTCCATCAACCGACTCGCCAGGTGCATCTCGACGGCTTACGTGCCGGTGCCGAGCTGTCGCGTGTACTTGATGACCAGCGAGCGCGCCTGCGGGCGCACCCACTGGAAGAACGAGTCGGCTTCCTGTCCTTCGTTGTACACGATGAAGAGTCCCGTGCCGGCGGTGTTGAGCCAGCCGAGGCGCGCGTTCGCGGTCCACGCGCGGGCCTGGTTGTTGTACTGCACCAGCGAGTTCAGGAACACACGGGGTGTGAAGTTGTAGCCAACGCGGGTGCCAATCAGCTTGCGCACGAAGTTCCCCTGGTCCAGGTGCACGTCGTTGTAGTCCAGGATGAGCGACGACGTGATGGCCGCCCCGCGACGGTAGGTGAAGGTGGCGCGCCCGCCGTTGCGCACGCCGTTGTAGAAGGGGCCGAAGTCGCCGCGCAGCACCATCGAGAGTGGCGCGCTGGGGTCGGTGTCCCAATCCAGGCCGATGCCGGTGAAGTTGTACGAGCCGACCGGGAGCGTGACCTTGGGCGCGATGCGGAAGGGGACCTGCAAGCCTTCGTGGTAGACGTTCACCTCTGGCCCGAAACGCCCGCCGTTGGCGAAGGTCACTTCGGTCATGTCGATGTGGATCTGGCCACTCTGGTAGAAGTCATCGAGTCCGAAGTAGCCGCGAAACGAGGCGTGCGGATTCCACTGGCGCACCCGCGTCCAGCTGGGACGCCGGACCAGTCGCATGACCGAGGCTTCCGTATAGCGATAGCCGCCTTGGCGGTTGAGGAAGCCCACCTCGGGGTTGAAGTCGCGGCCTGCCTGCAGAAAGCGCACGGTGTTGTTCCAGTCGCGCGTCTGGTACGTGGCAAGGCCGCTGTACGCCAGGTCATCGTTGCCGCGATTCGGAGTCTCGGTCTTGCCGCCCCACAGGTCCACGGTGAAGGCGTCGCTCAGCCCCACGCGTCCATCTACCCCGAAGGTGCGGTTGTGGTTGTCCGCATCACCAACGGCCAAGCGCTGCACGCCAATCATCCCCACCCGCGAGCGGCGGCCCAGCTCCTTGGTCACGCGCGCCACGGAGTAGGAGTTGCCCGGCTGTGCCTTGCTCCGCTCCTCGGTAAAGATCTGCAGCAGGCCGATCGTCATGCCCCCCACGCGTCCCGTCACGCGGCCGCCACCCACGATGGGCACGGGATTGCCTAACGAATCAATGCCGATGCGGCGGGTGAAGAACAGGTCGACGGCCTGTGGCGTGCCGGCCGAAAAGACGCCGGCGTTCTCCAGGAAGAACGGACGCTTCTCGGGAAAGAAGAGCGGGAAGCGCGTGAGATTCGTGCGCTGCTCGTCCACCTCCACCTGCGCGAAGTCGGTGTTGTACGTGAGGTCGAGCGTGAGGCTGGGGGTGAGGCCGTACTTCGCGTCGACGCCGAACTCCACCGGATGCTTGTACGTGGCGTCGGTCGCGAAATTCCGCGTGTTGGCGCTCAGCACGTACGGCGTCACAGTGGCCACGCGACGCACAGGCACCTGCAGTCCCTCGAGCACGCCGGCCCGCGAGAGCCGGTAGAGCGAGAACTGGCGCGGCACGAACGACCAGAGCGCCTCCTCGTTCTTGCGCCGGATGCTGCGCGCCATGTTCAGCCCCCAGCGCTGGTCAGCGGCACCGCCATAGCGCAGGGTGGAGAAGGGAATGCGGAACTCGGCGTACCAACCCAGCGAATCAATCGACGTGGCAACCGTCCAGCTGCCATCCCAATTGAGGTTGAAGCCGCCCATCGAGCCCGTCTGCGCGCGCGACTGTCCAGACTGAAAGACCGCGCCCCCCTCACCCTCACGCACTACCTGGCCGTCGTACTCCACCCCCGCCGGCGTGGTGGCAAAGACGAAGCCGTTCTGCCGATCGAGGTAGGTGTCGAGGATGATCGCGAAGTAGTCGCTGTTAGTCAGCGTCACGTCGCGCACCTTCTCCCCTCGGACGATGCCGTGCGGCTCGCGATCGTAGAGCCAGGCGCCGATGTAGAGTGCCTCGCCATCGGTGAGCAGGCGAACCTCCGTACGCTCGGTGACCGGATCGCCTTCCTTCGACTCACGCTGCACGAACCCCTCGAATGGAGTCGCCTCCTTCCACACGGCCTCGTCCAGCCGGCCGTCCACGGCGGGCGGTGTCTTGATGGGATGCGCCTGCCCGGTGCGCGCCTGCAGCCGGGTGGTGCTGTCGGCGGGAGCGGCGGTCTGTTGCGCCGGGAGCGGGGCAGGGCGCAGAGTGAGTGTCGCGAGCAGAAGGGTCAGGGTGGCATACACCCAGGGCGTGGTCGGTCGGACGAAGCGGGTCATGCTCAGGAACTGGATGGCGAGGGAGGCAGCGCGGAAAGTAGGCGGCGCAGCCATCAAATTTCGCCCCATGCAGCCGTCGGGTGAAAGTCCACCGCAACGTGGGGGCGGGCATCGCCGGCGATTCACCGGCGCTGACACGAGTAACGCGGGCTATTTGACCTGCGTTGGGATCGGATGCACGATTGCCCGCGCCCCGTTCCCCTATCCGAGATGCTCAATGCGCGTTCCCTCCATTTTCGCCTTCCTTGCCTCGCTGGCGGTGCCCCCGCTGGCGGCGTTCCCTCTGGGAGCGCAGGCCGCCCAGCTGCGATTCTCCGTGACCCTTCCCGCCGACCTCCCCGCCCTGGACGCCCGCACCGGCGTGCACGCTGCCACCGGCCTTGGCAGCGCCGCCGAGGGATTGCGTGGACGACTGATGGTCATCCTCTCGACTGATTCCACGGACGAACCCCGCCATTTGGTGGGGTACGGCCCCAGCACCCAACCCGCCTTCGCCATCGACGTCGAAGGCTGGAAGCCGGGCGAGACGCGCGTGATCGACGCGAACGCGTTCGGCTTTCCGCTGCGTTCGATGCGCGAGCTGCCGAGGGGCCGCTACCGGCTGCAAGCCTTCCTCAACCGCTACGAGACCTTCCATCGCGGCGACGGCGTGACTATCCACCTGCCCCCGGACCAGGGTGAGGGGCAGCACTGGAACATCAAGCCCGGCAACCTCTACTCGGTGCCGCGCCTCACGGAGGTGGACGTTGCTCGGCGCGTGACCATACCAGTGACCCTCGATCAGGAAATCGCCCCCATTCCCAACTTCGTCGAGACGAAGTACGTGAAGCACGTGAAGCTCCGGAGCGAGCGGCTATCGAAGTTCTGGGGACGCGACATGTACCTGGCCGCCTTCGTTACGCTCCCCGAAGGCTTCGATTCGCATCCCCAGTCGCGCTATCCGCTGGTCATCAACCACGGCCACTTCTCCACCACTCCCGACAACTGGCGCGAGACGCAGCCCGATCCGAACCTCACGCCCGACTACAGCACGCGCTTCTCCCTCGCCGGCTACAATCGCATCGTGCAGGAGCTCTCGCACCAGTTCTACAAGGACTGGACCGGGGCCGGCTTTCCGCGCGTGCTCCTGGTACAGATCCAGCATCCCACGCCGTACTACGACGATTCCTACGCCGTCAACTCGGCCAACAATGGGCCCTACGGCGATGCCATCCAGTACGAGCTCCTTCCCGAGATCGAGCGCCGCTTCCGCGGCCTGGGCCAGGGGTGGGCGCGATTCGTCTACGGTGGATCGACGGGCGGCTGGGAGTCGATGGCGGTGCAGATGTTCTATCCCGAGGAGTACAACGGCGCCTGGATCGCCTGTCCCGACCCGATCGACTTCCGCCACTTCGAGACGGTCAACATCTACAGCGACACCAACGCATACTACTTCGCCTCGCCGTGGAAGAAGACGCCGCGTCCCGGGCACCGGAACTACCTCGGCCACGTCGACGCCACCATCGCGGAAATGAACCTCTACGAGGTGCTGTTAGGCACCAAGGGCCGGTCGGGGGAACAGTCCGACGTGTGGGAGAGCGTCTACTCGCCGCGTGGCGCGGACGGCTATCCGCGTCGCATCTGGGATCGCGAGACGGGGAAGGTGGATGCCGTCACCGCCGCCTTCTGGCGCGAGAACTACGACCTCTCCCACATTTTGCAGCGCGACTGGGCCACGTTAGGCCCCAAGCTCCGCGGCAAGCTGCGCATCTTCGTGGGTGACATGGACAACTACTACCTCAACAACGCCGTGTATGAGGTGGAGAAGTTCCTCAAGACGGCGACGCCCGAGGCGGACGCGGTGGTGGACTACGGCGACCGCGACGAACACTGCTGGAACGGCGATCACACGCGCTCCAACGCCTACTCGCGACTGCGCTATCCGCAGATGGTGCTCCCGTGGGCCGTCGAGCGGATGCTCAAGACGGCGCCAGCGGGCGCTGACCTGCGCAGCTGGCGGTACTGATTCACCCCGATAGCCGCGCCGTTCAGCCAGATCGGCGCGGCGTCTATTTGGCCTTGCGCAGCGCCTCGATGCGGGGCGCGCGCGACTTGGGAGAGTCGAGGGAGAAGGCGCGCGCATCGCCAAGGTCGTCACGCACGAGGCTTTCCGTCTCCGCGATGGCCCGGTCGAGCGCCTTGTCGCGCGGGGCACCGAAGAGCGCACTGACGATGTGCTGCGCGTCCACATCGTACTCCCAGAAACCGATGACCTATCCGCGGTCGAGAATGGCGTGGCTCGGCATGTCGGCCAGCCCGCCGGACGCATGTCCCCCCTGCTTCGTCGTCCAGCGCAGCAGTGGTCCGTCGTCCACCATCGACCGGAACTCGCAGCGGGCGGCGGAAATGGCGTCGAGACTGCTGACGAACGCGTACTGGGGCCGCGTCGGCGTCTTGAATGCCTTGAACGCCGCGACATCCTCCGGCAGCAGCAACCGGTCGCCGCTGCTGGTCGAGGCGGCCGTTCAGCGGCACGCGCCGATGTCGCCGCGCGCCTGCAGCCTGCCTAACGCCAGCGGCAGCGTGGTGCCGATCCCTTTCTTCTTTCCCTCTTCACCCAATGACCGCGACGCGGAGCCGGTGGCGTCGCGAATCTCGTCGGGGGCCAGCACACCCGTGCGCAACGCCTTGAGCACGGCGTCGCACAAGACGTCGATCTCGTTCTCGGTCACGCCCAGCTTGAGCGCCTGCTTCATGTCGCCGTCGCCGGACGCATCGCCCACCGCGAGCGCCAGTGCGAAGTCGGCGGCGGGCAGCACGTACGTGCAACCGCGCGCGGCGGGCAGTTCATGAATGCTGGCGCTGGCCACCGCCGCGTCGGCGTCGGCGCGCGAGGTGCGCGCCCGCGCGAAGAGGGTGAGGTAGGGGCCGGCACCGCCAACACTGCGCGCCCAACCCGAGCGGGAGAGCACCTCGGCGGGCGTGGCACCCCGCAGGGAGCCATCCAGCCCCTGTCGGTGCGCCCACCACGCGCGAAGCTTGGCGTTATCCATCGCTCAGCCAGGAAGGAGTGATTGACGGTACCCTGAGCCAGGGCCCTGAGCCAAGGCGCCACGACTCAAGGCGTCTCGAGGCCGATCTCAACATCCAAATGGCGCCGGAGGCACACGTCACAAGGGGCAAGCCTTTCGACTCACCCCTTGTGCACCGGGGCGCGGGCCACGGGGGGCCGCACGCACCCGGCGTTCACGACGTGTGGATGCGCGGTCAATCCGGAAGGCGTGGATCATGTCATGCGGAGGGCGCCGCCTACCTCGACCGCGAACGAACTCTGCAGAAAAAGTACATCATACGACGGATACCGATAGGGTCCGAGTCAAGCTTAACAATTTCGCGCGAAAGCGCTCGCACTCTGTGTATTCACGTTTCGGAGCGCGCCACGACGCGCATTGGCATCAGGAGGATTAATGAAGGGAACTCGGATAATTCGCGCTGCTGTTGCTGTGAGCGCCACGGTTTTCGCGTTCGGCTCGCTGAACGCGCAGGGCACGGACTCCACCCGCGTGCAGCAGCGCCGCATGATGCGCGACAGCGTTGGTGGAAATGCACGGATGGAGATGCGCCGCCGCATGATGCGATCGGACGCCACGAGGCCTGCAGGGCGCGATGGCTTCGGGCCCCGCGGAATGCGGGAGCAAGGACGCAGGGGCGTCGGTCCCTCGGCGCGCGGGCGTGGCGCGATGGGCATGCGAATGGGTCGGGAGATGAGGGGCAACACGCTGCTCCGCGGAATCACGCTCTCCGGCGATCAGGAGAAGGCACTGCGTGCGGTACAGGCACGTCACATCCAGCAGGGCAAACCGCTCATGATGGACATGCTCTCCGCGCGCACGGATGAACAGCTCGCCAGGCTCAATGGCGACCAGAAGGCCCTCGACGCGGCCACAGCGCGCATGACGGCCACGCGCACGCGGCTGGACTCGCTGCGCTCCAATCGCGGGCCCACTGACGACTTGCGTTCGGTGCTGACGCCGGACCAGCAGAAGCTGCTGGACCGCAATCTCAGCGAGCAGGGGAGCCGTCGACCCGGCGGAATGAGAATGGGCCCTGACGCGATGAAACGGCGCCCGGGAGGACGCGGCTTGGGTGACGGACCTCCGGGGCCGACGCGCCGGCCAGAGCTGGAGCCGGAAGGATCGGCAGCGAAAAGCTTGTAGGCCCGCGAAGTCTTCGGGACTTGGACGCACGGGGTGTCGCTTCGGTGCAAGCGGCGCCCCTTCGCGTTGGCGCTTCGCGTTGGCGCTTCGCGTTGGCGCCTCGCGTTGGCCCCTCGCGTTGGCGCCTCGCGTTGGCCCCTCGCGTTGGCTCCTCGCGTTGGCTCCTCGCGTTGGCTCCTCGCGTTTGCTCCTCGCGTGTCCGGCGCGCCTCGCGTGCTGAGACCCGTTGCGCCGACGAGAATCCAGCCACCGCTGGCGGGACGCGCGACAGCGGGAAGATTGATGGGTGGCTCGACTGCCGTTCCACTGACGCGAATGCCCCGAGCATTCGCTGGCACGCCCACGCGTAACCTCACCCCCCGCCGCATGTCACGATTCACCCGTCCATTCCTGGTCCTCCTCCTCCTGGGATCGAGCGTGCTCCCGTCGGGGGCCCAGCGGCCCGCCTCCCCTGCTCGCGGATACTCGCTCGCACGGATCCGAAGCAACCCATTTCCTAATGAGCTCAACGCGGCCGCCAAGGCGAACCGCATCGTGTGGGCGTTCAATGAGCGAGGGCGGCGCAATCTCTGGGTCGCGGAGGGGCCCGAGTTCGTGGCGCGGCAACTCACGCAGTACGGGCAGGACGACGGCCAGGAACTGACGTCGGTGCAGCTTACCGCGGACGGCCGCTTCGTCGTCTACGTGCGGGGCGGCGACCACGGCTCGAACTTCGACGACGAACTACCGGTCAATCCCATGGCCATGCCTACGCCAACCAAGGTGCAGGTATGGGTGGTGCCGTTCGAGGGAGGCGCACCGCGTTCGTTAGGCGAGGGTGATGCCCCGGTCGTGTCGCCGGCGGGCGACCAGGTGGCGTTCCAACGCGGCAACCAATTGTGGCTGGCACCCGTGGAGGGCGCGGCACCCGCGAAGCAGCTCTTCACCGCGCGCGGCAGCAACGGTAGCGCCAAGTGGTCGCCCTCGGGTGACCGGCTGGCCTTCGTCTCGCGGCGCGGGGATCACTCGTTCCTCGGCATCTATCGGGACGCCGAGACGCCAATCGTCTACGTCGCGCCCTCCACCAACCGGGATGATTCCCCC
>JBDSVW010000335.1:0-8403 GCA_039927015.1 Gemmatimonadaceae bacterium | reverse complement strand
GCGTCCGCGGCTTCGAACCTCATCCGTCGAGCCTGAGCCAGCGCTGGGATCGCGTATCCCTGCGCTAGCCGCTTCCGGCGACAGGAAAATCCGGTGCACCCTTCAGCCTTGCTCAGGTGTTTCAAAGCATCTAGTGTGCTCCATTCAGTCGTGCTGACCTTATTAGGAGTCCAATGTCAGAATCTGCCGTGGTCTACAGCGCCGAGCCCGAAGCTACACGGGCCGCCCAGGACATCGCTGAACAGATTCGCGCGCAGCTGCCGGGTGGGCCGCCCGATGCGATGGTCGTGTTCGCCTCGCCCGCGTACGATCAACCACTCCTTCTCGCGTCGCTGGAAAGCCTCTGCTCTCCACGCCGGATGATGGGAGCCTCGTCTTCGGGAGAATTCACCAGCGAACGACAGGGCGAGGGCCTCGTCTGTGTGCTGGCACTGCGCTCAACCGACCTCAAGTTCTCCGTGGGCGTCGCGCGGGAGCTCAGCAAGGATCGGGCAGCGGCCGCGCGGGCCATCGCCTCCAGCTTCCACGGCCTCACCGCCCCGTCGAACGAGCATCGCACGGCCTTGGTGCTGACGGATGCGCTGGCTGGCCACGCGGATGATCTCGTCGACCAACTGACCCTGGTGACGGCCGGCAAGTATCAGTTCGTGGGGGGCGGAGCGGGTGACAACGCGCAGTTCCGCAGGACGCAGGTATTCTACGGCACCGAGGCCATAAGCGACGCAGCGGTCGCGCTGGAAATTCTTTCCAGCAAGCCGCTGGGCATTGGCGTCGGCCACGGATGGGAGCCGGCCGGCGCCGGCATGCGCGTCACCGAGTCCTCGGGGCTCCGCCTGACCAGTCTCAACGGCATGCCGGCCGTGGAGGCGTTCCAGAGTCACGCCGAGCGCACCGGCCAGACGTTCGATACCGATCTTCCCATCCCATTCTTCCTCCACAACATCCTCGGCATCGAAACGGGAGCCGGGCACCGGCTGCGCGTGCCGCTCTCGGTGAACGCCGACGGTTCCGTCGAGTGCGCGGCGGAAGTGCCCACGGGAGCGGTAGTGCACATCATGCGCACGACGTCCCGGTCGGCGGTGGAGGCTGCCTCGCGCGCCACGCAGCAGGCCGTGAAGAACCTGCGGGGACAGCGTCCGCAGGTGGCGCTCTTCTTCGATTGCGTGGCCACTCGCCTGCGCATGGGAGAAGTCTTCGGCCTCGAATTGCAAGCGCTCTCCGAACAGCTCGGCGATACCAGCTTCGTGGGTTGCAACACGCACGGCCAGATCGCCCGTGCGGAAGGCCAGTTCGGCGGATTCCACAATTGTACCGCCGTCGTCTGCGTACTGCCTGCGTGATGGAAGCGCTGAACGAGCTCCATTCGCTTCAGCTCGCGAGCAGGCTGATTGAGGTGGCGCACCGACGGGAACGCGGGGAGGAATTCGCCCGGCATGTGGGCGCCGAGGCGCTGATCGTGCTCGTTATGGATCCGGCGATCGACGCGCTCATTCCGGCGCAGGGGTTCCAGCGGACGCTTCCCGGCGGCAAGCAATGGGCGGCGTTCCTCAGGCAGTGTGCAACTCCCGGTCGGCACGTCGGGGTCGTCGCGTATCCCACGCGTACACACGTGCGGGAAGCCGTCGCCTACGTTACCGACGATCGCACCGCGTTCGTATTCGTCGGAGGCGACGCCGTCCTCTCGGACCTGGCGCAACTGGGCGTGACGTTCCTCGGGGCACTCCTCCGCTCGGAGATGGAGGGATTCGCCGCCGCCGCGCGCGCTGCGGTGGAAGAGGAGGCGGCGCGCCACGCCACCATGCTCACCGCCGCGGTGGATCAGGCCCGCGCCGATGCGGAGGAAGCGCGTGCGACGGCGGAAAACGCCACACGCGCCAAGGACGAGTTCCTCGCCATGCTGGGCCACGAGCTGCGCAACCCGCTCTCACCCATCGTGACGGCCCTGCAGCTCATGCGCCTGCGTGGCGATGCGAATCTCACTCGCGAGCAACTGGTCATCGAGCGGCAGGTGGACCACCTGGTACGCCTGGTCGATGACCTGCTGGATGTTTCCCGCATCACGCAGGGCAAGGTCGATCTGAAGCGCGAAGTGGTCGAGCTGTCGCAGGTGGTGGCGAAGGCGGTGGAGATCGCCAGCCCGCTGCTCGAGCGCCGAAGCCATACTCTCACCGCCAACGTGCCGCGCAAAGGCATGTCGGTGCTCGGCGATTCCACGCGACTCTCGCAGGTGGTCGCCAACCTGCTCACGAACGCCGCCAAGTACACGGAGACGGGGGGACACATCTCCGTCGATGGTGAGCGCAACGAACACGAGTTGGTGGTCCGGGTGAAGGACAACGGTATCGGCATCGCACCCGACGTGCTCCCGGGCATCTTCGACCTCTTTGTGCAGGCCAAGCGCTCCTCCGACCGCGCCGAAGGCGGACTGGGCATCGGTCTCGCCCTGGTGCGGAGCCTCGTGCAGATGCACGGTGGCACGGTGGTCGCCACCAGCGACGGCCTGGGACTCGGCAGCGAATTCGTGCTTACGCTCCCGGCCGTGGCGGCGGAAGACACGCCGCAGCCGTACCCCGCCTTCCCCGACACCGCCCAGCGCTCTCCGGATCCGCGCCGCGTGCTGGTGGTGGACGACAACGTGGACGCGGTGGAGCTGCTGTCGGAGATCCTGCGGGAAGTCGGGCATGAGGTCGAGATCGCGCACGATGGACCGCAGGCGCTGAAGCTCGTCGAGCACTTCTCGCCCCAGGTGGCCATCGTGGATATCGGGCTGCCCGTGATGGACGGCTATGAGCTCGCCCTCAAACTGCGCGAACGCCTCCGGGGCACTCCGCTGCGACTCATCGCCCTCACGGGCTATGGGCAGGAGGAGGATCGCCGTCGCAGCAGGGAGGCCGGCTTCGCTCATCACCTCGTGAAGCCGCTCGACGCGCAGCGGCTCCTGGACGTGGTGCAGGCAGACCAGACGGCGCAATCCGTTGACGCCCTCATCCCACCGGACTAACATCCGTCCCTGCCCGACCATGGGGCATTCTGGAGATGTGGCCGAGAGGCTGAAGGCACCGGTTTGCTAAACCGGCGTAGGGGGTAACTCCTACCGAGGGTTCGAATCCCTCCGTCTCCGTACCGCGCACGGAAGAGTACCGACGGGAGACGGGCCACAATCCGTCTCCCGTTTTCCGTTGGACCCGCCAGTTCCTGGACAACTTCACCATGTCAGCACCCCGACTCCGCTTTGCCCCCTCCCCCACCGGATATCTGCACGTCGGCGGGGCGCGCACGGCGCTGTTCAACTGGCTGTACGCGAAGAAGACGGGCGGAACCTTTCTGCTGCGCATCGAGGACACCGACAGGGCCCGCAGCACCGACGAGAGCACCCAGGCGATCTTCGAGGGACTTACGTGGCTGGGGCTCACCTGGGATGAGGACGTGGTCTTTCAGGGGGCGAACGTTGAGCGCCACCGGAACGACGCCTACCGGCTGCTCGAGACGGGCGCCGCGTACCGGGACTTCACGACGGCCGCCGAGCTCGATCGGATGCGCCAGGAGGCGGAGTCGCGCGGCGGGCAGTTTCGCTTCGACCGGCCCATGGCGGAGTTGCCGCCGGGCGAGATGGCGCTGCGGCTGGAGCGGGGAGATCCCCATACCATCCGATTCCAGGTCCCGCCCGGCGCCACGGAGTGGACTGACATGGTGCATGACACGATTTCCTTCCCCAACAAGGACATCGACGACTTCATCATCCTCCGCTCCGATGGCACCCCCATCTATAACCACGCCGTCGTCTCCGACGACATCGCGATGGGCATCACGGTCGTGAGGTGGGGCGACGACCACATCTCCAACACGCCGAAGCAGATCCTGCTCTATGAGGCGTTAGGCGCGGCACTGCCCACCTTCGCGCACCTGCCCATGATCCACGGCATGGATGGCAAGAAGCTCTCCAAGCGACACGGGGCGACGGCGGTGGGCGATTACCAGCACCTCGGCATCCTTCCGCAGGCGATGAACAACTTTCTCGCGCTGCTGGGATGGTCGCCCGGCGGCGACCGCGAGGTGATGACCCGCGATGAGATGGTCGAGCTGTTCTCCAGCGACGGCATGCTCAAGAAGGCCGCGGTGTTTGACAACAAGAAGCTGGAATGGATGAACGGACAGCACATGGCGCACGGACCCATCGAGGCGCTCGAGTTGTACCTGCGCCCGTTCCTTATTGCCGCCGGTCTCGCGACGGAGGCGACGCTCGCGGCACGCCGCGAGTGGTGGCTCGGCTTGCTGGAACTGCTGCGCCTGCGGGCCCGCACCGTGAACGAACTGGTGGAGCAGTGCCGGCCGTACTTCCTCGATGAGGTGGCGTACGACCCGGACGCCGCGGCGAAGCAGTGGAAGGACCGCGCCGCCACGGCCGAGCTGCTCCGCACGCTGCGCGACCGGCTGGCCGAGGTCGCGTGGGACGCGACGGCCATGGAGGACGCACTCCGGCAGCTGGCGGAGGCGCGCGGCGTGGGCGTGGGCAAGCTCTTCCAGCCGATGCGGGTCGCCCTCACGGGTGTCGCGGCGACGCCGGGCATCTTCGATGTCCTGCTCGCCATCGGTCGTGAGCGCTCCCTGGCGCGCCTCGACGCCGCCGCGACCCATCTCGCGGAGTAGCGCGTGGCGGTTGACGCGAGGTCGCTGCGCATGCATCGTCGTCGCCACCCCCGGCGCCTCGCGCAGGGCATCGCGCTTTGCCGCCTCCCAGGATGAACGACCCGCTCTCCCCCCTTGAACGCCGCGTCTACCATTTTCTCCTCGATTTTCTCGCGGAGAACACGTTCCAGCCGAGCGTGCGCGAGATCGGGCGGCGTTTCCGTATCAAGTCCACCAAGACGGTCGCTGAAGTCCTCCAGTCGCTCGCCGACAAGGGCTTCATCGAGCGCGAGGGCGCGCGGTCGCGTGGTGTGCGCATCGTGGGCTGGTCGTCGATGGGTCACGTACAGCCCGTCCCCGTCTACGCGCGCGTCAACGTCACCGAGCCGCACCTAACTGACGACAACCGGCTGCGCTGGATCGCGATGGATCGCTCCTTCGTGCCCGTCGAGGACGCGTTCTTCCTGCGCAACGCGGGCGATGCCATGGTGGGGCGCGGCGTGCACGACGGCGACTGGATCCTCGTCAACCCATCCATCCGGGCCCGCGATGGGGACATGATCGCGGTGCGGGTGGATGCACACGTGATGGTGCGCACGATGGCCCGGCTGGGCGCGGTCCTGTCGCTGTCCACGGCGACGGCCGGTGAGGCAGAACTCTTCCTTGGACCCAGCGACGACTTCTCCGTGCTGGGCGTCGTGAGCGCCGTCTTCCGCACGCTGCACGATGCCCCCGACGGAACCGGCGACGACGCCTAACGATCGGAGATCGTCTTCTCCGCGGCCTTCTTCTGCTTCTCGGCCGCGGCGCGCTCCTTCTCCTTGCGCTCGCGGATGGCCTTCACCGCCTGCCGGAAGTCCTCCTCGTTCATCGAGGCCTGCGCCCCCGACATGATGTCCACCCGGATGGCAGCCAGCCGCTTCTGCCGGTCGTTCTCGATCGGGTTGCCCTGCATCTGGTTGAGCGGCAGCAGCGCGAGCAGCGCGGTGGGAATGGAGAACTTGCCGAGCCGGATGAACTGCTGGTCCATGCCATAGCGCTTGCCGTCCTTCGTCTCGTACGTCCAGTCGCCGCGCTCGAACTTGTTAGGCGTGTGCGTGTTGGCGAGCACGGAATCACGGTAGCGATTGATGGTCGACGCCACCGCGGAATCGAGGCGCTCCTCCGACGTCTTGGGCGCGTATTCCAGCGTAGGCGCACGAACCCAGAGCCTCGGATCGGCATACCCCGGCTGCAGTCCCTTCAACGGTCCGCGTCCCGCGGCCAGCGGTCCGCCCGCTGGCGTGCCGGCATTCACGTCGAAACCGGCACCGGGGGCTGGAATACCGGCCGGAATGTCGGTGGGAGAAACGATCGGCACGGTCGAGGCGCTGGGCACGAGGGAATTGGAAGCGGGACCCGTGGTGCGGCCCGCCCGTTCTTCCTCACCTCCGCCGACACTCGCCACCGTCGGCACCGGCGTGGCCGCCGGCGCCACCGTCACGAACCGGAGACGCTCGCGCTGCACGCGCGGCTCGGGCGCCTGCTCCAGCAATCGCTGAATGCCGCCCGCCGACTGGAACGCCTCCCAGAGTCCGAACACCAGGACGATGTGCAGCACCACCGAGACCGCCGTCGCGCGCGCCGAACGCCGGGCCTTGCCACCTGGCCCGATGCCTTCTGTACGACGTTCGCGGAGTGTCTGCATTCAGTGGGAGCGACGGGATGAGTGGGCAGGGCGTGCGGAATACGTCTCTGATTGGTAACCCCCCGAGTTCGACGGGTTTCCTCTCCGTTTCGTTGGATTCGCGGCTATTCGGCGCTGCGCACGGAATTCCGCACCGAACTGACACCCGGGATCTCGACTTCCACCACGTCTCCCGGAGCGAGCGGACCGACCCCGGCGGGCGTCCCCGTCGCCAGCAGGTCACCGGGCTCCAGCGTCATGACCCGTGAAACATACGACAGGAGGAACGGCACGGAAAACACCATGTCGCGTCCGTGGGCCCGTTGGCGCTCCTTGCCATTCACACGTGTGACGATCTCGAGCGCACCAAAATCGAAGGATTCGCCTGTTTTCGGCGTCCCGACCGCGCAGAACGTGTCGAACCCCTTGGCGCGCGTCCATTGGGAATCAGTGCGCTGCAGGTCTCGCGCCGTGACGTCGTTCAGTGCCACCACGCCCGCGACCGCGGCCAGCGCCTCTGCTTCGGACGCGTTCTTGAGTCGCGTGCCGATGACGATCGCGATCTCGCCCTCGAACTCCACGCGCGAGGACTGCGGCGGCAGCACGATCGCCTCGTCATTCCCGATCAGCGAGGACGGCGGCTTGAGGAAGAAGAGCGGCTCCTTGGGCACTTCATTGCCAAGTTCTTTCGCATGATCCACGTAGTTGCGGCCGATGCAGACAATCTTCGAGGGCTTCATGCGGGGGCTCGGGGTCGGGAAAGGATGCTCGAAACAAGCGGCCTGCTGCGGCGCACGCTGAAGTTACTCTCCGCCACGAGTGTGCCCTACCCTGTCCTCGCGATAGAACTCGCGGATCTCCCGCTCCACGACGGCCCACGTCGACACCACGCGTCGGGCGGGAGGAAGCCCATCCACGAGTTCGCGGCCATACTCCTTGGTCGCGGCGCGCGAATCCATCAGCAACACGATGCCCCGGTCGTCCGCCGTGCGAATGAGTCGGCCGAAGCCCTGCTTGAGGCGCAGGGCGGCGTGCGGAATCATGTACTCCCGGAATGCGTCGCCCCCACGCGCCTCGATGGCCTCGCAGTGTGCCGCGGTCAGCGGATCGCTCGGCACCTTGAACGGCAACTTGCTCAGCACCAGCGCGCGCAGCGGCTCACCGGGTACGTCCACCCCCTCCCAGAACGATGACGTGCCGAGCAGGATCGCGTGCCCCGCTGCCTTGAAGCGTCGCAGCAGGGCGTCGCGCCCATCCTCGCCATGCACCATCAGCGGATAGCGCTGGTCCAGACCGCGCTCGCGCAACGCGACGGCCGCCTCGCGCAGATCACGGTGCGAGGTGAAGAGTGCGAACACGCCGCCCCCCGCCGCCTCCGCCACCGATGCGATGGCCATCACCACCGCCCGCAAATGCGCGCCCGGATCCACGTTAGGCGCGGGGGTGTCGGTCGGGATGGCCAGCATCGCCTGCGTCGCATAGTCGAAGGGCGATGGGAAAATCGCCACTTCCGGCTCCACCTCGCTCTCGGTAAGACCGAGCCGCGTGCGCAGGAAGTCGAAGCGGCCCGCGGTCGAGAGCGTGGCGCTCGTCACGATCGTCGTTTCGAGCCGCTTGAAGAGGTCGTCGCGCAGGATCGGCGCGAGATCGAGCGGCACGCTGGTGACCGCGAGATTCCGGTCCTTGCCGCGCGCTTCCAGCCACCGCACGGTGGGCAGCTTGCCCGCCGGCGTGAGGCCGGCCCGCAGCGCGTCCCCGGCGGCCTCCAGCCGCCGCGTGACGCCGCGTACCTCGCCCAGAAGGGTGCCCTGCGCCTCGATCGCCTTCTCGTCGGTCTCGAGTCGCTCACGCACGAGCCGGAGGTTGTCGCCTAACAACTCCAGCTCGCGCAGCAGGTCCTGGAGCGCGGTGGTGAGGCCGGCGCGCCACACGGGATGCTCCGCGAACTCCTCGGTGAGCCGGTACACCGGCACGCGGCTCTCCAGCAGCACGCCGTCCAGCAAATCGAACGTCGCATTCGCCTGCTCGCGTGCCGCCATCGCCGACGGAAAGAGCCGCGCCTCCACCAGGTCCAGCGACGCGACGCTGAGCAGGTCCGCCCGCGCGCGAAG
>JBDSVW010000334.1:0-12828 GCA_039927015.1 Gemmatimonadaceae bacterium | reverse complement strand
CAACGCGACGCACGTCGCAGCACTATCACGCCGCGCGCCCTTCCTTCATACCGGCGCGGGGGGCAGGTTGGACGCAACTGTTGAGAGGGCCGTGATCGAGCGTCCCCGGCGTGACCCACGTCCCGGGTGTTCATGCTGCAGGTAGTGCTGCTTCCCCTGCTGTTGCAGGTGTCAGCGTCCACTGACTCGCTGTCGCTGACCGAGGCCCTCGCCCGCGCGCGCACGTCTCGCGCCGAGGCCATCGGCATCTCTGCTCGCGTGGAGGAACGGCGCGCCGAGCGCCGCCTCTCCGGCCGGCCGTCGAATCCTACCGTCGAATACTCCACCGTTGCAGCCGACGAAACCCGCCGGCTCTCGGTGACGCAGCCGCTGGGATCGCTGCCTAGGCTCGGCCTCGAGCGCGCCTCCGCCGATGCGCAGGTGGCCGCAGCGCGCGCCGACTCGGCGCAGCGCATGGCGAACCTGGAGCGCGACGTGGCGCGGGCGTACTTCGCGGCGGCGGCCGCCGAGCGCCGCGTGCGGCTGCTGGAAGACCTCGTGCGACTCGCCGATTCACTGGGCGCCCTCGCGGTGCGGCGCGCGACGCTGGGCGATATCTCCGACCTCGACCGACTGCAGCTCACGCTGGAGGCCACGCGAGCGCGGCTCCAGCTCTCCCGGGCGCTGGAGGTCCGGACGACTCGCCGTGCGGATCTCGCACGTGAGCTCGCGTGGGAGTCCCCGCTGCCGCCGGTTCCCTCCACGAGCCTCTCCGATGGGCTGAGCGACGCGATACTCGCACCCTCGTTCGCGGTCGAGGAGGTGCCGGAGGTGCAACGTGCGCGCGCCGCGTCGGACGCGGCGCGACTGAGCGCGCGCAGCCTGCGCTGGGCGCGCCTTCCGGTGCCTGGCGTGCTGCTGCAACGGGAGTGGAGCCGTGTGCCCGGCGTGCCGACCCTCACACGCCTTGGCCTCTCCGTGCCGCTGCCCCTGTTCTCGCTGGGCAATGAGGCGATGGATGCTAGTGTGGCGCGGGCGCGGCTTGCCGAAGCGCAAGCCACCGAGGCCGAGCTCGAGGCCACGCGCGCGCTCGCGGTGGCGCGTGCCCGCACCGAGGAGTCGGCGCGTCGCGCGCGCCTGGCGTCGGACTCGCTGGTGGTAGGCGTGGTGCAGCTCCGCGAGGGCGCCGTGAGGTTGTACGACGCCGGCCGCACGAGCGTGCTGCAGGTGCTGGAGGCGCTGCGCGCCGAGCGCGACGCACAGCTGCTGGCGGTGGATGAACTGCTCGCATTCCAGGAAGCCCGTGCCGACCTGGCCGCGGTGGCCGGGCGCTCCCCGACGTTCCCGAATCGTTAGGCCCCCATGCCGGTATCGAACGCTGTACGCATTGCCCTCCTTTGCCTCGCCGGCCTCGCCTGCGGCAAGGACGAGCCCAAGGCCGAGGAGAAGGCGGCCACCGTGGCCAACCCGGTGAAGGAGAGCGCGCTGGCCACCATCTCGCTGGGTGAGGAGGCGGAGCGTCGCCTGCGCATTGCTGTGGACACGGTGGCGATGCGACGGCTCTCGGCGTCGCGCTCGTTGCCTGGCGAAGTGATGGCGATTCCCGGCATGTCACAGCAGCTCGTGGCCCCCGTGGCGGGGCGGGTGGTGCGGGTGGCGGCGGGAGAGCTGCCGGTGAGCGGACGTCGCGTGTCGGCGGGGGCGCCGGTGCTCACGCTCGTGCCCATCGCGCAGGATCGCGACCTGCTGCGCTCCACCGAAGAGCTGCAGGTCGCCCGCGCCCGGTTGACGCGTGCACAGCTCGAAGCGGAGCGGGTGGCCGCGTTGTGGCGCGACCGGCTCGTGTCCGCGCGGGACAAGGAAGTGGCAGACGCGGAGCAAGCGATGGCACGCGCCGCCTTCGACGCGGCCGAAGGGCGGTCGAACTTGGCGGCGGGTGCCCGGGGGGTGCCGGCTGGCGTGTCGTCACTCACGCTGCGATCCCCGCTCGACGGCGTGGTGCTCTCGCTCTTCGTGGGTGAGGGGCAGGTGGTGGCGGCGGGCGCGCCGCTCGTTGAGATCGCGCGCCTGGATGCGGTCTGGTTGCGGGTGCGGGCATATGTGGGTGACCTCTCCCGGCTGGATGCCCGGGCAACGGCGGCCGTGCATCGCCTGGGCGCCACCGCGACGGCGGCCGCACTCACCGCGACTCACGTCACGGCGCCGCCTAACGCGAACGCGGCCAGCGCCAGCTCCGACCTGTACTACGTGGTCGCGAAGGCGGGGCACGGGCTCCGGCCCGGAGAGCGCGTGCAGGTATCGGTGCCGGAACGAGGGCAGGGCAGTGCCGTACTCACCGTCCCGTGGGCGGCCGTGGTGTTCGACCATGACGGGGGCACGTGGGTGTACGAGCGGGTGGCGCCGCGGCAGTACACGCGCCGTCGCGTGGCCATCGGCACGGTAAGCGGAGGCTGGGCCGAGGTGCGGTCGGGCATCGGCCCGGGGGCCGCGGTCGTGACGGACGGGGCGGCCGAGCTGTGGGGCACTGAGTTCGGAGCGGGGAAATAGCGATGCGCTGGCTCATTGCCACGGCCCTGCGACAGCGAGTGGCCGTCGTCGCGATCACCCTTCTGCTGCTGATCGTGGGCGTGTGGGCGGTGGCCGATGCCCCGCTGGACGTCTTCCCCGAGTTTGCGCCGCCATTGGTCGAGATCCAGACCGAGGCGCCGGGGCTGTCGACGGAGGAAGTCGAGGCGCTGATCTCGGTGCCGCTGGAGAACGCACTCAACGGCACGCCGTATGTGGAAACCGTGCGGTCGAAGTCGGTGCTGGGACTGTCGTCGGTCGTCTTGCTCTTCCAGGGCGGCACCGACCTGTTCGTCGCCCGGCAGTTCGTGGCCGAGCGGCTGGCACGCGTGGCGCCGCAGCTGCCGGGGGTGGCTCAGCCCCCGGTGATGCTCTCCCCGCACTCCTCGCTGGCGCGTGTGCTGAAGGTGGGGCTCACCAGCGACTCGCTCTCGCTCACCGAACTCTCCATGCTGGCCCGCTGGACCATAAGGCCGCGGCTCATGGCGGTGCCGGGCGTCGCGAACGTCGCCGTCTGGGGCGAGCGTCCTCGGCAGCTGCAAGTGCTGGTGGACCCCGACCGGCTGCGCGCGCACGGTGTCTCCCTGGACGAGGTGAAGCGCGCCGCGGGGGATGCGGTGGAGCTGCAGGCGGGCGGGTTCGTGGACACGCCGCAGCAGCGGCTGGCGGTGGCGCAACGCTCGCGGGGCATGGATGCGGCCGCGCTCGCGCTGGCCCCCATCGCCCGGCCCGGCTTCTCGGTGCTCACGTTAGGCGACGTGGCGCGGGTGCAGGAGGGCAATCCGCCACTCATCGGCGACGCCGTCATCAACTCGCGCGACGGCTTGCTGCTGATCGTGGAGAAGCAGCCGTGGGGCAATACGCTGGACGTCACGCGCGGGGTGGACGAGGCGCTGGAAGCCCTGCGGCCGGCGATGAGCGGCGTGGACATCGACGCCACCATCTTCCGGCCCGCCACCTTCATCGAGATGGCGCTGTCGAATCTCAACCAGGCGCTGCTCATCGGCTGCGTCCTGGTGGTGCTCGTGCTGATTCTCTTCCTGCGCGACTGGCGATCGGCGCTCATTTCGCTCACCGCGATCCCCCTCTCGCTCGTGGCCGCGGCGGTGGCCATGCGCTACCGCGGGGGCACGCTGGACACGATGGTGCTGGCGGGACTGGTGATCGCGCTCGGTGAAGTGGTGGACGATGCCATCATCGACGTGGAGAACATCGTGCGCCGGCTGCGGGAGAACCGGACGCTGGGCTCGCCGCGCTCGTCCCTTGCGGTGGTGCTGGATGCCTCGCTCGAGGTGCGAAGCGCGGTGGTGTACGCCAGCGTGATCGTGGTGCTGATGTTCATCCCCGTCTTCTTCCTCGGGGGACTCGCCGGCTCGTTCTTCCGTCCGCTCGCGCAGGCGTACGTCTTCGCCATCATCGCCTCGCTGCTCACCGCGCTGATCGTCACACCGGCGATGTCGTTGATCCTGCTGCCGGGAAACGTGGACCGGCATGGAGACTCGCCGCTCGCGCACCGACTCAAGCGGTGGTACGCCGACGCGCTGCCGCGATTGCTCGATCGCCCGCGCCAGGTGTCTATCGGGCTCGCGATCACCTTCGTGGCGGCGGTCGTTGCCATTCCGCTGCTGGGCCAGGAGTTCCTGCCCAAGTTCAAGGAATACGATTTTTTGATGCACTGGGTGGAGAAGCCGGGCACCTCGCTGCAGGCGATGAAGCGCGTCACGGTGCTGGCCAGCGAGGACCTGATGGCCATTCCCGGCGTGCGCAACTTCGGGGCGCACATCGGACGCGCGGAGGTGGCCGACGAAGTGGTGGGACCGAACTTCACCGAGCTGTGGATCAGCATCGATCCGAAGGTCCCGTACGATGAGACGGTGGCGCAGGCGCAGCGCACGGTGGACCAGTACCCTGGACTGTATCGCGACCTGCTCACGTACCTGCGCGAGCGCGTCAAGGAGGTGCTCACCGGGGCCAGCGCCAGCATCGTGGTGCGGGTGTACGGCGACCAGCTCGACACGTTGCGCGCCGTAACCGCCGAGGTGGGACGCGTGGTGGGCGAAGTGGAGGGCCTGGCCGATCTCAAGGTGCAGCCCCTCGTGCTCGTGCCCCAGCTGGAAGTGGACGTGCGCCCCGCCGAGTTGGCGCAGTATGGCCTCACCGCCGGCGACGTGCGTCGGCAGGTGGCAACGCTGGTGAAGGGCAGCAAGGTCGGCGAAGTGTACGACCGTCAGAAGGTGTACGACGTGGTGGTGTGGGGCATCCCCGAGATCCGGAGCGATCCCGGCGCCCTGCGTCGGCTCGTGCTCGCGACGCCGGGCGGCGCGGCCATTCCGTTACAGGATGTGGCGACCGTGCAGGTGATGCCCACGCCGAACGAAATCACGCGCGAGGGGTCGTCGCGGCGACTCGACGTGACGGCCAACGTGGCGGGCAGCGACCTGGCGGGCGCGACGCGCGCGGTGGAGGCGGCGGTGGCCCGGGTGCGCATGCCAGTGGGCTTCCATGCGGAGGTGCTGGGCGAGTGGGCCGCACAGCGTGCCGCGAGTCGTCGCCTCTTCCTGCTTGGGCTCCTGGCGCTGGCCGGTATCCTGCTGGTGCTCTACGCCGACTTCGGCTCCGTTCGCACGACCGGCTTGGTGGTCGCCTCCCTCCCGCTGGCCCTCATCGGCGGGGTGGCCGCGGCCATCATATCGGGGGGCGTGCTGTCGTTAGGGTCGCTGGTGGGATTTGTGACCGTTATCGGCATCGCGGCCCGCAATGGCATCATGCTCGTGAGCCACTTCCGACACCTGGAGGCGCACGAAGGCGAACCCTTCGGGCGGGCGCTGGTGCTGCGCGGCGCCAGCGAGCGGCTCGTCCCGATCCTGATGACGGCGTCGGTCACCGCCCTCGCGTTGCTACCGCTCGTGATCGGTGGCAATCGTCCCGGGCATGAGATCGAGTACCCGATGGCGGTGATCATCCTGGGGGGGCTGGTGTCGTCTACGGCGTTGAATCTGTTTGTGATGCCGGGGTTTTACCTCAGCTATGCGAAGACGAGAAGACGAGAAGACGGGCTAGGAGAAGACGGGAAGACGAGGGAGTTCATTAACTGGAGAGAGAATCAGTGGGCGATTCAGCTGTGCTGCTTGGGGTGGTGGGGATAGTCATCGCGGGGGTGCTTGGGTACCTGTTCGGGCGGTCGGGCATCGGGGCGCTGGCGGCGACGCTGGCGGCGCGGGATGAGGAGCGGCAGCGTGCGGCAGCCGAGACGCTGCGCGAGCGCCGCGAAAGCGAGGAGCGGGTGCGCGAGCGCGACGTCGCGCTGGCCTCGGCGCAGCGTGCGGAGCGCGAGAGCGCCGAAGCGCTGGCGAGCTTGAAGGCTACGCGGGAGACGGAGCGACGGGCGACGGAGGAGCAGCTTGCCTTTCTCGCCAAGTCGGAGGAGCGGCTGACGGAGAGCTTCTCCAAGCTCGCGGGGGACGTGCTGCAGCAGAGTGGCGCCTCGTTCCTCGAAATGGCGAGCGGGCGATTCGGGCAGCTGCGCGAAGGGGCCGCAGCCGACATCGACGCACGCAAGGCGGAGGTGCAGCAGCTCGTCACGCCGATCAAGGAGAGCCTCGAGAAGCTGCAGGGAGTGGTGAGCGAGGTGGAGAAGCACCGCATCGGGACTTTCTCGGCGCTCGAGAACCAGATCAAGAACCTCAGCGAGGGACAGGTCCGTCTTTCGTCGGAGACGCAGAACCTCGTGAAGGCGCTGCGCGCGCCGCAGGTGCGGGGACGGTGGGGGGAGTTGCAGCTGCGGAAGGTGGTGGAGTTTGCCGGCATGGAGCGGCATTGCGACTTCACCGAGCAGACGACGGTCGTTTCCGATGACGCGAGGTTGCGTCCTGACCTGCTGGTGAATCTGCCGGGTCGAAAGACCATCGTCGTTGATGCCAAGGTTCCGCTGCAGGCCTATCTCGACGCGCTGGAGGCGCCGGACGAGGCGACCAAGGAGCGATGTCTCGACGCACACGCACGACAGCTTCGCGCGCACATCGATCAATTGTCCGCGAAGTCGTACTGGGATCAATTCGAGCATTCGCCGGACTTCGTGATCCTCTTCGTTCCGGGCGAATCCTTCCTTACCGCCGCCTGCCAGCAGGATCCTCAGCTGCAAGAGCGGGGATTCTCGAACAACGTGCTGCTGGCGGGTCCTACCACGCTCATCGGCCTGCTCAAGACGATCGCCTACGGGTGGCGCCAGGAACAGGTTGCCGAAAATGCCGCACAGATTCGGGATCTCGGTCAGGATCTGCACGACCGCATTTCCAAGCTGGCCGAGCACTTCGCGCGGGTGGGTGCCAGTCTCAAATCGGCCGTGGGCGCATACAACGCCACCGTCGGCACGCTCGAATCGCGCGTGCTCGTCTCCGGTAGGAAGTTCAAGGAGCTTGGCGTCGAATCCCCGGCGGAGATTCAGGAACTCGAACCTGTCGACGTCACTGTCCGTCCGCTTGAATCGCTGCGCACGCTGTCCAACGGCGAGGTGGCGACACTGCCCCTGCTGCCCGGCATGAGAAGCGGGGCGCCGGATCAAGGAGTGAGCCCAGCCTGATCTGCTATTTCAGTCGTAGCAGTTCCCGCTCCGCGGCGAAGTAAGCAAAGGCGGGCCAGCCGCCGGCCGCCACGGCGCGCTCGAACCAGCGCCGCGCACTCGTGGTGTCGCCCTGCACGAGGTACCAGTTGCCCACGCCGTAGCTCAGCGTCGAGCGCTGCACGCCAGCGGTGTCGGTGGGCATCAGCACGTCGTCCGGGCCGATGAGGCCGCGATAGAGCTTCAGCCGCTGCAGGTACGCGGTGGCGGAGGTGACCTTGAAGTCGCTGGTGATGAGCGCGAGCGCCTCCGTGGCCTGGGCGGCGCGACCGGCGCGCGCGCTCGACATCCACAGCCAGTCGCTCGAGCCGGCCACTTCGTCCGCGTTAGGCGCGAGTTGCTGCGCGCGCGCGAACGCATCGGCCGCGGCGCCGAACTCCCGCCGCTCGTAGCGCGCCACGCCGAGGTGGTACCAGATGTCGTAGTTGAGCGTGTCCAGGGTGTTGCCGCGCGTGAGGTCAGCCAGCGCCCGGTCGAAGTCGCCCAGCGAGATGTAGCGGTGCCCGCGCCAGCGGTAGAGCAGGGGATTGGCCGGGGCGATCTCCAGGCCGCGCGTGAACGTGGCCACCGCCTCGCGATACTGACGCGCGGCGCTCTGCGCGAGTCCCAGGGCCAGCAGTGTCTCCACGTTGCGTGGATCGAGGGCCAGCTCACGCTCGACCCGGGCGATGTCTCCCGAATTGTGCTCGGATCGAAACGCCGCGCCGTTGAGCGCGCGGTACTGAATGGTCTGGGCCGGAGCGGCGGCCGAGACGAGCAGGATCGCGAGAGTCGAGCTCAGGAGCGCGCGCATGAAAGGCGGAGAGGAGGTGGGAGGTCGCCAGTGGCTTCGGCGCGAATCTACGCATTCCGTCCCGCCCATGCACCGCGGCACCGGAAGTCTTTCTGGACGAGCCCGCCGCCTCTGCCGCGGGCACGCCCTGGCCAGGCGCATCCCGCGCCCTCTCCCGAACCGCGACCTGATGAGCCAGGGGCCGGACGACATCCTGCCGGGCACCCCTTGCATAGGGTAGGGGGGTATATTACACTATACCCGCGGGGAGTACCGCTCCCCGTGCCAGACCGCGAAGCTGCCGGCGTGGACTTCAGACGACAGCAATCCAACACTCGAGGAATACACGATGCAACGGCTCACCCTCAACATCGACGGAATGACCTGCGGGCATTGCGTGAGCATGGTCATGAAGGCGCTCAAGGCGCAGGACGGGGTAGTGATCGAGCAGGTGAAGATCGGGCAGGCCACCGTCACCTTCGACCCGGCGCGCGCCAACGCACAGGCCATCGTCGACGCGATCGCCGACGAAGGCTACGTCGCCGCCGCGGCGTAACTCCACTCTCAGCCGGAGAAACGATCCCATGCAGACGATCACAACAAGCGAGTGGCTGGTCCTGCTCGGCGGGCTTGCGGCCATCGCGTTGGTGAACTGGTACTTCTTTGCCAACCACTCCGGCGCGGTCCAGGCCGTCGCCGGCCCTGCGGGAGCGGGGTCGGCCGACGGCACCAACACCAACGCTCCAGCGCAGGTGACCATTACGGTGGATGGCGGCTACAGCCCCGCGCAGGTGCGGGTGAAGGCGGGCCAGCCGCTGCGCCTGGTCTTCGATCGGCGGGACAACTCCAGTTGCTCCGAGGAGGTCGTCCTCCCCGACTTCGGCATCCGGAAGTTTCTCCCCACCGGCCAGCAGACCACGATCGAGATCACGCCCGCGACTGCGGGCCGCTACGAGTTCATGTGCGGCATGAGCATGCTCCGTGGCACCATCATCGCCGAGGACTGAGGAAACTCTCATGACTACCAGCACAACGCCGCGCGTGCACCATGCCGACCGCAAGGACGGCGCGGACGCGACCGGCAGTGGCATTGCGGCCACATCCGAGACGATCCGTATTCCCGTCAGCGGCATGACGTGCGCCGCGTGCCAGTCGCGCGTGCAGCGCACGCTGCAAAAGCAGCCCGGTGTGTCCGACGCGACCGTCAACCTGATGATGAAGAACGCCACGATCACCTTCGATCCGAGCGCCGCATCGCCCGAAGATTTGGTCGAGGCCATCCGGCAGACGGGATACGGCGCCGAGCTGGCAAATCCTGACCAGACGGCGTTCGAGGAGCAGGAGGCGCGTGACCTGGCGCAGGACGAGGAGTACCACGACTTTCGTCGCAAGGCGATCGTCAGCGGCATCATCGGCGTGATCGCCATGCTGGTCTCGATGCCCTTGATGAGCCAGCTCGCCGCGGCGAGTCACGCGCATGGCGAGGTGAATGATCCGTTCATGCGGTGGTCCATGCGCGTGCTCGACCCCGCGCTGCAGCGTGTGGTGCCGTGGATGTACGACATTCCGGCACGTCCGCTCAGCTGGTTGCTGCTGGCGGTGACGCTCGGCGTCATGGCGTGGGCGGGCCGTCACTTCTACACCCGCGCGTGGGCCGGCTTCCGGCACCACTCCGCCGACATGAACACCCTCGTGGCCGTGGGCACGGGCGCGGCGTTCCTGTATTCCGTGGTCGCCACCGTCGCGCCGGAGATATTCATCAGTCGCGGCATGACACCCGACGTCTACTACGAGGCGGTCGTCATCATCATCGCGCTGATCCTCACCGGCAACATGTTCGAGGCCCGTGCGAAGAAGCAGACGGCCAGCGCCCTGCGTGCCCTGGTACAGCTGCAACCCAAGAGCGCGCGCGTCATCCGTGACAACCAGGAAGTGGACGTGCCCGTCGAGAGCGTGCGCGCCGGCGAGGTCATCGTCGTGCGGCCCGGCGATCGTCTGCCGGTGGACGGAGACATCGTGCAGGGCGAAAGCGCCGTCGACGAGAGCATGCTGACGGGAGAGTCGCTCCCCGTGGGCAAGAAGCCCGGTGATCGCGTGATCGGAGGGACGATCAATGGCACCGGCGCATTCCGCTATACCGCGACGACCCTTGGCCAGGACAGCGTGCTCGCGCAGATCGTGCGGCTCATGCGCGATGCGCAAGGCAGCCGCGCGCCCATCCAGCGTCTCGCCGACCAGATCAGCGGTGTCTTCGTGCCGATCGTGATCTCGCTGGCCATCGCGACCTTCGTGGGATGGTACGTGCTCGCCGAGCAGGCCCCGGCAGTGCGCGGATTCGCGGCGGCGGTGGCGGTGCTCATCATTGCGTGCCCCTGCGCCATGGGACTGGCGGTGCCGACCGCCGTGATGGTCGCCACGGGCAAGGGGGCAGAACTCGGCATTCTCATCAAGGGGGGCGAGGCGTTGCAGCAGGCGGGCAAGATCACGACGATGGTGCTGGACAAGACGGGCACCGTGACGGAAGGGAAGCCGACCGTCACCGATCTCCTCCCCGTGGGCGAGTTCGGGGATTCACCCGACGAGTTACTGCGTCTGGTGGCATCGCTCGAAAACTCCAGTGAGCATCCGCTGGCTGACGCGATCGTCAGGTACGCGAAGGAGCGCAACGTGGTACTGGCCACGCCGGAGGGTTTCGCGGCGGTCAGTGGACGCGGTGCACATGGCATCATCGACGGCCGCGCCCTGGCCGTCGGGAACGAGGCCTTCATGGAGGACTGGTCGGTGGATGCGTCGCCGCTGCGCGGTGATGCGGAGCGCCTGGCCGGGGAAGGCAAGACGCCGATGTACGTGACGGTGGAAGGCGCGTTGGCGGGCGTGGTCGCGGTTGCCGATCCCATCAAGGACACGTCCCGCGAGGCGATTGCGCGCTTCCATGAGATGGGGCTGGAGGTCGTGATGCTCACCGGGGACAACCAGCGCACTGCCGAGGCCATCGCCAGGGAGGCGGGCATCGACCGCGTGGTGGCCGGCGTGATGCCCGAAGGGAAGGTGGCGGAGATCAAGCGGTTGCAGGGGGAGGGCAAGGTCGTGGCGATGGTGGGGGATGGCATCAATGACGGTCCCGCCATCGCGCAGGCCGACGTGGGGATCGGCATCGGGACGGGGACCGACATCGCGGTGGAGGCGGCCGACGTCGTCCTAATGCGCGGAGATCTGCGTAGTGCAGCGCAGGCCGTGTCGCTGTCGCGCCGCACCATGCGCACCATGCGACAGAACCTGTTCTGGGCGTTCATCTACAACGTGGTCGGCATTCCGGTCGCTGCTGGCTTGCTCTATCCCGCCTTCGGTTTGCTGCTGAGTCCCATCCTGGCGAGTGCGGCGATGGCGTTCAGCTCAGTGAGCGTCGTGACGAATTCGTTGCGGCTGCGCACCGCGCGAATCGCGTGAGCGAGAGGTACCGATGGTCGGGATTGAAAGAATCCGGCCGTCGGGTGGTATACTGCGGGTAGGGGAGCGGGGTATATGCGCCGCGTATTGCACGTGGCGGCAGGGCACAACTTCCACGAGGGATGACCACGATGGCGGCAACCAAATCCCGGCGTACCACTTCGCGTAAGCCCGCGGTGTCAAGCGCCGTTGGCGACGTCCATGAGCATGCCGTTGGCTGTGGATGCGGCGCACACGACGACATTGGCCGCAAGGCAGTGGGGGTGGATTCCGTCGCCAAGGAACGGAACCTCAAGCGATTGCGCCGCATCGAGGGGCAGGTGCGCGGGCTACAGAAGATGGTGGACGACGACCGGTATTGCGCGGACATCATGACACAGATCTCATCCGTGCACGAGGCGCTGCGCGCGGTGGGGCGGGAGCTGATGCGCAACCACCTCCGGCACTGTGCATCGAGCGCCATCAGCGCCGGCGGCGCGGAGGGCGAGGCGATGTACGATGAGCTGGTGGACATGATGTACAAGCACAGCCGCTGACGCGCGGGAGACGCGGCGGGGTGAGAAGGGGCCGGCCATGACGTGAGCGTCAGGGTCGGTCCGCTCGCGTTAGGGGCGGCGCGCAACGTCCTCAAGATAAATGAGGAGACTCGAGGGGCGCCGCCGCCGATGCCGCGTGGCGAGGCTGGCCTTCTCCTCCCGCCTTCGCGCGTGGCCTTCCTCTCCGGCCTTCCCGCATGGCCTTCCCCGCCTGGCCACCGCTTACTCCCGGCCACTAGAACATGCTCCGAGGACTTAAGATACCCTAGGGGGTATCCTATACTGACTCCCGTTCGCCGGGTGGGACGCGCGCGACCCAATCCCCGGACAACCCTCCTGACGACCCTCCAGACGACCAATCCGCAGCGGGTCTCGCTCGACGTACCCGAGCGGTTCGCGGCCGAGCTTCGCCGCGGCATGCCCGTCGAGTTCCGCGTGGCAGCATTTCCGAATCATCGGTTCACCGCGATCGTTGATTTCGTCGACCCCGTGGTCGCGCTACCGGCGCGGACCATCACCGTCAAGGCGCTGGCGCCCGATCCTAACGGACGGTTGCAGCCGGGAATGTTCGCCGAAGCGCGACTGGCAACCGCCGTGCGCACGGGTGCCGTCGTGGTTCCGGAGCAAGCGCTCATGCCATCGCCTGGCGGCGGCAATGCCCTGTGGGTTGTAGTCGACGGCAGGGCGGAACGCCGGGACGTGACCATCGGCGTGCGTCGCGCCGGCCGTGTGGAGGTCACCACGGCCATTGCGATTGGCGACCGCGTCGTGGTGGGCGGTGTGCTGCAGCGGTCGGACGGCGCTGCGGTAAGCGAAACCCTGGTTGGAGAGGCAAGCGCCGAGCGCGGGTTCAATCGTCCGGATTGAGTTTGTACGCCGGTGGATGTCCGGCACCTGTCGTTCCGTGCACC
>JBDSVW010000333.1:0-11205 GCA_039927015.1 Gemmatimonadaceae bacterium | reverse complement strand
TCGCTCCCTCGTCGATTTCATTGCCGTGCTGCGCGGCCCCACGTCGCCCGCGATGCCGAGCGAATGGATGCAGCGCGCGCTGATGGGCTGGCTCACCGGTCCGTTCGAGATCCTCCCGCTCTATCTGCTCTGGACGACGGCGGCGGCGCTGGTGGTGATGGGAGCGTGGCTGCACCGCTCGCTGTACCCCGTCGGCTTCACCAAGGCGCAGGAGGGATCGCAGCTGACGGCGCGGAGCAGCGGAGGCCGCAGTATGCTCGGGGTGTTGTTGACGCCATTCGGCATTCGGCGGCGGGAGCTGGTGCTGAAGGAGGTGCGCGTCTTCTTCCGCGACACCACGCAGTGGTCGCAGCTCATCCTGCTGGCGGTGCTGGTCGTGGTGTACGTGGTCAACATCAAGTTCCTTCCGCTCGGCGGTGAGGGCATCACGTTCTTCATCGTGAACCTGATTCCGTTCCTGAACCTCGGACTCGCGGGATTCGTGCTGGCGTCTATTGCGGCGCGCTTTCTGTTCCCGGGCGTGAGCCTGGAGGGGCGCTCGTGGTGGCTGCTGCGCTCCAGCCCGATGTCGATGCGCGAACTGCTCTGGTCGAAGTTCTGGGTGGGCACCGTGCTACTACTCGTGCTCGCGCTGTCGATCGTGATGGTGACCAACGTGCTGCTTCAGGTGGCGCCCTTCATGTTCGCCGTGTCCATTGGCTCCATTACGATGCTCACCTTCGCCATCGCGGGACTGGCAGTGGGATTTGGCACCTTCTATCCCCGCTTCGAGAGCGAGAACGCCGCCCAGATCCCCACGTCGTTCGGCGGGCTGCTGTTCATGATGAGTGCGGTGCTCGTGATCGGCGGCGTCATCTACCTCGAGGCGCGGCCCGTGTACGCCTACCTGAGCGCACGCCTGTACGGCAGCGCCGACGCCGCGGTGGACCCGATGAGTATGCTGCCCGGTTTCGGGTTGGCGACGCTGCTCTGCCTCGTGGCGACCTTCCTTCCGTTGCGTCTGGCGGAGCGCCGTCTGGAGGCGCTGGAGCGTTAGGGCGCGGGCGCGAGGAGTGCGGCACCGCACTGCTCGCAGAAGCGTGCGTCGGCCGAGGCGAACGGGTGCCGGCAGGCCGGACAGACGCCGAGCCCGGCGCCACAGCGGGAGCAGAAAACCGCGTCAGGCTCCGTCCGTGCGCCGCATGGTCCGCACGTCGAGAGGGAATCGTGCGCCTCACGGATCATCCGCTCGGCTTCCTCCTCGAGCGCCGCGAGGTGTTCCGCCGGAAGCACGACCTCCGCGCCGCTATCGCGGGCGAGAACATCCGACCGGACGGGCGGCGATGAGGTCGCGCGACCGCCGTCGCCGTGCATGGTTGCATCGTGGCCGGAGGCATCGTTGCGGGGCGGGCGGCGCAGCAGTGGCGCAGCCACGAACGCGAGCGCCGCGAGCGCGAGCGCGAGTCCGATCAGCAGCGGTGTCATTCCCCCAGTCCTTCATTCGTATGTAAGTCCGCGCCACGTGCGGCAGGAATGGATGCGAGCACGGCGGCGCCCACCACCAGAAGCACGGCAAGACGCCATCCCATGGACAGGGGCACAGAGGTGACACGAACGCTCACCCGTTCCTCCCGCTCCACCTCCTCGAGATGCACGCGCAGTTCCTCGAACGCCGTCGACGCCGTGGAGGAGAGGTCGACCGCGGGGCCCAGGGTCTCGTCGCGGCCGTCCACGAATTCCCGACGTTGCGGCGTGAGCAGTCGATCGTGAAACGGCCCCCCCGACGCCTCGAGTGCGAGGGCGACCACATGCGAGTTCGCACCCTCGTATCGCGAGATGCCCTGATGCGCGAGTCGCACCGTGCCGCCAAATCGTATCGGGATGGCGAGCGTCGCTCCGCTGGCGAGCGGCGACTGCGTCACGCGCGCCGCGCTCTCCCCGGCGGCCGCGAGTGCTGCGCAGGCCGCGGCCGCCGCGAGCAGCACCGCGACGCCCCTGTCGCGCCAGTCATGCGCGCGACGTGCCAGCAACACCGCCGTTCCACAACACGTGCCCGCCACCGCGCCCCACGCGGCCGACATCGGGACGGCACCGCGGCCCAGCCAGAAGCCGAATCCCGCGCCCGCCAGCGCTCCCAGCACCGGAACGAGCACGGCCCTGGGCTCGACCGCGCGCGCATCGCCCTCCACGAGGGAAAACGCCGTCGCGATGGCGCCCGCCACCAGCAGCCACTGCGACAGCCCGGGAATCCATGCCGCCGGCGGAAGCGCCGTGCGCAGGGCCAGCAGCGCGCCCGCGGCGAGCAGTCCGATGCCCGCGACTCCCAGCACGCGTCGCACGCCGTGGGAGTGCCGCACGATGCTATCGCCCGCACCACCAAGGGAGGCGCCAAGGGAGGCGATCACGAAGGCCGCCAGCGCGAGGCTGTTGCGCGCGAGCGCACCCGCGCCCACGAGGAGGCCGCAGGCCAGACCCAATAGCCCGAGCGCGCCGAGCAGCGCCGCCACCGGCGATCCCGTGCGCGCGCGGTAGGCGCCGACGAGGGCGACCAGCGCCGGCAGCATCGACGAGTGCCACGCCGTCAGCGGCACGGGGGTAGCGCCGTCGCCAGCTGCAAAGGCTCCGTGCGCAGCGAAGGTCGCGGCCATGAGGAGCAGCGCCGCACTCACCAGCAACCATCGCGCGAGCGCTCGCGTGCGACTGGCCGGCGCGTCCTCGAGCGCGAGGGTGTCGGCGGCGACGGCGGCGGACGCGGCGCACGCCGCGACGGCGAAGGTGAGCGCGATGCGCCCGAAGACCGCCGCGCCATGCTGGAGCGAGGGCGCGAGCCCGAGCCCTTCGACCGGCAGCCAGGGCAGGATCGCGAACGGCGACGCGGCCACGCTCGCCGCCAGCAGCGCCACCACCGTCGCCGCCGCGGCGGCCAGCCCGAACGACGCGCGGTCCCTTCCGGTCGCGAGCACGCCGGCCAGCGCCACGAGCGCCGCCGCGGGAAGGACCGCTCCGGCGGGCTGGCTCCAGAGCGCAGCGACGCGGAAGGCGGTCGGAAGGTTCGTGGCGATGGAGCGTGCCACGAAGCTCACCGACAGGTCTCCTTTCACCAGGAGCGCCACCATGATAGCGCTGGCCGCACCGGCGGCGAGGCCGCTCGCCATCAGCGCGCGTCGCGCGGATCGGCGTATGGCGGCGCTTCGCTCGCCGACGCCCATTGCGATCGCGAACGCCCAGGCGCCGAAGGCGACCGCCACCCACGAGGCAAAGAGGCCGGCGCTGGCCATCTCAGACGAGGCGGCGGCTCACGGCGTCCCGGCTGAGTCCGGGCACCCTCTGCCGTTCAGTGCCGCGACACCGCGGAGCGACAGCTCCGCACCGTTAGGCATCCCCGCGCTTCGACGCCTCCGACCGCACCTGCGTCATGATCCGCTCGAGCGCCTGCTCGGCGGTGGTGCGCTCGTCGGAAGACCAGGGGCCCGAGTCGCGGTGCAGGTCGCGCACCTGGTCGAGCATGTCGTCGATGAGCATGCGGAGCAACACGTTCTTTCGCTTCTCGACGGGAACGTCTTCGTCGGTCGTCATGGCGGTCGGGAGAGAGGAGGGAACGTGCGGACGCGGGAGCACCGGCGGGCAGCCATCACCTGTCGCGGAACCTAATGATGCCGATGGTCGCGGCTCCAGTGCCCGCCGCGTCCCAGGCCAGATCGCGGACGCTGAACGTGCGCCCGCTCCGCCGGTCGTGCCACTCCTTTCCTAACGACGCCGCGGCGGTGACACCCGTCGCGCCCCACAGAGCGACCGTCGGGTGGTCGGTGCGCTGCCGGAAGGCGGCGTAGCTTATGCCCTGGATGGCGGCGGCCGCGAGGAAGTGCTTCACCTTGTCGCGGGCAAACCACGCGTCGCGGGCGGGCAGGCAGGGCGGAAACGAGAAGGCGAAGGCGACGAGGAGGTTCATGTGCCGGAGCGGCGCGGGCTCATGGCGTGTCGGCCGCCCACGAGAGCGTCGCGCGCACGGCGCGCTGCCAGCCTTCGTAGTTTCGCGCCGCCACCGCGCGCGACGCGCCCGGCTCGAAGCGCGTGAAGGTGCGGGAGGCGAGGAACTCGTCGGAGGACTTCCAGACGCCACCGGCAATGCCCGCGAGTCCGGCGGCGCCTAACGCCGTCGTCTCGATGAGGTCTGGACGTTCGACCGGTACGCCCAGCACATCCGCCTGGAACTGCATGAGCCAGTCGTTGGCGGTCGCACCCCCATCCACGCGCAGGCGGTCGAGCACGATGCCCTGGTCGCGCACCGTCGTGACGACATCGGCGGTGCTGAACGCCATCGACTCCAGCGCCGCGCGCACCAGGTGGGCGCGCGATGTGCCGCGCGTGAGCCCGACGATCGTGCCGCGCGCCTCGGGTGACCAGTGCGGCGCGCCCAGCCCCACGAGCGCGGGCACGAAGTAGACGCCGTCCGTCGACTCTACCGAGCGCGCCATCGCTTCCGAGTCCGCCGCCTGCTCCAAAATCCGCAGGCCGTCGCGCAGCCATTGGACCGCCGCCCCCGCGATGAAGATGGCCGCCTCGAGCGCGAAGACCGGGTTGCCTAACGCGTCGCAGGCGATGGTCGTGAGCAGGCCCTTGCCACCCTGGGGTCGGGTGGTCCCGGTGTTGAAGAGGAGGAAGGCGCCCGTGCCATACGTGTTCTTGCCCTCCCCTGCCTGCCAGCACCCTTGGCCGAAGAGTGCGGCCTGCTGGTCTCCGGCGACGCCGGCAATCGGGATTTCCACCCCCAAATGCTCCTTCTGCGACACGCCGAAGTCACCGGAGGAGCGGCGCACCCCTGGCAGCATGGCAGGCGGGACGCCAAAGGTCTCGCACAGCGCGTTGCTCCACTGCCGTCGATCGATGTCGTAGAGCATCGTGCGGGATGCGTTGGTGGGATCGGTGACATGCACCGCCCCGCCCGTCAGGCACCAGATGAGCCACGTGTCGATGGTGCCCATCACGAGGTCGCCCTGCGCCGCGCGCGCGCCGAGCGCCGGGTCCTGCAGGATCCATTCGAGCTTGGTGGCGGAGAAGTACGGGTCGATGACGAGACCGGTACGTTGCGCGATCTCATCGCTCATGGGGGCGAGCTCCGCGCATCGCGCGGCGGTGCGGCGATCCTGCCAGACGATGGCTCGGCCGACGGGACGGCCAGAGGCCCGCTCCCACACCACCACGGTCTCGCGCTGATTGGTGATGCCGATGACGTCGGGAATCACCGCGCTCTGCGCGATCGCGTCGCGCGCCGCTTCCCGCGTGCGGGTGAAGATCTCATCCGCGTCATGCTCCACGCGGCCAGGCTGCGGATAGTACTGCCTGATTTCGCGATATCCCCGGCCCACAACGCGGCCGTCGGAGCGGATGACCAGACAGGTCGAGCCGGTCGTTCCCTGATCGATGGCGAGGACGTGACGCATGGGATCGGGTGGGGTGGAGGGGGGCACGCCGCTGGGAAATGGGACCGGGCGCATGGAAGAGATGATGGCGATCGGCGTGCGGGGTGCAATAGGTGTTACGGGGGGGGCCCCCCACCCCCACCGGTCGCCGAAAAGTCGTACCGGGCCCGAAACACCCCCCGGTCGGTGATGATCGCCGTCACCAGCTCAGCGGGCGTCACGTCGAACGCGGGATTGAATACCTCCGCATCGTTAGGTACGGTGAGCGCGCCGAACCCTTGCGATACCTCATCCCGACGCCGCTGCTCGATCACGATCGCGTCTCCCCCTGGCGTCTCGGCGTCGATGGTCGACGTCGGGGCGGCGACATAAAACGGGATGCCATGGTGCCGCGCAAGCACGGCAAGTCCATAGGTTCCGATCTTGTTCGCCACGTCCCCGTTCGCGGCGATCCGGTCCGCACCAACGATACACAGATCGACGAGCCCCTGCCGCATGAGTGACGCCGCCATGCTGTCGGTGATGACGGTGACGGGCACGCCGGCGCGCGACAGCTCCCACGCCGTGAGGCGACTTCCTTGCAGTAGCGGACGCGTTTCATCGGCGTAGACCGAGACGTGCCGCCCGGCGCGCCGGGCGTGATACACCGGCGCCAGCGCGGTGCCGATGCCGCCAGTCGCAAGGGCGCCGGCGTTGCAATGGGTCAGCACGCGCGCACCCTCTGGCAGGAGCGGAAGCCCGTGGGCCCCGATGGATTCGCACATCGCGCGATCTTCCGCGAGGATGGCGGTCGCTTCCCGCCGCATGGCGTCGAGAACCTCCTCGTTTCGGCCTTCCACGGCCAGGCCCGCCTGTACGACGCGGTCCACCGCCCATGCCAGGTTGACCGCGGTCGGCCGCGTCTCGCGAATGGAAGTGGCCACCTCCCGCAACCGCGCGCCAAACACGGACGGTGCGTCGTGCACGCGATCGAGCAGCGCGGTCACCACTCCCATCCCCCCGCAGATGCCAATGGCAGGTGCCCCGCGCACTGCCAGCGTGCGAATGGCCTCGCAGACTTCCTCGACGCTCCGGAGATCCCACTCGGCGTACTCGGCCGGAAGACGCCGCTGGTCGATGATCCGCACCGCGTCGCCGCTCGGCGACCAGCGCACCGTTTCCAGAGTATCCATGGCGCGCTAAGCTATCCCGCGTTCGCCGGGAGCGGGAGCGAGACACGGGTGGGCGCGGTACATTCCTTCCCTTCGCCGGAGCGCACGGGTGTCGCAGGTCACACCATCGCCGCGTATCGGTGCGCACCCGATTCCACAGCACACTGCCGCGCCTCCTTCAGCCGAGCCCTGCCGATGTTCGACACCCTCACGCTCAGCGTTTCCGACCGCGTCGCGACACTCTCCGTCAATCGTCCCGACAAGCTTAACGCGCTGAATGATGCGACCATCGCCGACCTCGATCGCGCCATCGACGAGGTGCGAGCGCGCGATGACATCGGCGGAGTCATCCTCACGGGCACGGGCCGCGCGTTCATCGCTGGCGCGGACATTTCCGAGCTCGCGTCACAGTCGCCCCTGGAGGCGAAGGCGCGCTCAGCATTCGGGCAGCGGGTCTTCGGGAAGTTCGAGACGAGCCCAAAGCCCGTCATCGCGGCGGTCAACGGCTTCTCGCTCGGCGGAGGCTGCGAACTGGCTATGGCGTGTCATTTCCGCATCGCGTCGGAGTCGGCAAAGTTCGGACAGCCGGAGGTCAAGTTGGGCATCACCCCGGGTTACGGTGGCACGCAACGCCTGCCGAGGCTGGTGGGCCGGGGCCGCGCGTTGCAGCTCCTGCTGACGGGTGAGATGATTGATGCGCAGGAAGCGCTGCGCATCGGGCTCGTGAACCGGGTCGTACCGGCCGATCAACTGCTCGCGGTGACCGAGGTCATGATGCGGCAGATCCTGGCCAACGCGCCGCTCGCACTCGCGCTCTGCATCGAGGCGGTGGACCGGGGATTCGATGCGCCGCAAGCGGACGGGCTGAACCTCGAGGCCAACCATTTCGGGCTCCTGTCGGGCACGACAGACATGGCCGAGGGCATGCAGGCATTTCTCGAGAAGCGCGCGCCACGCTTCACGGGGAAGTGACCCTCGCGATGGAGGGAGGCACGGACGCCGCCGAGAGCACCGCGGCGCGACCGGAGGCGGCGGCGCGGCAGGACGTGGCCCTGACCTCCCTTTCCATCCGGGATTTCCGCAACCTCGCGCGCCTCGAATTGCGGCTGCCGGCGCGGGGCGTGGCCCTCGTCGGACTCAATGGTCAGGGCAAGACGAACCTGCTGGAGGCCGTGCACTACCTGCACGCCTTGCGTTCGGTGCGGGGCGCGCGCGATGCGGACCTCGTGCGGTTCGGCAGCGAGGCGTTCCACATCACGGCCACAGTGTCCGGAGCTGCTGTGGATGAGATGCGGGTCGGTTTCGCCCGCGGTCTGCGGCGCAAGAAGGTCGTGCTCGACGGCGCGGAGTGCGAGCGCGTGGCCGACGCGCTGGGCGCCGTGCCCTCGGTGATGTTCTCGCCCCAGGACGTGGAGCTCGTGTCGGGGGCCCCGACCGAGCGTCGGCGCTACCTGGACATCGCCTTGGCCACGACCTCCCGCCGGTACCTCACCGCCCTCCAGCAGTACCGGGCCGCGCTCGCCAGGCGCAATGCCTCCCTGCGCGACGCCGCGCGCCGGGGATCGGACGCCACACGCGTGGCCGTGTGGGAGCCGGCGCTGGCCGACGCCGGCGCGATCCTGTGGTGCGAACGCGTGCGCTGGACGCGGTGGGCGGTCGCACCCTTCTCACGGATCGTGGCCGAGATCGGGGAGCGCGAACCGGTGACGCTGGCCTACCATTCCGCCCTGGACGCGCACGCGGACGGCGAGCCCGTCGAGGGGGCGGTGCGCGAACAGCTCGCGGCCGCCTTTGAGCGCGACCGCGCGCAGGACCTGCGTCGGCTCGTGACACACAGCGGCCCGCATCGCGACGATCTGACCATCCGCATCGGGGGTCGGCCGCTGCGCACCTTCGGGTCGGCGGGCCAGCAGCGCACGTCGGCCATCGCCCTGCGGCTGCTGGAGCGGGCGACGCTGCAGGAACGCACGGCGCGCTCCCCCATCATCCTCCTCGACGACCCGTTCGCCGAGCTCGACCCCGAGCGGTCCCGGCGCATTCTCGAGATGCTGGCCCACGGCGCGGTGGGGCAGACCATCCTCGTCGTGCCGCGCGCGGATGACGTGCCACATGCCTATACCTCGCTCGAGCGGCATCACATCGCCGATGGAGTGCTGGATGCCTAACGAACCCGGCTCACCCGAGCGGCTGGCCGACCTCCTCTCGAAATTCCTCCGGAAGTCGGGGATCGACTCCCGCATCAAGCAGAACGCGGTCATCGAGCAGTGGGCGACGCTGGTGGGCCCCGAGCTCGCAGCCGTCACCCGTCCGCTGTCGGTCACCGAGGACGGCACGCTGTTCGTCGCGGCCAAGACGCATGCGTGGATGTCGGAGCTCACCATGATGGAGCGCGACCTGCTCGCGTCGGTCAATCGGATCACAGGTGACCGTCCGATACACAAGCTGCGCTGGAGCCTGATGCGCTAGCGTGTGCCGGGCGAAATAATCCAGTTGGTTTCCTGCGCCGTTGCGCAAGAGGCTGGCGCGCCATAATGCGCCCGCTAAGCCATTATCGAACAACTGCTTAGGGTAGCCCCACCCAGTTGAATGTCGCCCGTCCCGGGATTACGTTTCTGGGTCGTTCACTTCCCCCAGTTTCGGTCGCTATTCGGGCTCCATTCAGCCGCTCACCACGGGCAGTCATGGCCAAGAACAACTCCCAGGCGAACTCCTACGAATCGAGCAACATCCAGGTCCTCAAGGGACTGGAAGCGGTTCGTAAACGTCCGGGCATGTACATCGGCTCCACCTCGTCGCGCGGCCTGCATCACCTCGTGTATGAAGTGGTGGACAACTCCATCGACGAGGCGCTGGCCGGCTACTGCGACACGGTGAGCGTGACGATTCACGCCGACGATTCCATCACGGTGGAAGACAACGGCCGCGGTATTCCTGTGGACATGCATCCCACGGAGAAGATGCCGGGCGTCGAGCTGGCGATGACGGTCCTGCACGCGGGCGGCAAGTTCGACAAGGACAGCTACAAGGTGTCCGGCGGCTTGCACGGCGTGGGCGTGTCGGTGGTGAACGCGCTCTCCTCGCAGCTGAAGGTCTGGATCAAGCGCGACGGCAAGGAGTTCTACATGGACTTCGAGCGCGGCGGCACGACCACGAAGCTCAAGCAGCTCGGGAAGGTGGCAACGCGGGACACGGGCACGCGCGTCTACTTCAAGCCCGATCCGCAGATCTTCACGGAGCTGCGCTACGACTATTCCATCCTCGCCATCCGCCTGCGGGAACTCTCGTTCCTCAACAAGGGCGTCACCATCCAGCTGACGGATGAGCGCACCGATCCGGCCAAGCTCGAGACGTTCCACGCCAAGGGCGGCTTGAAGGAGATGGTGCAGTTCCTCAACGCCAACAAGAAGTCACTGCACCCCGAGGTGCTGTATCTCGAGACCGAGAAGGACGACATCGGTATCGAGCTGGCCATGCAGTACAACGACGGCTACAACGAGAACGTCTTCACTTTCGTCAACAACATCAACACGCACGAAGGCGGCGCGCACCTCACCGGCTTGAAGGCCGCGCTCACGCGCACGATCAACGAGTTCGCCAAGAAGGGCAATTTCCTGAAGAAGGCGGACTTCACGCTCTCCGGCGACGACGCGCGCGAGGGACTGACCGCGGTGCTGTCGGTGAAGGTGCGCGAGCCGCAGTTCGAGGGGCAGACCAAGACCAAGCTGGGAAATTCCGAGGCCGAGTCGGCAGTAAAGACCGCAGTGAACGACTGGCTCGGGGCCTATCTGGACGAGCACCCGCGCACGGCGAACATCATTCTCGAGAAGGCCGTGTCGGCCGCTCGCGCCCGTGAGGCGGCCCGCAAGGCGCGCGACCTGACGCGCAAGAAGTCGGCGCTGGACGTGGGCACGCTGCCCGGAAAGCTCGCCGACTGCTCGCTGTCCGATCCGGCGCTCTGCGAGCTCTTCCTGGTAGAAGGTGACTCGGCCGGCGGCTCGGCCAAGCAGGGACGCAACCGCGAGTTCCAGGCGATCCTGCCCCTGCGCGGGAAGATCATCAACGTCGAGAAGGCCCGCATCGACAAGGTGCTGTCCAATGAGGAGATCCGGACGATCATCACCGCGTTAGGCACGGGCATCAAGGACGAATTTGAGATCGAGAAGGCGCGCTACCACAAGATCGTGATCATGACGGACGCCGACGTGGACGGTGCGCATATCCGTACGCTCCTGCTCACGTTCTTCTTCCGCCAGATGCGAGAGCTGATCGAAGCCGGCTACATGTACATCGCGCAGCCGCCGCTGTACCGCGTGTCGAAGGGCAAGCAGGAGTTCTACGCCTACGACGAGAAGGAGCGCGAGACGTACCAGGAGCGCCTGGGTGGCGCCGAGCGCAGCTCAGTCAACATCCAGCGCTACAAGGGCCTGGGCGAGATGAACAAGGAGCAGTTGTGGGACACCACGATGGATCCCGAGCGTCGCACGCTGATGCGGGTGCATCTCGATGACGCCGTCGAGGCGGACCTCATCTTCCAGACGCTGATGGGGGACGACGTGGAGCCCCGCAAGGCGTTCATCGAGGCCAACGCCCGCTTCGTGAGCAACCTGGACATCTAGCGCCTGGCACGATGCGGGCCGCGACAACGGGGGACGCCG
>JBDSVW010000332.1:0-12326 GCA_039927015.1 Gemmatimonadaceae bacterium | reverse complement strand
CGGCACCTCCACCAAGCACAGCCAGGAACTCATCTCCGCGCTCGGCAGGGTGTAGAAGCGCGCTTGAGGAAGCGCCGACGCCACTCGCTCTCGCCAGTAGTTGCCCAGGTAGCGGAGCCGTGCCGCCTTCCGCGCCGGTCCCAGTGAGTTGTGGAGAGCGACGGCCGGCAGGATCGCGGGCCCCACGTAGTCGGGCGCGGTGCCAATCCACTCGAATCGTCCCATTCCCTTCTCCGTCTGCGGCGACGGCACCAGCGGCCACACCTTTGCTATATGCTCGCGGCGCATCCACAGCACGCCCATGCCGATCGGCGCACCGAACCATTTGTGCAAGCTCGCCCCATAGTAGTCCGCCCCGAGGTCGGCTACGGAACCCTCCAGCAGGCCGAACGACTGGGCGCCGTCCACTACCACCTCGGCGCCCGCGCGGTGCGCCGCCTCGGCGATGCGCCGAACCGGGAGCAGCTGGCCGCTGACGTTGCTCGGGTGCGTGAGGAGCACGAGCCGCGTGCGCGCGGTGATCGCCTCCTCGTACATCCGGGCAATCGCATCGAGCGACCTCGCGGGCACGGCGGGACGGAGCATCTTCAGCACGATGCCGTCGCGCGCCTGCCGCTGCTCGAGCGCATCGAGCGTGGCGTAGTAGTCATGCGTCGAACAGACGACTTCGTCGCCCCGCTCCAGCGGTACACCGAGCAGCACGGTGTCGAGCGCCTCCGTAGCGTTGCGCACGAATGCGATCGAGTCCCCCGGGACAAGCATCGCCTCGGCAACGGCCGCGCGCACGGTCGTATTCGTGACCTCTGGCCAGAGCTTCGCCAGGCGTTCGGCGGGGAGGGCTCCCAGCAGGCGCGCTCCCCGTACGAGGTCGTCCATCGCCGCTCGCGGCGCGGGGTTGGTCCACCCGTGGTCGAGGTTGATCACCTCCGGCTCGAGCTCGAACGCCCGCCGCACCTCCGCCCAGAACGACTCGTCGATTGCAAGTCGGTCAGGTGCAGCGCCGGTTCCGCGGCGGGCCAGCGCGGTGCCAAGGCGGGCGGCGAGCGCGCGAGACTCCTCGTGTGCGGCTTGCAGCGCCGACGGAGAGATCGCGAGGGCGCCGAGAGTGCCGGCGGCGCGGAGGAGAAAATCACGGCGGTATATCACGTTCGTTGCGAGCCTCGAAGGTCCGGGTGACGAGCGCAGTGTCCCCGGGCGGGAGGGGAGCGAAAGCAGGGGCGATCCATGACAACATGTGCGGCAAATCGTGCGGTCGCCACCAGCGACACAACCTGCCGTTAGCTCGCGATGGTCCTCGTGCGTGCCAACGATCCAGGGAATGGCACTCTGGAGCGGCGCCTGGCACCCGCCAACCAACGTTAGGCACTATGCGTGCGCGCTGAGCTGCGCTCGCAAGCGCTCAGCCGCACCCCCTCTCTTCGATCACGTCGAGCTGCGCTGCCGGCACCGTTCGTGTCGCGCGCAGCGCGCCGCGCCAACTCGCCTCGATTTCCCCGAGCGTGCGCCCGCCGACGGCGCTCTCACGCGTGGCGCCGTTCTTCCACAGGTCGCTGAGGGCCGAGGCGAACTCATCGCGCAGAAGCACCGCGGCGAACGCAGCAGCCTGCAGGTAGGCGCGAAGGTCTCCCTGGGCTCGGAAGCGCAGTAGCAGGTCGTCGAATGGCAGCCAGCCGTGGCGCTCGGCCAGGGCGATGGCGACGTCCGAGTTCGTGAAGCCGCCACACGTACCGTCAGCTGCCTGGGCTATTCCCTCAACGAGCCAGTCCATGTTGGGGGCCGCGCGCCCCCATGCCTGGCCCACGACTACATGGGCCACTTCGTGCCGCTCGAACGCGCGCCACTCGGGGTTGGTCACGAGAAACACGGCTCGGGCCGACGGCTGGGCAAATCCGGTCACCGCGGCGCCCACGATTCCCCGCATCTGCGCGCGCGTCTCGATGAAGAACACATCCACTGGCTCCTTCAGCGGCGCGGCGCCTATCAGGCTCCGTGCATGCGAGAGGGCCGGGTCCAGTCGCGCGAGCAGGCTGTCCTGATGCCGGGCTGGATAGCTGTCGGTGAGGAAGTACGCGCGGAAGCCCGGCGCCTGCCTCGTGATCCACGAATACTCACGGTTCGCGAGTGCGGCCGCGGCCAGCCCTTCCGGCGCGACGGACTGCCCGTGGGCGGCGGCTGCGTTCAGCGCGAGTGATGCCACAACAGTGAACGCGCCCACGTTCGCCATCATCGCTCAGCGCCGCTTCCGGCGACGTGCGACCCAAGTCGAAGATCGGGAGCGTCACCGAGATCGTGTTTCGCGTGAAGAATGAACCGCGACCTCATGCGCATGCACGTCCACCATGCCAAGCGTCTTCGGCCTTGAACTCTCTCGCTCTATCCCACCCACGGTAGCGCGATCGGTCACCCGAGGCAATGTTCCCCGCGCCCCGGTCCCGCCGACGGACGGGGATTACCCCCCGAGCCCCGATCGATGATGCGCTACTTCCCCGCCAGCGTGACCCTTGCCGCGACCGCGCTGCTCGCGGTCACCGGCACAGCCGCCTCGCGCCCTGCGCTCGCGCAGGTGCCCGCCACGCCCGCGGCACGTCCCGCCAGCCGGTTACCGCTCCCGCTGGAGGCCGCGCGACACCTGCGCTACACGGCCACCAAGGGTTCGTGGATGTCGGTGGACGTGAGCCCCGACGGCCAGCGTATCGTGCTCGACCTGCTGGGCGACATCTATACCATCCCGATGGCGGGCGGCTCGGCCACTCGTCTCACGAGCGGGATGGCGCACGATGCGCAGCCGCGCTGGAGCCCGGATGGACAGCGCGTCGCGTTCATCAGCGATCGCAGCGGCGGCAACAACGTGTGGGTGATGGGGGCGGATGGGCGCGACACGGTGCAGCTGTCGAAGACGACGGACGACATGTTCGTGTCGCCCGAGTGGACGCCGGACGGGAAGTACGTGGCAGTGACGCGCTCGGTGACGGGAGCGCCGAAGATCTTCCTCTATCACGTGGACGGCGGCGCGGGCATCCAGGTGATTCGCGAGCCGGCGCCGCAATCGGCGCTCGGCGCGACCTTCACGCCGGATGGGCGCTACCTCTGGTACGCCACGCGGCAGGGAGTCTTCTCGTACAACCAGATCTTCCCGTCGTACCAGCTGGCGTCGTACGACCGCGAGCTGGGGACGACGACGACGATGACGTCGCGCTACGGTGCGGCCTTTCGCCCGGCCATCTCGCCGGACGGGAAGTGGCTGACGTACGGCTCGCGTTACGAGGAGAAGACCGGACTGCGGCTGCGCGAGCTAGCGACGGGTGAGGAGCGCTGGCTGGCGTATCCCATACAGCGTGACAACCAGGAGGCGATGCTGGAGACCGACGCCCTGCCGGGCTACGACTTCACCCCCGATAGCAAGGCGGTCGTGATCAGCTACGGCGGGGAGATCTGGCGCGTGCCGCTCGACGGGAGCGCGGCGGTCCAGATCCCGTTCAGCATCGACGTGGACGTGGCGATCGGCCCGGAGGTGAAGTTCCAGTACCCGGTGGAGGACACCCCGACCATCGTCGCCTCGCAGATCCGCGATGCCGTGCCATCGCCCGATGGCAAGCGGGTGGCCTTCTCGGCGTTAGGCGACCTGTACGTGATGGACCTGCCCTCGGGCGAGCCACGCAGGATTGCCGGCGCCGCCGAGGGCGAGTATCACCCCGCCTGGTCACCCGATGGCGAGTGGGTGGCGTACGTGACGTGGGGGAACGACGGCGGGCACATCTACAAGGTGCGTGCAGACGGGCGCGGCCAGGCTGTGCGCCTCACGCGCGAGGCGGCGACCTACTACGCCACGGTGTGGTCACCGGACGGATCGCGCATCGTGGCCATGCAGGCCGACGGCCGGGAACTGCGCGAGGCGCTGCAGCGCTTCGGCGGCGGGCAGTCGGCGCGCTTCGTCTGGATTCCGGCGGACGGTGGCGTCGCGACGCGCATTCGCGCCACCGGTGGGCTGTCCGATCCGCACTTCACCGCCGATCCGGCGCGCCTGTTTGCATACGGTGGCATGCAAGGGCTCGTCTCCTTTCGCATGGACGGCACCGACCTGCGCCAGCACGTGCGGGTGACGGGGCAGGCGCAGCCCGGGGCCACCACCCCGCCTAACGCCAGCACCGTCCGCATGGCGCCGCGGGGTGACCAGGCGCTGGCGCAAGTGGGCTCCGACTTCTATGTCGTGACGGTGCCGTTGATTGGCGGGCAGGTCCCCGTGATCTCGGTCGCCACACCAGACGCGGCCCCCACGCCGGTGCGCCGCCTCTCCGACATCGGGGGCGAATTCCCGGTGTGGCAGTCGAACGGGCGCGTGGTGCACTGGTCCATCGGCAACGCCTTGGTGACCTACGACCTCGATCGCGCCAAAGTCTTCGACGATTCCGTGCGCACAGCGCGCCGGGCCGCCGATGCGGCGCGCGCCGCTGCAGGCGATTCGGCCGCGCGCGCCGCCCCGCGCGACACCACCACGGTCAGCTACAAGCCGATAGAGACACGCGTGCGCGTGACGGGCACGCGCGACATTCCGCGTGGCACGGTCGTCCTGCGTGGCGCCAAGGCCATCACCATGCGCGGCGACGAGGTGATCGAGGACGCCGACGTGGTGGTGCGCGACAACCGCATCGTCGCGGTGGGGCGTCGCGGAACGGTGGAGGTTCCACAGGGGGCACGGGTGATCGACGTGGCGGGCAAGACCATACTGCCTGGCTTCGTGGACACCCACGCCCACTTCCGCCACTCGCCCGACATCCACACCGCGCAGCCGTGGGCGCTGCTCGCCAACCTCGCCTACGGCGTGACGACCACGCGCGACCCGCAGACCGGCTCGACCGACGTGCTCACCTACGCTGACCGCGTCACCACCGGCGACCTCGTGGGGCCGCGCATCTACTCCACCGGGCCCGGCGTGTTTGCCGGTGAACGCATCCGGTCGCTGGATCAGGCGCGCAACGTCCTGAAGCGCTACAGCGACTACTACGACACCAAGACCATCAAGATGTACGGCGCAGGCAACCGGCAGGTACGCCAGTGGATCATGATGGCCGCGCGCGAGCTGCGCCTCATGCCCACCACCGAGGCCGGCCTCGCCTTCCGCACGAACATCACCATGGCCATCGACGGATACAGCGGCATCGAGCACAACCTGCCCATCACCCCGCTATATGACGACGTGCTCAAGCTCTTTGCCGCCTCCGGGACCGTCTCAACGCCCACGCTGCTTGTTACCTACGGCGGTCCGTGGGCCGAGAACTACTACTACACGAGGGAAAATCCCAACAAGGACGCCAAGCTGCGCCGCTTCACGCCGGACGACGATCTTGATTCCAAGACCCGCCGTCGCGGGCAGGGAGCCGGCGGCTCTCCCGGTCCCGCCGGGTGGTTCCTGGACGAGGAGTACAACTTCCGCGAGCACGCCAAGGTCATTCGCGACCTGATTGCCGCTGGTGGCAAGGCGGGCATCGGGAGCCATGGTCAGCTGCAAGGGCTGGGCTATCACTGGGAGCTGTGGACCGTGGCCTCGGGCGGCCTAACGAATCACGAGGCGTTGCGCGTGGCGACGCTGATGGGCGCCGATGCATTGGGGCTGTCGGGCGATCTCGGCTCGCTGGAGCCCGGCAAGCTGGCCGACCTGCTGGTGCTTGATGGCGATCCGCTGGCCAACATCCGCAACACCAACACCGTGCGGCACGTGATGCGGAACGGGCGCCTGTACGACGGGAACACGCTGGACGAGACGTGGCCGCGGCAGCGCGCGTTGCCGGCGCAGCCGTGGCGGCAGGCGGCGCCGCAGGTCAACGCGGGGGTGCGCCCGTAGCGGTGGTCAACACGTGCAGGCGTCGGCAGGGAGAACACCACCCTTCGGCGCCTGCTCGCGGGTTACCAGTTCTCCACTTCGCGCTCGACCGCCGTTTGCAGGATGCTCATGAAGTCCTGCGCGTTCGTGACCACGCCCAGGGCCTGGTGCGTGCCGCGATCCTTGAGCTTGCTCACGAGGAACTCACTCGAATCCACGCACACTGTCGGCAGCTCCACGATGCCGCGCTGCGGATCCTCGTAGTACGCCGCAAGCATGTTCCCCACCGCGATCGAGTGCAGGGCGGTGGCGATCAGCACCGCCATCGTGGCCTTTTTCGTATGCGCGCGCGTGGCGTCCTGCGCCGCCACCATGTCGGTGATCACGTCGGGAAGCGGGCCGTCGTCGCGCAGTGAACCGGCCAGAACGAACGGCACCTCCTCCACCACGCAGGCGTGCATGATGCCGTCCGCGATCACGCCATCCTTCACCGCTTGGGCAATCGACCCCGAGCGGCGCACTGCGTTGATGGCACGCATGTGCGCCGAGTGCCCGCCCTCCGTGGGATCGCCCGTGCTCGTCATGCCTAACGTCGTGCCGACGATATCGGCCTCGATATCGTGGACCGCGACGGCGTTGCCCGCCAGCAGCGCCTGCACGTACCCGTTGCGGATAAACCAGACCATGTTGTCGCGAGCCCGCGAGTGCACGAGGGCGGGTCCGGTCACCCACAGCACGTACCCGCCGCGCCGCTTCTCCTCCACCAGCATGCGGGCAATCTGCCGGTAGTCGATCGGCTTCTCGCGCGAGACCTGGCTCGACATGAAGTGAAACTCGCCATGCGCAGCGGCATCGCCCTGGAAGCCGTGCGCGTGCACCAGCACTCCCTCGTTGCCGTCCTCCGCGCGTCCGACGACGACCTGATCACCCGCGCGCACACGCCGTCCCTCACGCACCCACCACCCCCCGTCGGGGTCGCCCACCAGCACGCCATCCATGCGCGGCTCGCGGGGCATCGTCCACCTGCCGTCCGCTCCCTTGATGTAGGTGGGGAGATTGGTCGTGGCAAAGAAGCCGTCGGGGAGCACACCATCTCGCTCGGCGGGCACCGTGCGTGCAACAGGTGCCCCTGCGAGTGGCGGTGCGGTGAAGTCCGGTGCGACGTACTTCGGGGAAGCCGTCATGCGTGACGCGTCGTCAGAGAATGCGCTTGCCGAGCGCGCTCAGGATCAGCTCGCGCGCAATCTCGGCGGTGCGGTTGCGCGCGTCGAGCACGGGGTTCACCTCCACGAGGTCGAGACCGACGAGCTTGCCGGTGTCGGCCAGCATCTCCATGGCCAGGTGCGCCTCCCGGTACGTCATCCCTCCAGCGACCGGCGTTCCAACCCCCGGTGCCTCGTCGGGGTCGATCACGTCCATGTCGAACGAGACCCACAGGCCCGCGGTCTCGCGCGTGGCGACAGCGATCGCCTCCTCCATAACCGATCGCACCCCGCGCTCGTCGAGCGCACGCATGGTGAACGCGGAGAGCTTCCACTTACGGATATTCTCGCGCTCGGCGTCGTCGACGTCGCGCAGTCCTACCAACGCGAGGTCACTCGGGCGCAGGCAGGGTTGCGAGGAGCTGATGCTGGACATGGCCCCGTCGCCGTGACCGAGCAGCGCGGCGAGCGGCATGCCATGCACGTTGCCGGAGCGCGAGGTGGCCGGCGTGTTGAGGTCCGCGTGGGCGTCCACCCAAACCACGCCGAGTCGCTTGTCGCTGCCCGCGAGGTGCGTGGCCGCACCGGCAATGGAGCCCGCCGACAGGGCATGGTCGCCCCCCAAAACAACGGGGACTTGCCCGGCCGCCAGCGCAGCCTGCACCTGCGCGGCGACGTCGGCACAGACGGCGGTGATGGCGCCGAGATAGCGCGCCCCACGCTGGGCACCCCGGGCGGCATCCTCGCGGAAGGGCACAGACACGTTGCCTGCGTCCTCGACCGAATGCCCGAGCTTCTCGAGCTGCTCGCGGAGGTCGGTGTAGCGGACGGCGAAGGGGCCCATGTCCACCCCGCGGCGTGAGGCGCCGAGGTCCATGGGCACACCGATGATGCGTACGTTTGTCATGCGGCGAAGCCTATCGCTCGCCGACCTAACGCGGAAGGGATGCGCATGAACATGCCGCACATGCGGCATTCATGGACGATTTCGCAGATATTCATGCGCCATTTCTCGCCAGCCCTGTGGAGCGCGGGCAGCTTGTGGCGGCTGCGAGAGCGAGGGCCTTCGCGCTAGGCCGCAGAGAGCGCACTGATCGTCACGTAGTATCCGTCTGGATCCCGGAGTGAGAACTCCCACGTTCCAGTGTTGGGATTCACGTGTGGCGCCTCTTCTAGCCCGGGTAAGAGCGCGCGCGCCGTCGTCAGGGTGTGCTCGTAGTCCTCGACGCGGAAGAACAGGAGGAGCCCCTTGCCCCGTGACGACTCGCTCGGGCTCAGCAACGTGGGCTGCTCGTGAGCGCCCCACTGGTGAAGACACAGCAACACGGTTCCATCTGCATCCCGAATCTGACCAAAGTCGTCCTGGACCGTAGGTGCCTTTGCCTGGCCGAAGAGCGATTGGTACCATTCAAGGCTACGGGAAACGTCGGCTACACCGAGGATCGTCCATAGGCGCTTCATGGCGACTTTCCCGGCGGGCCGACCAACATCCGTCACTTCCGGGGACTCGGCACATGCTGGTCGAGGAGGATCGGGTTCCCGTCCGGGTCACGCAGCGTCAGGCTTGCCGGCCCCGACGTTGCCTCGTCGGCCGCTGTCGCCAGCGTTAGGCCCCGGCTCCTCAGCGTACGCTGGATGTCGCGGATGTCGTCGAAATCCTGCAACGTGGCCCCGCTTCTGTCCCAGCCCGGATTGAACGTCAGGAGGTTCCGAGTGAACATTCCCTGGAAGAGCCCGATCGTGCTGGTTTCGTCCTGAAGGATCAACAAGTTGCTTGCCTGGTCCCCTCCGATCACGCGAAGGCCCAGCTTCTCGTAGAACACGCGCGAGGCAGCGATGTCCTTGACCGCGAGACTCACCGAGAACTTTCCGAGCCGTATCGCTTCCGCCGCCGCTCGATGGCTGCCCGCCGACTCCGTCACCTGAGTCGTCACGACTCCGCCAAGGAAGAACGCGACCACACCCACAAGCATGCGCGTCATTGGTAGCTCCTGATTAGTGATTCGACTCGTTGACGGTCCACACCGGGCAACTTGCGTGCGATCCCAGACCCGAAGTACAGCATGTTGCGGGCATCAGACCGAGCCATCGCAATGTCCAGCAGCCCGTCTTCATTCAGGTCTCCAACCGCGAATCCATACGCAGTGCCCTCATCGTCTCCGAAGACCACAGGAGTGAAGGTGTCGCCGCCATCATTGAAGTAGACGATCGGACGCGACTCGACAAAGCCGAGGATAATGTCGGGCGTACCATTCTGGTCCAGGTCGGCGACCTCCATCGCGTAGGGCACGGCCTTCGCATCGCCCAGCGGCACCGGCGGGCCGAACGTCATATCCGGTCGACCGTAGAAGATGGCGGGGCCGGTCCGTTCGTCGATCACCACGAGATCCAGCAGGTGGTCACCATTCATGTCTGCTGCCTTGGCGCTCCGGATCGCGGCACTTCACGTCAGGCACTCGTCTCACGCAACCTGGCACTCGTTGCGTGGTCAAGAACACGGTGGCTCGCAACACGCTCAGGCTGAGCGTTGCGAACTCACATCTTCCGCCATGTCTCGTTAGGCACCTGCGCGCGCACGCAGCAGCCAGCAGCAGGCGGTGAACTGCACTTCGGCACCGTGCAGATAAGGCTCAAACGCGGGTCGCACTGCCTCGATGACCTGATGGCGGGTCCGCTCATCCGTGCCCTGCAGTGCGCGGCCCACGGGACCCATGCGGCTTATGTAGCGCTCCAACTCTGATTGAGGAAATGCGCAGAGGGCATCGATCGGCGCAATGTCGATGTCCTGCCATCCGCTCTGGCTCAGGATTTCCATCGCCCGGGTACGATTTGCCAACCCGAACTGGCCCGGCTCGTTCGGCACTCGCTTGGACACGCCGGGAAGCAACGGCTCGGCCGCTCTTTCAGCCACCGTCATAAAGGCGTTCTCCTCTGGGCCGCGCCACGAGATGCAGCACAGGGTGGCACCTTTGGAAGCGGCTCTGCGCAGGTTTGCGAAGGCCTGAACCGGGTCGTGGAAGAACATGATGCCGAAGCGCGAGATGACCATATCAAAAGACTGCGCGGCGAACGGGTAGCTCTGCGCGTCCGCGCACACGAAGCTTGCTGCGACTCCCTCTACCTCTGCGCGTGCACGTGCAGCGCCAATCATCTCCTCCGAAACATCGATGCCCACGCAGTTTCCCTCGGCACCGAGCCGCCGCGCAACCGCGATCGTGGTGGCGCCTGTTCCGCAGCCGACGTCCAGCACGCGCGTGGCCGATGTCGCGCACACCGCCTCCGTCAACATGTCTTCCAGCGGCTTATAGGTCTGGTCGAGCATGGTTCGGGCCGCAACCCAACCCTGCGCGGCGGTGCTGTTCCAGAGTGTGTGCTGATTCATAGCTCTATTTCGCGACAAGTTCACCATCGCCCTTCGAATGCGTGCGACATGGATCCTGCTATGGCCACCCGACATCTATCCGAGTGCGATCGCGACGAGTGCCGTTGCCAGCGCGCACAGCTGGGAGTTCAGCTTGCCTTCGTGGCATGCTGCACACGGCCATCTGCAGCATCGCTACACGACGCCTGGCCGAACGAAAAGCGCGTACAGAAGAATACCGCCGCCTAACAGGGACCCGAACGCAAACAGCGGTAGCCGCTTCGTGGCGATGGGCACAGACCACGCCGCAAAGCGATGATGGAGCTGCCACGGGACGGCCAGCAGCAGTACGCTGGTTCCGATCAGGATCCATCCAAACGCGAAGAAGCCCGACGAGAACAACATCCGCCCGGACGAGAGTACGAGGCCGATGCCGACCACGATGCGCACGCCAAGCTCTGCAAAGTGTACTGACGCAGAGCTCGCGAAACTCCCGAGGAAGCGCTTCGTGGCCTGCGGCCGCCACAGGGCCGCGATGCCGAGACCGATCAGGTACAGTCCCGCGAGCGTCACCACCGCGGTGGCAAGCAGATTCAACAGACTGCCGACTCGGATCTCGCGCTCAGAGTTTCACCCACCACGATGCGGTGGCCATCGGGTGTCTGCATGATGAACTCCCGCAACCCGTAGGCGCGGTCGGCGGGAGGAGACAGAATCTCCGCTCCGCGCGCGCGGACGTCGGAGAAGTACTGGTCCACGCCCTCGACGAGCAGATGCGCGAACCAGGAGTGATTGCCGGTCTCGCCCGCGGGCCGCTCGTCCGGGCACTCGCCGAGCATCACATGGAACGCACCGAGCGAGAGGAAGCTCCAGCCCGCCGATTGGATCGGATCTTCAATGAAGCCGAGCACGTCGACGTAGTAGCGTGTCGACCGCTGAAGGTCCTGAACAGCGAGTACCGATCGCGCACGGACTATGGATGTCATTCTCTTCTCGCCTCTCGGAGTGGCTGTACTCATCGCGTGCTCTCGGTTCGACTCGTCACCAACGCCTCCTCAACGTAGTCCTGGATGCGGAGGAAGGCGCGGGTGTCAGTGGCTAGCGAGTCGAATCGTCGTGGCATTCATCCCCAAGTTCGACCCTCAACATCGGGCCGCAGCTCCAGCGTTCGTCACCGAGCACCGTTGGAAAGGAAGTATGCTCGCGCCGCCGCAACACTCGCCCGATTACGCGCCAGGTCATCGCTCTCCAGCACGATCTGGCACTCGCTCGCGTGACGCCGCACCGCTGCGAACAGTGCATCCCACTCCTCGCGACCGGTGCCGACCGCACCGTGTTGATCCTCCTGGCCATCGTTGTCATGCAAATGACAGTGGGCGAGGTCGGCGCCGATCACCTCGATCCATGTCGCGGCCGGCACATTCGAGAACACCAGCGCGTGACCGTTGTCGAACGATGCCTTGAGCGCCGGATGCCGCGCGTGGTCGAGGGCGGCCCGCTGCATCTCGGGTCCGGGCTCCCAGAGATTCTCCAACACCACGGTGATGCCGTGCGATGCGGCTTCGTCGGCGAGCGGCGCCCAGAACTCCGCGGTCGCCGCCGCGAACCCATCGGGATAGCCGCGGTTCCGGATGAAGGGCAGAAAGCTGAGGTGTGCCACATAGAGCGTTGCGCCGAGCACCGTGCTCGCGCGCAGTCCTTGTTCGTGACGCCGCCGAGCGAGGGCGACCACTTCCTTGTCGCGGCTAGCGGGATAGAGATCAAGAAAGGGACCGTGGACGGACAACGGGACGATCCCAGCCACTGCGGCGGCATGCCGGGAGATGGAGGCGTCAAGCTCATCGCTCAGGGTGTGCGGGAATGCGAACGCCGTGACCTCGATCCCTAGAGATTCCGCGCGACAGTACGATGCGGCGGCGTCAAGCTCGCTTTCGAGGGCGTTGAT
>JBDSVW010000331.1:0-4916 GCA_039927015.1 Gemmatimonadaceae bacterium | reverse complement strand
GGACCGTGACGTGGTCTTCCAATTCGTCCACCAAGCACAAGTGCAAGTGGCCCCATTCACGCGTCACTTCCCGCAGGTGGTAGCCCTGCTGCCAGCGCTGCAACCCGTGCTCGGCAGCGTCCTTCTTGCGCTGATCTTCCGCTGCGGCACTCTCTGGGCGGGGCCACCCACGCAACCTGCGCTCGAAGGCGTCCAGCTGTTCGGGGATGTGGTCGGAAAACTGTGTGGGGGGGAGCGACGAAGGAGCAGACAATTCCGGGTCGCCATCCACGGCCTTGCGCCAGGCCTGCAGGATGAATACCCGCCGTGTGCTCAGGTGCGACGCCAATGCCGCCAGTTGTTCGTCGGTCATCTGTGCGCGATCCATCGTTCATCCTGCAAAATGGCGAAGACGTTTGACCGGCAAGCCCCTGGCACCTGCCGCCGAACGAAGAAGGTACTGAAACCCATGAGGACATGGCGCGCGGTCTGCCCAATCCCGCTCCATCCCACTGCATAATCGCCTACACCGCCACCACCGCCTCCTCCTCCTCCGTCTTCACCACATCCCACTAGTTCTGGCACTTGAGGCAGCGGCGATACTCACCACGCGTCTTGTTCGACTTGGCCTCGGCGCCGTTGTAGCCACACTCGGGGCACGTCTCCAGCATGGGCTTGTCCCAGACCACAAAGTCGCAGGCGGGATAGTTCTCGCAGCCGTAGAAGGTCTTGCCGCGCGCCTTGGAGCGGCGCTGCGCGATCTCGCCGCCGTCTTTGGGACAGTGGACGCCGGTGGGCATGGAGCGGGTGCCGCGACACTTGGGGAACTTGCTGCATCCCAGAAAGTCGCCGCTGCGCCCATGGCGCACGACCATGAACGCACCGCACTCCTGGCACTTGTACTCGGTGAGCACGGCGGGCTTCTTCTCACCCGACACGGGGCGCGTGTAGTCGCAATCCTTGGGATGGTTCTCGCAAGCGACAAACGGTCCGAAGAAGCCGCCCTTGGGCAACAGCTTGCCGCTGCACTTGGGGCACTTCTCGGTGGCGAGCTTGGAGAGGTCGTGCGCCTCGCCGATGAGGGCGGCCACGTCCACATGCTCCAGCGAGCGCTCGAAGGGTCCCCAGAAGTCCTTCAGCACACCGCGCCACTTCATGGTGCCAGCCTCGATCTTGTCCAGCTCTCCCTCCATCTCCGACGTGAATCCCACGTTGAAGACATTGGGGAACTGCTTGACCATCACCTTCTCCACGCTCTCGCCTAACGGTGTGGGAGTGAAGCGCCGCTGCTCGAGCAGCACGTAGCGGCGATCGGCCAGTACGGAAATGATGGAGGCGTAGGTGGACGGGCGTCCGATGCCCAGCCGTTCCAGCTCCTTGACCAGGGAGGCCTCGGAGAAGCGCGGCGGGGGCTCGGTGAAGTGCTGGTTGGGGGTGAGCTCGTTGAGCGGCACGCGCTCGCCGACCTCGCACGAGGGCAGCGCCTGCTCGTCCTCGAGCGCCTTGCCGTCTCCTTCCTCCCGTGCCTCGCGATACAGGGCCAAAAAGCCGGGGAATTTCACCACGCTACCGGTCGCCCGGAACAGGTAGTGCTGCACGGCCTTGGCCACCGGCGTCACCCCTTCGACCTCGAAGTCGATGGTGGTGGTATCGAACACGGCCGGCGACATCTGCGACGCCATGAAGCGCTGCCAGATGAGCTGGTAGAGCTTGAACTGGTCGTCCTTGAGGAACTTGCGCACATCGTCGGGCGTGCGCGTGGGATCGGTAGGACGCACGCTTTCGTGCGCGTCCTGCGTGTTGGCGGCCTGCGCGGCCTGCGCGCCCTTGGCGGTGGACGAGCCGTAGAGCTGCGGCGCCGGCGACAGATACTCCTTGCCGAACTGGCGCTCGATGAGCTCGCGCGCCTGCACCGCGGCGCTCTCGGCGACTCGCGTGCTGTCGGTACGCATGTACGAGATGAGACCGACCGCGCCCTCTTCCTTGCCCAGCTCGATGCCTTCGTAGAGGTCCTGGGCCAGGCGCATGGTGCGCTTGGAGCCGAAGCCGAGCTTCTTGGCCGCTTCCTGCTGCAGCGTGGAGGTGATGAACGGCGCCGCGGGATTCTTGCGGCGCTCGCGGCGCTTGACGTCGGTGACGGGGAAGACGCCTAACGCGCCGCGCTTGGACTTGCCGAGGTCCGCGGCGAGCTTCGCCGCGGCCAGCTTGACGTCGTCCACGATGGCGTTGGCGGTCTTGCCGTTCGTGATCTCGACCTTCTTCTCGTCCACCGCGTGCAGCTTGGCATTGAAGCGCTGCCCGTCCTTCTCCATCTGCGCCGCGACGGACCAGTACTCCTGCGCCCTGAAGGCGCGGATTTCCCGCTCGCGCTCCACGATGAGGCGGAGGGCGACGGTCTGCACGCGTCCCGCCGAGAGGCCTTTCTTGACAGTCTTCCAGAGGATGGGAGAGGCCTTGTAGCCGACGAGACGGTCGAGTACGCGGCGCGCCTGCTGCGCATCCACGAGCCGCATGTCGATCTCGCGGGGGCGAAGCATGGCCTCCTTCACCGCATCCTTGGTGATCTCGTGGAAGAGGATGCGTTGCACGGGCACGCCGTCCTTCTTCTTGATCTGTTCCGCGACATGCCAGCCGATCGCCTCTCCTTCGCGATCAGGGTCGGTGGCGATGTAGACGGCCTTGGAATCTCTCGCGGTCGCCTTGAGGTCGGCGAGCGTCTTTTCCTTGCCGCTGATGGTGACGTACTCGGGCTCGAAGTTCTTGTCGAGATCGATGCCGAGCTTCTTCTCCGGCAGGTCGCGCAGGTGGCCCACCGTGGCTTTCACGCGATAGCCGCGGCCGAGGTACTTGCCGATCGTCTTGGCCTTGGCCGGGGACTCGACGATGACCAACGACGAAGTGCCGGCGGGAACGAATTCCTCGGGCTCCTCGTCGCGGGCCTTGGTGGTGCGCTTGCTGGTGGCGCGGGTGGAAGTCGCCTTCTTGGCGGCCGTCCTTGTGGCAGACTTGGCCGCCGACTTTCTCGCCGACTTGCGCGCCGACTTTTTCTTCGCCGCCGGACGCGCCGCAGCGCCCCGCCCCGCGATGGCGCGGGTGGTGGGCTCGTCGGGCGTGTCGTTAGGCTTCTTCTTGGCTGCCATTGCTCAATGTATGGTCACGTGATCGGGCGCTGGGCCGAACTCGTCGAACCCGCCCGAATCCATGAGTGTGCGAAGGTCTTCCAGGGCGATACGCCCGTCTAGCTGTGTGAGGGCCCGGTCGATGACGCCTTCCAGCTCGGCGCTGGTGAGCAACCCGGCACCGGCAAGGGAGAGGAGATGTCCCCATGCGTCGGGGGCAAAACGCCCCCGTTCATGAGGTCCGAGCACCCGGAAGGGCATGGAGGAGGTCACGGCGGACGGCCGATCCCCCGACGAGGTTTCCCCCGCCGACGCGTCGGCAGGGGCAATATCGGAGGCCCAAGCGGAGACAATCTCACCGATTTCCCGCCGATTGTACCCCTCCGACGACAAAAACGCTTCCACCTCCGTCAGTTCGACATCCGCCGGGAAACGCTTGCGGAGCTTCGTGAGGAGATGAGCGATACGATCCATGGCCTAACCTATCCCGACGCCCCAAGCCGTGGCAAGCGCGGCGAGATAGGCGACAAGTTCTTGTATAGTAAGCATTTCGGTGTTCACCACCGCATCAGCAGAAGCGTAGGCGGCCTCCCGCTGGCGGTACAAATCGCCCAACGCCCGCAGGGGGTCACTGCCCGAAAGAAGGGGTCGAAGGGCAACTTCGTTTCCCATACGGTCGAGTGCGGTTGCCGGTGACACGGCGAGGTGGACCAGCTTGGACGGGGGCCGGACGAGCGCGACGACGTCGGGATGCATGATCCATCCGCCCCCCGGGGAGAGCACCACGGAGGACCGGCTTGCCACCTCTTCGGTGACCTCACGTTCCAGCCGCCGGAAGTGCGGCTCGCCGTGCGAGGCGAAAATCTCCCCGATTGGCATGCCGGCCCGCGCTTCTATAGAAAGGTCGATGTCCACGAGGGGCACGCCGATCTCGACGGCCAGCAGGCGCCCGACGGTCGTCTTGCCCGCGCCGGGCAGGCCGACGAGCACCAGGTGCACGCCCGTGCGTTCACCCACGTTCGGGCCCGCCGCCGCCCACGCGCTCGGCGACGCGGGCGAGGTAGCTGTCGAAGTTGCGCCGCGTCTCGCGCAGTGAGTCGCCGCCGAACTTCTCCAGCCACGCCTGCGCCACCACGAACGCCAGCATCGCCTCCGCGATGACGCCCATGGCCGGCACCGCCGTCACGTCGGAGCGTTCCGCCACCGCCGCCGCCGCCTCGCCCGTCGGCACGTCCACGGTGCCTAACGGGCGCATGAGCGTGGCGATGGGCTTCATGGCTACGCGGATCACCAGGGCCTCGCCGGTGGTCATGCCGCCTTCCAGCCCGCCGGCGCGATTCGTCCGGCGCGTCACGTTGCCGGCGCGCTCGCGACCGGGCGACGCATCGATCTCGTCGTGCACCTCGGCGCCGCTGCGGCGCGCCGCCTCGAAGCCGAGCCCGATTTCCACTCCCTTCACAGCGGGAATGGACATCATGGCCGCGCCAATGCGGGCGTCGAGCTTGCGGTCCCACGACACGTGCGAGCCCAGGCCCACGGGAAGGCCGGTCATCACCACCTCGCAGATGCCGCCTAACGTATTGCCGGCCTTCTTGGTGGCGTCGATGAGGGCGATCATGCGTGCTTCCGCCTCGGCGTCGAGCGTGCGCAGGGGCGACGCGTCGGAGGCGGCGTTGAGCTCCTCGGGCAAGACGTGGGGCAACTGGGCGTCGATGCCGCCGAGGTGCACGAGGTGGCTGCCTACGCGCACCCCGAATTCGGCGAGCAGGCGGCGGCAGATGGCCCCGGCGGCCACGCGGGCGGTCGTCTCGCGCGCCG
>JBDSVW010000330.1:0-4850 GCA_039927015.1 Gemmatimonadaceae bacterium | reverse complement strand
AGTTGGAAGGTGGCGGGCGGCGTGCTGGTCGCGGCGGCGATCATCGGGGCGGTCGCGCTCGTTGCGCGTCCCGGGCCGGGTGCCCCCATTCCGGGCGCGACGCCAGTGGCGCTCGTCCCCAACCGCGTGGCGGTGTCGGTCTTCGTCAACCGTACCGGCGATCCCGCGCGGGACGTGCTGGGGACGATGGTCGCCGACTGGGTCACGCGCGGCCTGGTGCGTACGCCTAACGCCGAGGTGTTCGACGAGGGGGGTCTCTTCCTCGGCGGGCGTGCAGCTGACGGGGTACCCGTGGCGCCGAGGGAGATGGCCCGGGCCAACGGCGCCGGGCTGGTGGTGGCGGGCAACTATTACGGCGACGGCGAACGCATCACCTTCAGCGTGCAGCTCGTGGACGTCGCCTCAGGGCGCGTGTTGCGCGCGCTGGAGCCAGTGGATGGCGACGCGGCGGAACCGCGCGCCGCAATGGAAGAGGTGCGGCAGCGCGTCGCCTCAGCGCTTGCCACGTACCTCGATCCACGGCTGCAGCAGATCACCGTGCCGCCCCTCGTTCCGCCACGCTACGATGCCTACACCGAGTTTGCCGCAGGCCAGGAGGTCTACTGGCGCGGCGACTGGGCAGACGCGCTGCCGCACTTTCGGCGCGCGGTCGCGCTGGACTCCACCTTCATGGCCGCCCTGGCCTACGTGAGCGTGGCCGCAGCGGGGCTCGGGCGTTGTGCGCTGGTCGACAGTGTGCGACAGGAATTCGGCGCCCTGCGCCCCTCTCCCACCGACGCCGACTGGCTCACGGTGCAGGTGAGCACCGCGCGCTGCGCCAGCGATTTCGCGGAGCACAACCGCGTCGCCCGCGAGCGCCTCGCCCTCATGCCGGGGTCGCGCTTCGTCACATTCATCATCGCCATCGGCCTCCACGGACTCAATCGCCCCGGCGAGGCCCTGGCCATCCTCAACGATCTCGAACCCGCCCGCGACCTCGGCTGGCTTCCCCTGCGCGGGCGCACGCTGTACTGGTATGAGCTGGCCACCGACCATCACCTGCTGCGCGACTACCGCGCCGAGCGCGCGGTGGCCGAGCGCATGCGGCTGGCGACCGCATCGCCGCTCGCCACCGCGTATCTGCGGGCGCGCGCATTGGCCGGGCTCGGAGCGGGAGACAGCGCTCTCGCCGTCCTCGACCGCATCGGAGAGTTTGGGCCTGATCCGCTGCTCGTGGCGGGGAGATCGGGCCAGCTCCTCCCTCCGCAGGTGGCATCGCCAGGGTGGGTGATGTTCCAGGTGGGGCTTGAGCTGACTGCGCACGGCGACGCCGCCACCGCACGCGCCGCCATGGAGCGCGCCGCGCGATGGTTCGAGTCCGTCCGCCGCAAGGCCGCGCCGCTGTCGTTCGGGCACGCCGTTAGCTACGCGCTCGTGCTGGAGGCGCTGGGGCGATTCGATGAGGCTCGCGCGGAGGCCGAAGCACTCGTGCAGCGCGATGGCACGTCCACGGAGGCGCACGGCACGCTTGGAGTGATCGCCGCTCGCATGGGCGACCCGGCGACGGCGACGCGGATGGACCAGTGGCTCTCGGCGCGCCCGCCGCGCTTCCCGCTCGGCCTTCCGATTTTGTATCGGGCCGAGATCGCCGCCGTGCGCGGCGATACCAGCGCCGCGCGTGCGCAGCTCGAGGCGTTGCCGAAGGGCGCACATCCGCTCGATGTGCTGTACTTCCATATTGATCCCGCGTTCGCGGCGCTGCGGGAGTCGCCGGTCATGCGGCGCTGGGTCGTGCCGCAGGCGTAGGCCGGCCGGTGCAGCCATTCGTGGGCAGGAAAGGGACCGGCTTCAGCGGCGCCCGCCACCAAGTTGCCGGAGTCGGCGGGATCGTTGGTCACCAGCGTCGGCGCTGCATGGTATCAGTCTGCAGAAGCAGGGCGGAGCGAGCGCCGTAAGTCGCGAGATGGATAGCAATACCGGGTGACGCATGCAACATTTGCCCGGCCGCGCCCGACGCACTCTCTCCCAGCATCTACCCGACCCCCCAGCGATGCCCACACGGAAATTCACCGCGCTCGACGCGCTGACGACGGACCCTGCAGCGCTCCTCTCGGAATGGAAGAAGGAACTTCTCGCATCGGGGGCGACCGGCGACCTCCGCAACAAGGCGGACGAACTGGATGCGCATGCCGAGGAGTTTCTCACCCTGCTGGGCAAGGCCGCGCGCGAGGGAACGCTTACCGACCTTCAGGGCGAGGCGTGGCAGCCGCCGAGAAAATATCTCGAAGAGTTGTCGTCCATCCGTGCGCGTCGGGGCTATTCCTCGTCGCAGACCGCCACCTTCGTCTTTTCGCTCAAGCGGCCGCTCTTCGCCCGACTGCAAGGTGCGATCGATGACAGCGTGCGCCTGGGCGAGGAGCTGTGGAACGTGACGACGCTGATCGATGAGCTCGGCATGCTCACCGTCGCCGCCTATCTGCGGACGCGAGAGGGCGTCATTGCGCGCCAGCAGGCGGACATGCTGGAGCTGTCGACCCCGGTGGTGAAGCTGTGGGATGGAATCCTCGCGCTTCCCATGATCGGAACGCTCGACAGTGCGCGTACGCAAGTCGTGATGGAAACCTTGCTGGAGCGCATCGTGGAGACTGGCTCCGAGATCGCGATCCTCGACATCACAGGCGTGCCGACCGTCGACACCCTCGTCGCACAGCATCTGCTCAAGACAGTCACGGCGATTCGGCTCATGGGCGCGGACTGCATCGTGAGTGGTGTGCGTCCTCAGATCGCCCAGACCATCGTGCATCTCGGGGTGAACCTTCAGGGAATCCTGACCAAGGCAACGTTGGCCGACGCGCTGGAATTGGCGCTGGAGAGGACCGGGAAGGAAGTCATCAGCCGCTCGCGGGCCTAGCGCATGGACCGCATCCCTATTCTGCGCATGGGTCGGCTGCTGCTCGTCACCATCCAGGTGGACGTGCACGACAGCCTCGCGACTCAGCTGCAAGATGACCTCTCCAGCCGAATCGTGCAGACGGGTGCGAAGGGAGTGCTCATCGACATCTCCGCGCTGGATATCGTGGACTCGTTCATTGCGCGCTCCATCGCCAACATGGCCGCCATGGCGAGCCTCCTCGATGCCCAGTGCGTGTTGGTGGGCATGCGGCCCGCGGTGGCCATTACGCTGGTGGAGCTGGGTGCGACCATGGTGGGGGTGCGCACGGCGCTGGACATCGACCGGGGAATGGCCATGCTGCAGGCGGGACTCGCGCGATGACTGCGCTCGGAATACAGTCGCCGACGTCGCAGCCTCTCGAGTCGGAGAAGGATATTGCGGCGTCCCGCCGCATGGTTCGGCAATTGGCGCAAGAACTCGGCTTCAGCCTGGTGGACCAGACGAAGCTCGTGACCGCTGCCAGCGAACTGGCGCGCAATACGGTGAAGTATGGTGGTGGGGGCGTGGTGCGTATCGAATCGCTTGTCGTAGACGGACGCACCGGTATTCGCCTGGAATTCGTGGACGAGGGGCCCGGCATCGCTGACATCGAGCAAGCCATCTCCGATGGATTCACCTCCGGGGGCGGACTCGGATTGGGGCTCGGCGGCGCGAAGCGGCTGGTGAATGATTTCGAGATCGAATCCCGCGTGGGCGTGGGGACCCGGGTGACCATCACGCGCTGGCGGAGCGGATGAAGGCTGTGGAAGGACGGCCGCAGTCGGTGCAAGTCGTGTGCGCCATTCAGGAAGAGTCGCAGGTGGGCTCGGCGCGGCGCGAAGCGGAGCGCCTCGCGCGCTCGCTCGGACTCGACGACGTAGCGCGCGGTCGCGTCGGCATTGCGGTGATGGAGCTTTGCACCAACATGCTGCGGCACGCGGCGGGTGGGGAGCTGCTGCTGCAAGCGGTCTCCGCCGTCGGGGAGGAATGGCTCGAAGTATTGGCGGTGGATCGCGGCAAGGGCATCGAGCATCTGGATCGGGCGATGGAGGATGGACACTCCACGGCTGGCTCCTCCGGGACGGGACTCGGGGCGGTGCGACGCGCGTCTGACGAATTCGATATTTTCTCGGAAGCCGGTCGCGGGACCGTGGTCTTGTCACGCATTCGCAGCGTCAGGGCCGGCGCCTCTGCGCTGGCGTTCCGGTGGGGAGCGGTGGCCACGAATGCGCCGGGTGAATTTGTCTCCGGCGATCGCTGGCAGCTGCACCTGCGCGACGGCATTTGTTCGCTGATGATGGCCGACGGTTTAGGCCACGGGGTGGAGGCGGAGAAGGCCGCTGTCGAGGCGGCGCGCCTTTTCGCGCAGCAGGGCAGCGGCTCCCCGACGGCGTACATTGCGCGGGCCCATGAGAGCCTGCGCAGCCTGCGAGGGGCGGCCATCGCGGTGGCCCAATGGGGGATCTCCGCCGATTCCCTGACGTATACTGGCGTGGGCAACATCTCGGCAGCCCTGGTCGCCCGGAATGGGCGGAGTCGCGGACTGCTTTCATTCAACGGAACGGTCGGGAGCGAAATGCAATCGCCTCGCGAGATGACGTATCCATGGCAGGCCGATGACCGCTTGGTGATGCACTCGGATGGCATTCAGACCCGGTGGTCGATGAGCGATCGGCCCGCACTGGCGGCGTGTCACCCGGCGGTGGTGGCGGCGGTACTGCATCGGGACTACACGCGCGGACGGGATGACGCGACGATCGTCGTCCTCGAGCGGGTGCACTGAGGGAAGGATCGTGGACCACGGCGAGGCGGTTCCGGCGGTGCAAGAGAGGACAGACCTCGCACAACGCGTCGTTGAGGCGGAGGCGGAGCTTGCCGTACTCCGCGACGAAATCGCCGAGACGAACCGCGGTGTGATCGCACTGTACGCGGAGCTCGA
>JBDSVW010000329.1:0-6353 GCA_039927015.1 Gemmatimonadaceae bacterium | reverse complement strand
AGCAGATCAAGGCCGAGGCCGAGCACCACGCGCGCGACCTCGAGGTCATGCGCCAGCTCGTGCCCACCGGCAACGAGGTGCCCGCCCTCCTCGAGCAGGTCTCCACGGCGGCCCGCCGCGTGGGGCTCGACATCTCCACGGTGGAACCGTCGCCGGTTATCGAGGGCGACCAGTTCGACACCTATCGCTACAAGATCGCCGTCACCGGTAGCTATCACGCGGTGGCGGAGTTCCTCACCAACGTCGGCTCGCTCACCCGCATCATCGCACCGGTGAACCTCGCGCTCTCGCCGTCCACGAATCCCAACACCGCCGCGGTCAGGCAGCGCGCCGCCGGCGCCGCCGCCATCGACTCGCGCTTCGAGATCCAGACCTACGTGGCACGCACCGCCGCCCGTCCCAAGGAAGGAAAGTCATGAAGCGGATCACGCTCGCGTTAGGCACGCTGCTCCTTGCCGCCTCGGCGGCCGGCGCGCAGTCGGCGCCCAATATCATGAAGCCCAAGCAGGTGGCGGCACGCGCAGTGGCTGCCACCAACGCCGCCGTCGCCGCCAACTCCACCCTCCCTGCCGAACCCGGCGAGCCGGATGAGCCAGGTGAAGCGGGCGGGCAAGCGGTGCGCGCACGGGCCCTGCCTGCGTCGAACACCGCCGGCTCCCCGGTGGTGGACAGCGGCGCGGGATCGGCCGAGTCGCCGGAGACGAAGGCCGCACCCGCGGCCGCCTTCCGGCGCGAAACCTTCTCCTATGACCGCAGTGGTCGGCGCGATCCCTTTGTCTCGCTCATGAGCACGAGCGAGCTGCGCCCCGGCGTCAGCGACCTCCGCCTCGTGGGCGTGGCGTACGATGCCAGCGGCGGCAACTCGGTCGCCATGCTCCGCGACCTCGGCACGAAAGACCAGTACCGCATCCGCGTCGGCCAGACCCTGGGACGCATGCGCGTCTCAGCCATCACGCCGCGCGCGGTGGTGTTCACGATCGAAGAGTTCGGCTACAGCCGCCAGGAAACCCTGGCGCTCGGTGATTCCAACAAGGAGAGGAAGCAATGAGGCGAGTCTGGACGCTGGCTGCGCTGTCTGCCGCCACGCTGGTCATCAGCGCGGCGCCCGCACGCGCCGCGCACATCAATACGTCGGCCGCGCCCGCGCGCACCGACGCGGCCAGCGCGGTCACGGCGCTCTCCCTCATTCCGGGACGGGGACAGGCGGAGCTCGTCATCGCCGTCCGTGGACCGGTGAGCGTGCAGGACTTCACGGTCCCCACGCCGCATCGCATTGTCCTCGACATCACGGGCGCCCGTGTCGCCTCGCTGGGCGAGGCGTATGATCGCGTCGCCCGCGGGGGCATCACGAATATCCGCTCGTCGCAGTATCAGCGCGACGTCGTGCGCATCGTGCTCGACCTCGATGAGCCGCGCAACTATACCGTCACCCGCTCCAACGACGCGGTCCGCGTCGTGATCAAGGGCGACGCCTCGTTCGCCGCCTGGCACTCCTCGGGCGCCATGCTCGCCGAGTCGATCGAGCAGGCCACGGCAGAGGACCACGCCGGCACCGTCACCACGCTCGAGTCCTCGGGCACTGTGGTGGAAGCCCCGGCGCCGGTGGCCGAGCGTCACGCGTCGGCGGTGGACTCCGCCATCGCGGTCGCTACCGCCGCGCAGGCTCCCGTCTTCACGCAGACCAGGGCGCCCGAGTACCGGCAGTCGCAGGCTCCCGTGAAGGCGACGCCCGTTTCGTTGCCGCAACAGGCGCAGCAGCCGCAGCAGCGCCCGCAGCAGCCGCGCATCACCGTCACCTGGTCGGACGCGGACATCCGCGACGTCATCGCCGGCTTCGCCACCTTCTCCGCGCGCACCATCGTGGTGGGCAAGGATGTGAGCGGCACAGTGAGCGCCGAGATCAAGAACCAGCCGTGGGATGTCGCCCTCAAGGCGATCCTCGAGGCACATGGTCTCGCCGCCAGCGAGGAGCCGTCGGGCATCATCACCATCGACAGCTACAAGAACATCCTCGAGAAGCAGTCGAGCGAGCCGGTGAGCACGCAGATGGTCGCGATCAACTATGTCTCGGCCTCCTCGCTCGTGCCCACGGTGCAGGGCCTCCTGTACAAGGACTGTCCCCTGGGCGCGGCACCGGGCGCTGCGGCCGGGGGCGGTAGCTCCGGCGGCTGCATCCAGCGCGGCTCGGTGGGCGCCGACAGCGCCACCAACTCGCTCATCGTCACCGAGGTCGCCTCGCGCCTGCCCTCCTTGCTGCAGTACGTCAAGGGGCTGGACGTGCGCACGCCGCAGGTGGCGCTCAAGGCGAAGATCATCTCCGTCTCCCGCTCGCAGGTGGAGCAGCTCGGGTTGTCCTACGATCTCGGCTCCTCCAGCACCTTCTTCAACACGCTGCTCCCGCGCATTGCGGACGGCGAGTCGAGCCCCGGCACGTTCGACTCCAAGGTCGAGCTGGGCGGCGACGCCCTGGCCGGTGTGGCCAACGCGCAGCGCAAGTACAAGCAGGGCTCCGCGCTCAACGTCATCTTCTCCACCGCGTTAGGCAAGTTCTCGCTCACCTCGTTCCTCGATGCGCTCAAGGAAAGCTCGCTCTCCGACATCCAGGCCGAGCCGAGCATCGTGACCCTCGACAACCGCGAGGCGCGGATCTTCGTCGGACAGGAAACGCCGGTGCGCGTCATCGACGCCGGATCGGTGTCGCAGATCGGTGCCCCGGTGCGCGCCAACGTGCAGTTCCGCGAGACCGGTATCATCCTCACCGTCACGCCGCACATCACGAACAACCGCCAGATCCGCATGTCGATGGAGGCCGAGCAGTCGGACCTCAACATCGTCGGCGGCGACCTGGGCTTCATCATCAACAAGCGCAACGCCAGGACCCAGCTGCTCGTGAATGACGGCGAGACAGCGGTGATCGGCGGCCTCACGCAGACCCAGATCACGAAGAACCGCTCAGGCATCCCCTTCCTCTCCGACCTCCCGCTCATCGGTCGCCTCTTCTCGCAGTCCGACTCGCGCGAGGAGAAGAAGGACCTGCTCATCCTCATCACGCCGCACATCATCGATGAAGGCGCTGCTGTCCGTCCGCCTGACGGCGGCAAGTAAACCATCCGGAGCTAACCGATGAAGACTTACATTCGTCGCGTCGCCCCGGGGCTGCTGGCGGCCGCCCTGGCCGCGAGCTGCGGCTCCACGGAGATCGCGTCGGTCTCGACCGACCGCATTCTCCCGCAGGTGAGCGTGACCATCGAAGGAAAGAGCGGAACCGCGGGCGCCGACTCCGTGTCGTTGCGCGTGCCGCTCCGTATCGCCGTCGACGCCAAGGACAACGCGGCGCTCCTTTGGGTGGTGACCCGCGTGTTTGCGGACACCACCCTGGTGGGACGCGACTCGTCCAGCTTCGCGGTGGCGAGCAATGCGTACCTCAAGACCCTCACCATTCCGCTCTCAGGTGTGCGTGCGGGACAGAAGCTCACCGTGCGCACCGTCGTGAGCGACGGTGCGGGCAACCTGGCCAACGGCCAGGCCACGGCCATCGCCTTCGATCCCAACGTGCCGCGTCTGGCGTTCGTGCAGCCGCAGCCTAACGTGATCGTCGGCGGGACCTATACCTTCGACGTGGGCATCATCGACACCACGGGCATCACGAAGGTCGGCTACACGGCCACCACGCCGGGTTTCGTCAAGTCCGACTCCACGCTTTTCCCGGTGCCGTATCCCAAGGGAGACACGGTCACCTATTCCGTGCAGATTCCGGCCGGCATCGCCGCCGGCGCTTCCATCACCATCACCCCCTTCGCCGAGAATCGCGACGGGTTGCGTGGGGCAGGACAGCCCACGGTCGTGCGGGTGGCCGCGGCCGGTGCCGACCTGCTCGCCCCGGTGGTCTTCCAGACCGTGTCGGCACGCCTCGAGACCCCCGACTCGGTCGACATCTCGGCGCGCGATTCCGATGGACTCGTCCGCATCATCGGCTTCATTGCGAAGGATGAAACGGGCAAGATCGTCTACCGTGCGGCCGACACACTGGCGGTGCCTGCGCAGCAGGTCACCCGCCGCAAGGCGTGGCTGGCCCCCATCACGCTGCGTGGCCGCACGCTCTTCATCACCGGCTATGCGATTGACGTCGCCGGGCACACCGGCTACGCGGTGCCCACCGGCGCCACGGTGCCGGTCACCTCGGACACGCTCGCCAAGCGCGACCAGACGGTCTTCGCCTACGGCCTCACCTACGCACTCCCGGTGGGCTCGCTGGGCGCCGACATCACCGTCGACACGGCCCGCACCCGCGTCTATGTCTCGAACCTCAACAAGAACCAGGTCGAGGCCTTCACGTACTCCACCACGCTCACGGCGCTCGCGCCGGTCGCGGTCGGGGCGCAGCCGTGGGGCATGATCATCGACAACTCCAACTCGCTCCTGCTGGTCGCCAACTCGGCGGGAACGAACATCTCCAAGGTCTCGCTCATCGATCGCCAGGAAATCGGGCGCATCAAGACGACCAACGAGTACGTCTATGACGTGACCTATACCAAGGACGAGACGAGCGGCGGCTTCAAGTTCAAGGTGTCCGCTCCCATCGACTACTCCGACCGGCCGCAGTTCATCGCCCAGTCGGCGAGTGGAGCGCTCTACTACTCCACCAAGCCCACCAACACCGCCACCCCCGGCACGCTGCGTCGCATCGACAACTTCCTCGATGTGCGCGCCGAACCGCGCCAGATCTGGCAGTACGGCGGCTTCGCCAAGAACCACTACGTCATCATCAACGCCGACTTCGTGGACGTGATCGAGGGCGAGAGCGGTGTGGCCGACAAGATCGTGATCTGCGAGCACCAGCCCGGCCAGTCGCCCACCACCGCGGTCTGCGTCACCTCCAACACGGTGGAAGCCGCAGTCTCCTCGCTGCGCGCCGATCCGGTCAACGGCAACATCGAGGCAATCAAGGACCTCGACGTCAACTCGCTCGCCCTGCCCGACACGAACTTCGTGGCGGTGGGCGGCGACCGGCGCCGCGTGGCCTTCGGCGAGGGTAACACGCCGCAGCGCGCGGGACGCGTACTGGTGGTCTACGACCCGACCGGCACGCCCGCCAACGGGGCGCAGTACTCGGCGCCTATCGAAGTCTCCGACCTTACGAACAACGCCTCGGACAAGGTCTTCGGCCTCGATATCAACCGGAACAGTTCCAACATCGGCGTGCACGGCGAGGAGACCTTCTTTGCCGACTCGTCGCTGCGCCTCCAGGGCAAGTACGCGACCTTCAGCTCCGGGGCCGGCATCGCCTTCCACCCCCTGAACATGGACGAGAACACCGCCGATACCACGGCGCGTGTGGTCTTCGTGGCCTCGGGCGACAAGTCGATCCAGATCGTGGATTCCTACAGCTACCGCTTGCGCGGACGCATCCCGATTCGCGAGAATCTCTACGGTCCGTTGCGCGCCTCGCTGCCTACGGCGGCGGAGCTCTCCGCCGACCCGACGCTGGTCGTGAAGCTCTTCGGCTTGACCAAGGAAGGTTTGGTGGTCATAGATGTTCGTCGGGGAGATATCGACAACGCGCCACGAAAATGATGTTGTGAGCGGCACCTGCCGCCCCACGCCTCATCTCGCGAGCCCGGCCTCCTGGTCGGGCTCGCGTTTTTTCCAGGAATCGCAATGCTACGCTTCACCACGGCCGGCGAATCGCACGGTCCCGCGCTCGTCTCCGTCCTCGAAGGCTTGCCCGCGGGCATTCCGCTCACCGCGGAACAGGTCAACGCAGAGCTCTGGCGCCGCCAGCAGGGTTACGGGCGGGGCCGCCGCATGCAGATCGAACGCGACGAGATCGAGTTCCTCTCCGGCGTGCGCGCAGGCGAGACAATCGGCAGCCCGGTGGCCATGCTCATCCGCAACCGCGACTGGAAGAACTGGGTGGAGATCATGGACCCCGCGCGCCGCGAGGAGGATGACACGATCGCCCGGCGCCGAGTCGTCACCCGCCCCCGCCCGGGCCACGCCGACATGTCGGGATTGCTCAAGTACGACCGCCACGATGCGCGCGACATTCTCGAACGCGCCTCGGCGCGCGAGACGACCGCCCGCGTGGCCGCCGGGGCCATCTGCCGCCGCCTGCTCGCCGAATTCGGGGTGCGCGTAGGCAGCCACCTCGTACACCTCGGCGGCATCGACGCGCAGTTGCCCCACGTCTTGCCCGAGGAGCTCAACGCGGCCTCCGACGCGTCGCCCCTGCGCACGCTCGACGCCGAGGCGGAAGCACGCATGATCGCCCCGCCGTCTTTTTTCTGCAATTCTTTGAGCGTTTCAAACAAAATTTTCGCGTCGTAAACAAAAATTTCCGTCGTAATCAAATC
>JBDSVW010000328.1:0-4898 GCA_039927015.1 Gemmatimonadaceae bacterium | reverse complement strand
GAGCACGTTCAGCAGCATCAGTCGATAGTCGAAGTTGAACTGCCACCCGAAGCAGCGCACGATCACGATCTCGAGAAAGAGTAGCCAGAGACCTCGGGTGAAGAGGAAGCGTGACAGTTCACCCTTCGACATGCGATGGAGCGTGAGTGAGGCACCGACGCCGGTGAGGAGAAAGAAACCCGGGGCACAGATGTGCGTGACCCAGCGTGTGAAGAAGAGCCACACCGTGGTCGTGGCGGGGTCGGTCGGGTTGACCGCAGCGTTGCCGAAGTAGTCGCGCGTATGGTCGAGCGCCATCAGGATCATGATGATCCCGCGAACGATGTCGATCGACTCGATGCGCCTGCGGGGGGACACGCTGGCGGTGGCGCCGCTGCGCGAGATATAAGCTGCGGACATGGATGTATCGAGGCAGTCACTCTGAGTGTGCGAGAAGCGGCCGTGGAGATCTTTTCTGGATCTGCCCTTACCTACCGTGCGGCTGCCGGCGACGCCCAGAACTTCGCGTCGCCATATTCCCAGCGCCACGGAACGCCGGTCGGGCCAAGAATGAAGTCCACGAGAAAAGGAATTGCCGCTTCCGCCCGCAGGTCGTTGCCCAGCATCGCCACGCAACGCTGCGTGGTCTCGAGGCAGGCCATCATGTCGCCGGTGAACTCGTTGTGACCGCCCTTGTAGAAGCCATGACCTTGGGGTCCGTCAAACACCACCACGCCGAGGCCGGCGGCGAGTCCCGCCGTGCGCTGCGCGGGCGGTACATCAGCCTGCAACGTCGGAAACTGGCTGGCACTCGTAATCGCGAGTTGCGGCTGCGAGAACTCTTTCCGCGCCGCCGCTGAGATGAGGTCGCCCCGGGCGATCGCGGCGACCAGGCGGGACAGATCCGCGACGCTCAGATCCATGGAGCCGGACGCCCGCACCGCGCTGCGGTCGTCATGCGGTACCGGTGTACCGTCGATCGTCCATCCGTCCGCCGCGCGACCCGCGAAGTCGTCGCGCCACATCAGGCTGGTATCGTGCATGCCGAGGGGCGTGAAGATGCGGACCTGCAGTTCATGCCCCACGTCCAGGCCCAGGCCCCGCTCGAGGACAAACTGCAACAGCACGATACCGTCGCCGGAATACGAATAGCGCTCACCCGGATCGAAATGAAAGCGCAACTTTCCGTCTGGCTCGAGGAAACCGAAGTTCGCGAACCCCGAGGAGTGGGTGAGCAGTATTCGGGGTGTCAGCTTCTTCCATCGGTCGTCGTCCGCCAGATCGCTCCACCGTGCGTAGAGATCCTCCACCGTGGGATCCGTGTACTCGGGCAGCGGCTTGGGCAGATAGGCAGATATGGGCGTGTCGAGGTTGATGATGCCTTCGTCCACCAGCTGCAACACCAGGTAGGCGAAGACACTCTTTGTCAGGGACGCACCGTACATGATGCTGCCGGCCTCGAGGGGAGCGCCGCCGGCGTTGCGGTCGCCGTAGGTGCTCACGTAGGAGACCTCGCCGCCGTCGATGACAGCGAGTGCGAGCCCTCGCGCGCCGGTTTCGTTCATCATCCCGTGCACCACGGAGTCCACTTGTGCGTGCGACGGAAGCGGCGGCGCCGTTTCGCGCGCGTTCGGAGCGCATCCGGTCGAGAGCGACATTGTCATCAAGAGTGCTGCGAGTCTCACGGAAATGTTTCCTCGACGTCCGGGGACGCCACGGGGCAGCCTGCAACTCGTCGGGCGGCGCCGGATACAAGCGTACCGCTGCGCAGGCACCTGATGAAGTGAGCTCACCGGGAACACGACGCGCGGGCGTCGGCGCCCGCTTCAATGCGATCGAGTGCCCTCGGCGTATTTCGCGAAACTCATGCGGGTCATCGCATGATGAGGACGCTTACCGGACGAGGCGGCACGTGCACCTCAACCTCGGGCCGACCAACGATGATGGTACCCAGAGATGTATATCACACGGTGGTAGGTCTGCGCCACGACCTCGGCACGCGGACGACCGGGCGCTACGCGAGGCCGGCGAGCACGCGGCCGACATCGGACATACCGGGCGCGCGTCCAGAGCGATGCCTAACGATCACGCGGCGCGGGACGTGAATCAGCCAGAAGCCAGCGGTTATCCCCGAGATCGGCGCACGAGGACAACGCTGCCGGTGGCAGTACAGCGCCCCCTACGGCCCCATACCAGGCATCTGCATGCGGGTCAGAGAAGGAGCGACAACACCGGTGAAGCACCGGATTGACGACGTGGGGCCTGCAACATTGCGCAGCACGTAGTGATAGACCCCCGCCGGAAACTCCGGCGTCGGACTGGTGATCCCGTTGCACTGGTCGAGCGAGGACGCATCCACCTGCTTGCCGTTGGTGTCGCGGTCGCCGTAGATCGGATAGCCATCGAAGGCAGTACCGATGATGTGCGAGGGGCCGTTCGGCTGGTCCACCTGTGCGGTGACACATGGTGGCAACGCGTGATAGTGGTACGTTCCCGCCGTCGGCACCGGGTGACCGTTGCAGACGTCGAGAAACCAGACATCCTTGCCGGCGGTTCCCTTCACCGAGAAGTTCGACTGCGTGGCAACGGTGACGCCATCCCCCTCGAACGGATTGAACAGCGACGCCCCCGAGATCATTACTCCGATCACCGCAAGCGGCGCCGGGGTAACTGACGACGCCTTGACCGGGCTCGTTGGGATGGAAAAGTCATAATTCTGCACCCGGGTCGGGTCGATCATCGCCACGGAATTGCTCGCGTTGGGAATCCGGCCACCTCCGACTCCGACCGCATACTCCGCATCGCGGGCATGATTCGGTATGCCATTCGACACGAAGCGCAGCTTGCCCGTCGAGTAGGTCACGGTCACGTTGGCCCCCCAGCTCGCCTGCTTGAAGCCGGCACTCAAGTCGGCGCCCATTGTCGCCGCGTTGGTGGGTGAGGTCGCGCCACCGCACGCAAAGGTGAGGGCTGCCAGCAGCACCACGGGCAGCAGTGCGCGAGAAAGAATCCATGGCGTGGCCATGCGTACTACTTGTGGTCGTGAATCTGTCGTCATGGGAGTTGGACTCACGGTGCTGCGGATTCGTTAAGCTCGCGTTCCGCTCCGCGCGGGAAGCCCGATACACCTGCCCTTCCGCTGGAGTTAATCACATGGCGGCCTTCCTCAGCGAGGTGTATGATGGCTCCTTGTGCTGCACGTCAGGTTTCGCCACCTCCTGCTGGTTGATCGTCCTCCTGGGTAATCATCGCGTGAATGCATCGCTGGTCAGGAGTTCGTGGATCGCTGGCGTCGATCGACGCGCTCGTCGTGTCGTCGCCGTGTTCCTGGCCGCTTCGTGCGCGAGCGCGCCACCCGAGGCGTCCCCGCCTCCCAACGTGCTGTTCATCGCGGTCGACGACCTGCGGCCCGCGCTGGGCGCCTACGGTGACTCGATTGCCCTGTCGCCGAACATAGACCGCCTGGCGCGGGACGGCGCAATCTTTCTCGACGCGCATGCGCAGCAGGCGGTGTGCAATCCGTCCCGGGCGTCACTCATGACGGGACTGCGCCCCGATTCGCTGCGCGTTTGGGACCTCGACACGGACTTTCGTGTCACGACCCCCGGCGTCGTGACGCTCCCACAGTTCTTCATGCGCCACGGCTACCACGCACTCAGTGTCGGGAAGATCTACCACAACGTCCTTCCTGACACGGCTTCGTGGAGTGAGCCTGAGCTGCACGTGGACGGGTTTCCGTTCGATCCCGACGCCGTCTACCACCACCGGGACAACCTGGCGATCCAGGAGCAGCGCAAGGCCGCGATCATTCGCGCGGGCACACAGGCCCACAGCGTCGACAAGTATGGCCTCTGGTACCTGAAGGCCAACGCCACCGAGAGCGTCGACGCCCCCGACAGCGTGTACTACGATGGCGCGCAGACGAACCTCGCTCTTCGCACGCTCGACCGGCTGAAACGCGACGGCAAGCCGTTCTTCTTCGGCATCGGCTTCTACCGGCCCCACCTGCCGTTCAACGCCCCGCAGCGCTATTGGGATCTGTACGACCGCAACGCGATCCCACTGCCATCGCCGGCGCATCCGCCTGACGGCGCACCCATCATGGCCATGAGCACCATGCGCGAACTGCGGGGTTATGCCGATTTCGCGAACGCGGTCCACCCATTCGACGGCAGCCTCACCGAAGCGGAGATCCGGCGATTGCGCCATGGCTACTACGCGTCGGTCAGCTATATCGACGCGCAGGTGGGACGCCTCCTCGACCACCTCGACTCGTTAGGTCTGGCCGAGAACACCATTGTGGTGCTGTGGGGCGACCACGGCTACAAGATCGGGGAACTGAACGGCTGGGCGAAAATGACGAACTATATGATCGACACGCACTCGCCCCTGCTCGTGCGCGCCCCGGGTCGCATCCGTCCACAGACGCGCGTGAGCCAGATGGTCGAGTTCGTGGATGTCTACCCAACCCTTGCCGAACTCGCGGGCTTGCCCGTCCCTGCGGAGCTTCAGGGCACCAGCGCCGTCTCGCTGCTGAAAGATCCCACCATTCCATGGAAGCCGGCCATCTTCAGCCAGTTCCTGCGGTCGGGCATGTGGGTGGCGCCCGATAGCCAGCCCTATATGGGATACAGCGTGCTCACCGACTCCCTCCATTACGTCAAATGGATCAACTGGGATACCAGGCGGGAGGTCGCGCGTGAGTTGTATGACCGGCGCGCCGACCCTGACGAGACGCGCAATCTGGCAACACTTCCCAGTAGCGCTGCCATCCTCGACTCCATGGAGCGCCTGCGCGTCGCCGGATGGCGCGCCGCGCGCCCCCGCGCACGCTGACTAGGAGCCCGGGCGCGCGTTCACCTCATGTGCATGAACGATCTTCCACGCTCCACCTCGACGTTCATAGACGAACGTCCAGA
>JBDSVW010000327.1:0-4760 GCA_039927015.1 Gemmatimonadaceae bacterium | reverse complement strand
GACGACCCGCTCAAGCTGGAACGCATCGCCGACCTCAGCGCCGACGAGGTGATCTCCACGTACACGGACGGCCCCTTCATCGATCTCTGTCGCGGGCCGCACGTTCCCGATACGTCCTACCTCAAACACTTCAAGCTGCTGAGCGTCGCCGCGGCCTACTGGCGGGGCGACGAGCGCCGCCAGATGCTGCAGCGTATCTACGCCACCGCCTTCTTCAAGAAGGAGGACCTCGAGCAACACCTCTTCCGGCTCGAGGAAGCGCGGCGCCGCGACCATCGCGTGCTCGGCAAGTCGCTCGACCTCTTCATGTTCCATCCATATGCCCCAGGCGCCGCCTTCTGGACCGATCGCGGTACGACGATCGTCAACACGATCAACGAGTACCTGCGCGAGCTGCAGCGGGATGAGTACAAGGAGATCCGTACCCCGCTGCTCTTCAACAAGGGGCTGTGGGAGACGTCGGGGCACTGGGGCAAGTATCGCGAGAACATGTTCCTCGTGCTCGACTACGAGACGGGCGAGCACGACATGTCGCTCAAGCCGATGAACTGCCCCTCGCACTACCTGATGTACAACGCGAAGAAGCATTCGTACCGTGAGCTGCCGCTGCGCTACAACACGTACGACGTGCTGCATCGCAACGAACTCACGGGTGCGCTCTCGGGCCTCACGCGCGTGCGGCAGTTCCAGCAGGACGACTGTCACATCTTCCTGATGGAGTCCCAGATCGCCGCCGAGGTGCAGCGCCTGATGCAGTTCATCCTCGGCTATTACCAGACGTTCGGCCTCACCGCGACGGTGAAGTTCGCCACCCGTCCGGAGACTCGCATTGGCAGCGACGAGATGTGGGACCGGGCGGAGGAGGCGCTGCGCGCCGCGCTCGAAGCCACCGGCATGCCGTACCAGCTCAAGGAAGGGGACGGTGCCTTTTACGGGCCCAAGATCGACTTCGACGTCACGGACTCGTTAGGCCGCGCGTGGCAGCTCGGCACGATCCAGCTCGACTATGCAGCGCCGGAGCGCTTCGACATGCATTACGTGGGCGAGGACAACACCACGCACCGGCCGGTGGTCATCCATCGGGCGGTGAGCGGTTCGTTCGAGCGCTTCATGGCGATCCTCATCGAGCACTTCGCCGGCGCCTTCCCGGTGTGGCTGGCGCCGGAGCAGGTGCGCGTGCTCCCCATCTCCGATGACCTCATCGAGCCTGCCGAGCAGGCGACGCGCCGAATGAAGGCGGCCGGCATCCGCGCCTACCTCGACGCGCATAACGACACGCTCAACTACCGCATCCGCGAGGCGGAAATGCTCAAGGTCCCGTACATGGCGGTAATCGGGAAGCGCGAGGCGGAAAGCGGCATGCTCGCCGTGCGGGCGCGAGGGCAGGGGAAGAAGCAGGAGATTGTCTCGGTCGACGACTTCATCGCGCGCGTCACCGACGAGATCCGAAGCCGCGCGCTGAGCGAATAGCGGGCGCTGGGCGGCGCTCCGTGGCGTGCCGCGCCATTGAGCGCCGCGCCCCCCCCGTTGCGTCTGGCGCGGCGCCGGGCGCGGGGGATAGCTTCGCCGCTCCCTTCCGGAGTCCGCGCCGTTGTCGCCTGTCACGCCCACCCGTTCCGAGGCCGCGCCTAACGCCCGCGGCACGCTGCACCGCGAACTGGGCCTCGGCTTCGGCCTTGCCGTCGTCGTGGGCGGCACGGTGGGCGTCGGTATCCTCCGTACGCCCGGGACCATCGCGAGCCTGCTGCTCGATCCGGCACTCATCCTGCTCGTGTGGCTCGCGGGGGGCGCGTACTGCCTGCTCGGTGCGAACAACCTTTCCGAAGTCTCCGCCGCCGTGCCGCGAGCGGGTGGACCCTACGTGTTCGCACGCCGCGCCTTCGGGCCCTATCCCGGATTCCTGATCGGATGGAGCGACTGGCTGACCAACACGGTGCCGCTCGCGTACCTGCCGGTCGCCCTCGCCGAGTACACCGCGCGCCTCGTGCCTTCGCTGGCGGGACGGGAGAGTCTGGTGGCCATGGGCACCCTCGTCGCTTTTACCGTGCTGAACCTGCTCGGGCTGCGCGTGGGAAGCGCGTCGCAGCAGGTGATGAGTGCCGCCAAGGCGCTGGCGCTGCTCGCGTTCATCAGCGCGGCGTTCTTCCTCGCGCCGGCGGCCGGCGCAGCGACGGGGCAGCCCCCGACGCCCGCACTGCTGCGCGGGTCGGGTTCCCTGTGGATCGCGCTCGGCGCCGCCATGCAACTGGTCATCGGCACATTCGGCGGATGGAACGCCGCCAGCTACTTCAGCGAGGAGAACACCAATCCAGGGCGCAGCGTGCCGCGGGCGCTCATCGGCGGACTGGTCGTGATCACGGTCGCGTACGTCATGGTGAACGCCGCCTACCTGCACGTCCTGCCCCTGTCCGAGTTCGCCACGACCAACCTGCCCGCGGCGAACACAATGCAGGCGGTGTTCGGTGGGAACGCCGACCGCGTGGTCACCATGCTCTCGATCCTGCTGCTGCTGAGCATCATCAATCCCATCCTGATGTTTTCGCCGCGCATCCTGTTCGCACTCTCGCGCGATGGATTCTTCCTGCGTCAGGCGACGATGGTCAACCGCGGGGGCACGCCGGCCACGGCCACCATCGCCACGGCGATGGTCGCCGGAGTGCTGGTACTCTCCGGCTCGTTCGAACGGCTCTTCTCCATCACCGCCTTCCTCTTCATTGTGGTGGATCTCAGCGTGTCCTTCTCCCTGCTGCGGCTGCGGCGCGCGGAACCCGGCTTGCCGCGACCGTATCGGGCGCGCTGGGCACCCTGGTCCACGCGCTTCACCGCGCTCTGCTCGTTCGCGCTCCTCGCGGGCTTCATCTCCAGCGACCCCCGCACGGCGCTCGTCTGTGTGCTCATGATGGCGGTCAGCTACCCCGTCTTCCGTTTCGCCAACCGCCGCGCAGCATCGGGCATCGGTTCAGCGTAGTGACCCACAGGAGGAATCCTCATGCACGTCGTCAACCTCGCCGAGAAGTTCACCCGCTTCGATGATCACTGGCATCCCCGCATCGTCGGTGCGCTCAATGGCCAGCTGGTGAAGGTGGCCAAGCTCAAGGGCGAGTTCGACTGGCACTTCCACGCCGAGGAGGACGAACTCTTCCTGGTGATGCATGGCACGCTGCACATGCAGTTGCGCGACCGGGAGGTGACCATCGCGCCGGGAGAGTTTTTCATCGTGCCGCGCGGAGTGGAGCATCGCCCGGTGGCGCCAGAGGAGGTGCACGTGGTCCTCTTCGAGCCTGCCGCGACCGCCCACACGGGCAATGTCGTCACGGAGAAGACGCGCACCGAGTTGGAGTGGCTCTGAGCGCCGCCATTGCAGCCACGGCACGCTTCAGTCGCGCACACACCTTTGCGCGCCACGCGTTGTCCAACCGCCAACTCCACGACTCCCCTATCCGCCTTCGCATGATATTCGCGTTCGCCCGTTGCGGCCCGCTCGCCTGCGCCGGACTCGCTGGATTGCTCTCGGCCTGCATCTCGGCGCCGCTCAAGCTGGCTCCCGACGATTCCCCCACCGTGCTCGCACAGCAGCTGCTGACGGCGCCCGATCCATCGCGGCCCGGCACATTCCGCGTCAAGACGCTCTACTACGGCAGCGGAACGGATCAGCGTCGCGCGGAGTACCGCGACTCGGTCGCCATTCGCACCGCCACGGTGGATGGCAGCAAACTGGCCGGCCCTCCTGATCCGTCGCAGGGAAAGCGCCGCAAGAAGTTCTGGGGTTTCGACTTCACCAAGCTCCCGGTGAATGGCCGCGTGTGGTATCCCGACGGCCCCGGCCCCTTTCCGCTCGTGCTCATCGTCCACGGGAATCACAACATGGAAGAGTTCTCCGATCCCGGATATCAGTACCTCGGCGAACTCCTTGCCTCACGCGGCTTCATCCTCGCCTCGGTGGACGAGAATTTCCTCAACGGCTTCATGCGCGCGGAGAACGACGCGCGGGGTTGGATGCTGCTCAAACATCTGCAGGCGTGGCGCCGCTTCAACGATTCCACGGGCTCCCCGCTCAAGGGCCTGGTGGACATGCACAACATCGCGCTCATGGGACACTCCCGCGGCGGTGAAGCGGTCGCGGTCGCCGGCGCATTCAACCGGCTCCAGTACTATCCCGATGACGCGAACGTCCGCTTCGACTTCAACTTTGACATCAAGTCGCTCGTGGCCATCGCCCCGGTGGACGGGCAATACCGTCCCTCCGACAAGGGCACGCCGCTCTCCAACTACAACTACTTCCTCATCCACGGTTCGCACGATGGCGACGTCTCGACGTTCTCCGGTCTCTCCCAGTACGAGCGCGTGACGTTTACCGATGACAAGCCGTGGTTCAAGTCGGCGATCTTCGTCTATCGCGCCAATCACGGGCAGTGGAATACGGTCTGGGGAAGTCTCGATGGCGGGCCGCGCAGCGCCCGCGCGCTCGACATCAGGGGCCTCATTTCACAGGCCGACCAGCGTCGCTTCGCCGAGGTGTACATCACCGCCTTCCTCGAGGCCACGCTGCGCGGACGCAAGGAGTACCTGCCGATGTTTCGCGATCATCGCGTCGCGGGCCAGTGGCTGCCGCGCACGATGTACATCACCCGCTTCCAGGACCACACCTTCCGCGCGGCGGCCGACTTCGAGGAGGACGTGGACGTGACCTCGGGCAGCGTGCCCGGGGTGACGCTGGCCGGAGACTCCCTGGCCGTCTGGAAGGAAGCCGCCGTGCCCTT
>JBDSVW010000326.1:0-13091 GCA_039927015.1 Gemmatimonadaceae bacterium | reverse complement strand
ACCCCGCGCAGCCTCGTCGCGCTCAGCCTGCGCACCGGCCTGCGTCAGGCCGCGCTGGGCATCGCGTTTGGCGTGGCGGCGGCGCTGGGCCTCACGCGACTGATGACGCAGTTGCTCCACGGCGTGCCGCCCGGCGATCCGCTCACCTTCGTCGCGGTGGTGGGGTGACCACGCTGGTGGTTTTGGCGGCCAGCGCGATTCCCGCGCGGCAGGCGGGTGGGGTGCGGCCGGGGGAGGTGCTCAAATGAGGGATGAGAAGACGAGAAGACGAGAAGACGAGAGGACGAGGGGGTCAATTCCTTGGGCGGGTTCCGCTCGCGACCACGAAGGCGCCGGGAATGTTGTATTCCTCCCCGTTCCGATACTTCGCGATCGATTCCAGGTACTCGGCGTGGGCGGATTCGCGCATCGCGTCATCGAACCGGGAGTACGCGAGTGCCACCGGCCCTCCCGCGAAGGCCGCGCCGAGGGCGTCCTCGGCGGTGGCATAGTGCAGCAGCGTCGAGAAGTGCTCCCATTGCACCTGCTGCAGCCCTTTCGTGCTCATGAGGTCCGCCAGGGCGCTGCCGCCGCCGAGCTGGAAGAAGAGCGGGCAGACGTCGCTTGCAACGCGGCGTTCCACGATGGGAAAGATCTCCGCCCAGCCGCATTCCCGGCGCGCCCCCCACACCGCGACGACGATTCGTCCGCCCGGACGCACCACGCGGTACAACTCGGCCAGTGCACTCGGCGCGTCAGGCACGTACATGAGACCTAATGAGCAGAGGCCCACGTGGAAGCTTTGCTCGGGCAGGTCGAGCTTCTCGGCGTTCATCTGCCGGTATTCGATAGGCGCTCCTGCCGGCGCCTCGGTCTGCGAGCGCGCCACCATGGTCGACGACAGGTCCGTGCCAACCACGCGGCCTGTTGCACCGACGGCCTGCAGGGCGCGCAGTGTCACGAGTCCCGTGCCGCACGCCACGTCCAGCACCGATTCCCCCGGTTGCAGGGCAGCACGCGCGAGTAACCGGTCCTGCGCCGGTTGCAGCTGGCGTGCCCAGAAACGCTCGTAATGTTCGGCCGCCTTGTCCCAGCCGTACCGCTGCACGCGCAGCTGGAGCGGAGCGTCCATGCGCTCAGGCCTCCTGTGACGACGCGAACCGAACGGTGCGCGTGACGGGCACCGGATTCCTGAAATCATCCAGATACGAACTGTACTTCTCGGCGGTATCCAGCATGCGCAGCACTTCCTCCTGCGGCGCCTCGCTGTCGATGGTGACGTCATATCGCATCGCCAGGTAGCCCGGGCGCACGTCGTCATCGATACCCAGCTCGCCGCGCACGTCGTAGTCCGCGTGCACGTCTACCGACAGCGCACGCAGCGGCACGCCGAGCCGAGCCGCCCACATGGCGTAGCCCACGGCCAGGCACGAGCCAAGCGCAGCGCGCCCGTACACGCCCGGATTGGGCGCTTCGTCGGCCCCACCGTAATTGTCACTCATGCCGACATTGAAGCGCCAAGTGCCGCTGACCACTTCGCAGCTCAGGCCGCCGCGCCAGTGGACACTCGTGACGGCGGTGCCCTTACCCACGGAGGGGCGCGCCGTCACCACTCGGTCGTTGCGTTCCACCGCCTCGCGAATCTTCGCTGCGTCCTGCCGAGACTCACTCATTGCATCAACCTGCCGCGCAATAGGTACACCCCGCGAGCTGGGCACGATTGACGCCCCAGACTCCGGAGGGAATGACAACGATGCCGGGAATGACGCCGTCGTTCCATTCCTTGAGGGCCACCTCGGGCGTCACGTTGGCGTTGCCGGCGAGCTTGCCGCTCAGCACCCGGAGCGCCACGTCGCACGCACCGAAGATCACTCCCCTGGCCAAGAGCCGGTCGATGGCCATCTCATCCGAAAGCAGCACGCCTGGCTTGGGACGCAGGAAGGGATTGCGCGTGGCGGGTGCCTTCGTCGCGGGGTCGGTGATGCTGAAGGTGGCGCCGAGACGGTACCGTTCCGAGAGGGGATGGTCAAGGGCGAGAAGGACGCCGACGTGTGAAATCAATTGCTTGATTCAGCGTCTTCCCGCCCCCCAGTTTGCAGGGGCCGGATGCTCGCAGCGGCCGTGTACATCACCCGAGCTCACGAGTTCATGGGGTCAAAGCCAGACGGTCACGCGCCAGCGCACGCCGGCGTGCATTTTCCGCCGCCCTTCGTCTACGTGGCCGGCTTCCTTGCCGGCTGGCTTATGCAGCGCCGCTGGCCGTGGTTCATGACGTCGTCGGAGAGCTGGGTCCGCGACGGTCTGGCCGACGTCCTCTTCGTCCTCTGGCTCACACTCATGGGCTGGGCGATGCTGTCGTTCTGGCGGGCGCGCACCACGCTCATTCCCAACCGCCCGGCATCGCAGCTCGTGACGAGCGGCCCATACCGCATCTCGCGCAATCCGATGTATGTGGGCCTCGCGGCGCTCTATGTGGTGGTCGCCCTGTGGCTCAACAGCTGGTGGCCACTGATCTTCCTGCCCCTCGTGCTGGCCGTCATCACGCGGGTCGTGATCCTCCGCGAGGAGCACTACCTGGCGGGAGCCTTCCCCGAGGAATACGCCGCGTATCGCCAGCGCGTGCGGCGCTGGCTCTAGCGCAACCGCGCGCCTCCTGCGTGGGCGACAGATCGAACGCAGTTGGGGTTGGCGCGCGTCGGATGTGGATTCGCCAGGCGCAGGGATCGTCGGCGCGCGAGCGCCCATATTCCCCAGGCCCAGAGAGCGAACGCGAATCGCTCCGGCCACGTCAGCATGCGCCACACGTGCAGCAGCAGGCGCGGAATGATGAGCGCGTCGGCAAGGAATCCCCCGCCCTCCGCAAGCGCCCGGCGCTCGATGACCCGCACGTCCGCCGGACGCGCTCGGAGCGCCGCGCGTATCCGTGCGTCGAGCTGCAACGCTGACAGGGTATCCCAGTGCTCGATGCGAATTGCCGTCCACGCCGCGGCGGTCGCTCCCCAGCCATGGTTGTTGCTGGACGCGACCAGCGGCACGTGGAGCGAGTCGGCCAGCCGCTCGATCAGGGCGCGATGCTGACGCGCGAACGCCAGCCCACGCGGAGAGGCGTCGGCGATCTCGATCGCGTCGACGAGCGGCACGCTCCCCGGCACCCGGTCGACATCGAACGGCAGCGTGAGCACGACGAGTGGCCGATCGGCCGGCAGCGCCCGTTGGAGTGCGACCGCGTCGACGCTCCGGGCATGGGCGAACAGCGTGCGGTGCACCCGCCCGACCCCCAGGAGCGAGACGTGCGCACCGCCCGACACGCTCTCGATGCCCGGCAGCAGGATCGTGGAGGCGGCATTGGATCGCCCCCCAAGGATTGACGCTTCGCGCACCGCCTGCGTGCGGTCCGCGAGCTGGCCACGATCCGCGAGTTGTTGCCAGGCGCGCATGGTCTGGTGATCGGTTACGTAGGCGGCGTCGAAGCCGGCCCGCGAGTGCCACTCGCGATTGGCGGCCGCGTCGAAGTTCCAGCGGCCGTCGTGCGAGCTGGCGGTATGGCTGTGGAAGTCCACCAGCACATCGCTCGCGTTTGACGCGCGAAGCGCCACCATAGGTCGCGGCACGAGGACCCCGACGACGTACAGGCTCACCAACGCGCCGATCACGAGCGCGCTCCGTCGCAGCACCACGTTCGCGACGCCGGACTTTCCCGATCGCCTCCGTTGCCATGCACCCACCAACGCCCAGGCCAGGCCGCAGATCCCGACCGAGACGAGGACGGCAACGTGCTGCGACACGGTGAGCAGGCTGAGTTCATCGAGCCACCGCGCCACCGGTGACAGGAGCACATAGTCGACCGACTGCTGGAGCGCGAAGCCGTCCCCGGGGAGAGCGACGCCACGGCGGATCAGCGGCGACACGCGCACGCCCCCTCCCGCGAGCACCAGCATGGTGAGCACCCCCGCCACAAGCGTGGAGGGATGCGTGCGAGGGGCCACGGTGGTTTGTGACGTGCGGGCGAACGCGGACGGGCGAGCACGGATCTTCGGCATGATGACGGGGGCAGGTGTTGATGCGAGGAACACCCCATCACGCCATTTGTGACGCCTAACGTGGCGGCGAGAGATCGTCAGCTGCCACGGTCGTGACGGGAACGCGCGTCACGCCATCGGGGCCGGGAGGGTGCTCACTCACCACGCGGCTGCCGAACTTCTGCCACACGGTCACGCCCGCCACCTGCAACGTCACGTGCGATGACGACCTCGGCACGAGCACGTCGTAGTCGCTCGTCGCCCCCGCGTTGTCGACCATGATGCGGCCGGCTCCGGTCGCGAACCGCACCGTTCCCGCCGGTGCCCGCACCTCGACATCGTCGCCCTCGCCAAGCGATACGCGCACCACTCCCTCCGTCTGGGCGAAGGTGAACCGCACCACCACCTCCCCTTGGGCAACGACGGAGACGCCCGACATGTCCTGCACGTCCCCCGCAGGCCCCATGGAGTCGACGACAGCGGTCGTGACCACCGCCGGGGCCTCCCGACGGGCGTCGATCCACCTTCTCAAGGGCGACCACGGCAGCGCGTATCCGGCACCCGCCAGTCCCACCCCCACCAGCAGTACCGCGGCCCAACGATACACCCGAGGAGTCACATTCCACGCGGCGGCGCGCTGCACGTCGCCCATGCGCACGGTGCGCGGTGCGCTGTCGAGCGTGCCGAGCAGCAACCACGTCTTCCGCTCCTCCGCCCTCGCTCCCTCTACCGACGTTCGGCAGTCGTCGCACTCCGCGAGATGCGCGGCAACGCGACTGGCATCCGCGCCGCTCAGCTGGTCATGGAGCACGCGCTCGATGTGCTCAGCGTCAAGATGCATGAGATCCGTCCTCATAGGAGCGCCGAAAGCCGGCCTTGGCACGGGCCAGCAACGTGCCCACGCTCGCTTCGTTCAGCCCCAGAGCGTCGGCGATATCGCGGTAGCTGTAGCCCTCCGCGCGCAACAGGAGGAGTTGCGCCTCCCGCGCGGAGAGCCCGTCGAGCGCGCGCCGCACACCTGCCCGGGTCTCCTCGGAGTCCAGCCGTTCATCCGCACGCGGGGCCGGATCGGTCAATACGCGCGACCCCACGAACATGTCCAGCAGGCGCGCGCGGCGTCGCCCCGTGGACCTCGCGTTGCGAAAGAGGTTGAGCGCCACCGAGATGACCCATGCGGCGGGCGCGTCCGGCAGCGAGCCGCGCCTGTGCAGGCGGACGAATGCCTCCTGCACCAGGTCGGCGGCAAGGTCGGGCTCACCGGAGAGTCGGTCGATCACTCGCGTCAGTCGCTCCACATGCTCCTGAAAGAGCTGGGAGAACTGCTCGTCGAACACTCGACGATCCCGGTCAGTCATGCCCGCCGAACGTGCCACGGTCCGCGCGCGCGTTGGCGACGGCTGCAGCTGATATGAAGGTGCGTGACTTCGCGTGCCTCCCTCCCGGTACGTGTGAAGGGGAGCAGACGAACCGGCCATTTGTGACACCCGCGGCGTGACGTCTCAGAAACGCCACTCCAGCCCGACGACGAGCGGCGACTGGGGTCGCATCTCCAGTGCCTCCGGGACGCCGTTCGCCAGTCCGTACGTGAGCACGTTGAATCGGCTCAGCAGGTTGCTGTACGTCCCGTACACCGCGAGTTCCGCGCTCCGGCCGCCGAGCTGGAGGTGCATGTGACGGCGCGCACTCACGTCCACCCGTACGTACGCCGGCGCGCGCGCAACCCCCGTCTGTGCGGGGTCTGTCCGGGGACTGCCGGCAAACTCGCACCCCCGGTCGCGCAGGTTGCACGATTCCCATTCCACCGGACCCAGCGTGGGGGTGACACGCCTGCCTAACGCGGCAGTCGCGCCGACACGCACCGACGTGGCGGTCGAGGGAAAGAGCGTGACTCCGCCATCGAGCAGGTGGCGCGCCCCGAACGAGGGCACATAGCTCGACGTGCCGAGGTGATATCGCACCGACTGTACCCCATAGCGTGCGAGCATGTTGTACCGGGACGACGTCACCTGCCCCTCGGCGAACGCGCCGGTTGCGGTGGCGTTTCCAGCCCGCGGACGTGAACGGAGGAATGGGGCGCCTTCCACCGGCGCGACCATCGCCACGCCCTCCATTTGTCGTGTGTACGCGCCCACCCGCGTCACAACGCCCGGTGCGGGCTCGAACGCGGCCGCCATCGCGAGCTCGTCGCTGCGCGCCACCGGCAATACCCCGTGCCCGGCGCCGATGAAGAGATCGGCGGGGAACACGTGCCCGACGACCGACTCCGGATTCCGCAGTGACTGGGCGAATTGATGACTGCGTGCGACCGTGCCCGAAATCGTTAGCCGCTCCGTGATGCTCCATCGGGCGCGCAACGCCGGCGCCAGGTGCATGCGCCCGTTGAATAGCACCGCCGAGGCCCGTGCGCCGACGCCGAGTACGCCACCTATCGTGCGCTCGCCGTCGCCGAAGAGCGTGAAGAGCGGATCGGTCGTGCGCAGCGCGTTGACGGTGCCGCTGTCGCCATCTACCCGGTACGTCATCGTGGGGCGCTCCGCGCGCGCGCCGTACTCCGTCCGGAAGGTGGCACCCGTCCGCGAAAGTGTCGCCTGCGCCCCGTAGTCCACCCGGTCGGCGGCCAGCGTGAGCGCTCCCTCCTCGATCCAGCGGGCGCGGGCGCTGGTCGCGCTGCGCCATCCGGCCAGCACCAGTGAATCCCCTCGTCGCGTGACGCTCCGCCACTGCGCCGCCGCCGCCCCGCTGTTCCACCCGAAGGAGTTGCGCCTGACGGCGACGCCGCTGTCACCGGCGGAGTTCGCGTTGGGTGACAGGTTCAGGCGATCGTTGCTTCCCGTCACGAAGAGGCGAAAGTGTCCCGTCGTCAGCGGCACTTCGAGCTTGGCCATCAAGTCACCGCTCCGGCCGCGAATGAACGTCGGATCGTCCTCGGGGGCGAGCGCGGCGGGCCACGCGCTGCGCCCGCTCAGGAGGAAGGCCGCATTGCCGAGCCCCAGCGGGCCGTCCACCGCCACGCGCGCATGCGAGGTGCTCCACGCTCCTCGGCCGCTGATCCGCGATCCGGGGCTGCGGCTCGTCAGCTGCAACGTGCTGGAGAGTGCCGACGCACCCGGGAGGTCGGAGGCGAGACGCGCGCCGTCCATCGCGTCCGGATTCCAGCCGCCCATGAGGTCCGACGTGTGATAGGGATTGAACACCGGCACACCGTCGATGGTGTAGGCTGTCTGATCGCTGCCGCCGCCGCGTACGTGCAGCCCGCCGGGCGTCTCCGCCGCCACCGTTACGTCGCCTCCCGACATCGCCCGCAGGAAATCCGGCTCGGAGAGTTGCGGGTGCCGTGACAGTTCGGAGAAGCTCACGCTACGACCTTCGCTCGCGCCGGCTCCCTCTCCCCTCACACCTGGGGTGCCGCGCAGCCAGCGCACCTCCACAATCGGCAAGCGCGTCGGGAGCCGCTGCAGCGCGACATTCAACTCCAGCGTGCCGTGCCGCGGGACGACGGCGTGGAACGCGTAGGGGGCGTGGCCCAGCGATCGCACCGCGATGTGCTGCGGACCGGCGGGGAGTTCGGAGATCGCGTAGCGTCCCTGCTCGTTCGTCGTCGCGCTGCGCCCCGCGTCCACGGCGAGCACGGTAGCCCCCACGAGCACGCGCCCCGTCTCAGCATCACGAACGGTGCCGGTCACCTCGGCTTCCATCGGTGGCATCGCCAGTTGGGCGACGGTGCACAGCAGTAACGCGATCATTGGCAGCCTGCGAGTGTCACGAATTCTTCGTGCAGTGGTTCCCTGCATACATGCAACGGAGTCGACTCGCGTGGCAACTGCTTGGCGAATCGTAGTGGGGTTCACCGCTGGCTCTTTCCTTCCCCTTGCCGCGCCGCCTCGGGCACAAGCCACCTCCCCGCCCGGCACCGACACCGCGCGCCTCGCGCGTGTCGAGGGATCGGTCGCCGATTCCGCAACGGGACGTGCGCTCGCTCAGGCGGAAGTCACCCTGCGCGGCACGACACGTCGCGCGCTCACCGACCTGAGCGGATTCTTCACGCTCCGCCCGGTTCCGGCGGGCACCTACGTGCTCGAGATACGACGTCTGGGCTATCTGCCGCTCTCCACGCCGGCGTTTCCGGTAGCCGAAGGAGAAGTCGTGCGCCTGGATCTCGTCCTTCGCGCCACCGCCTTTCGGCTCGCCGAGGTGACCGTGGTTCCTGGTTCGTTCTCGTTGCTCGAAGCCGGAGCCACCGCGCGTCAGACGCTCTCGCGTGCCTCCATCGAGACGGCGCCATTCGGCGAAGATCTCTTCCGCGCCCTCACGCGCCTCCCCGGCCTCTCGTCAGGCGACTACGGCGCGCACTTCTCCATTCGCGGCGGACGGCACGATGAAACGCTGATCCTGCTCGACGGGCTCGAGATCTACGAGCCCTTTCACCTGAAGGATTTCAACGAGGGCGCCCTCAGCATCATCGACGTAGAGAGCATCGATGGTGTCGAGCTGCTCACGGGAGGATTCCCCGCGCGGTACGGCGACAAGCGCAGCGGGGTCATGAACATCTCGTCTCGCACGCCGCGAGGCGACGGTACGCACGTCACGCTGGGCGCGAGCCTCACCAACCTGCAGGCCCTCGCCGAGGGGACCTTCGCCGGAAAGCGCGGGTCGTGGCTCATGTCGGGGCGGCGGGGCTTCGCGGACCTCCTGCTGGGCCTCATCAACAAGAACGAGACGAAGGCGCCCTCGTACGGGGACTTCTTCGGCACAGCCCGATACGCGCTGCACCCGCGCCATGCCCTGGCGTTCAATGTGCTGCACGCGCAGGACCGGTATCAGTTCGGCATCAAGAGCACCACCGGATTCAACGACACGATCCCCACGCGCGAGAGTGCCGACAACCGGTACGGCAACTCGTACGCGTGGCTCACGCTGCGATCGCTGGCCGGCGAGCATCTCGCCATCCGCACGCTGGCATCAGCCGGCATCGTCACCGCCACTCGGATGGGCAATGAACACCAGCTGAACCTGCCGATCGAGCTGTACGGCGTCACCGGACACCGGGACTTCACGGTCTTCGGCCTCAAGCAGGATTTCACGTATCAGCGCGCGGCGCGCATGGTGCTCGACTGGGGCTACGATCTGCGGTCGATGCGGGCCACCTTCGACTGGACCAATCACGTCACACAGAACCCCGACGACCCGGCTCCGGACACCACTGGCTACTATCCGCGCATCACGCGGCGCGAGAAGCGCGCCAATGGCACCACGCTCGGCGCGTACATCAGTGACCGCATCCAGCTGCTCGATCCGCTGACCCTTGAAGCGGGAGTGCGCTACGACGGCGCCACGTACACGCACGATCGCGACTGGAGTCCGCGCGTGCACGCGCTGCTGAACCTCCCGGGAAGCAACACGTTGCGGGGCGGATGGGGGCACTATCGGCAGCGCCAGGGCATCGCCGACGAGAATGCGTTCGATCGCCTCAATCGCTACTTTCCCTCGGAGCTTTCGGCGCAGTGGACGGTAGGCTTCGAGCACGCCTACGCGAGTGGCGGTTCGCTGCGCGCCGAAGCGTACCACAAGCGTGGATCACACCTTCGGCCGATCCTGCGCAACTGGAAGGGCGGACTCAACGTGTTTCCGGAATCCGCCGAGGACCGGATCCTTGTGTATCCCGATGTCAGCACGTCACGGGGCATCGAGCTCTATCACGACCGGCGCCTTGGTGCGCGCATGCATGTGCAAGCCGGATACGCGCTGTCCGTCGTCGAGGAGCACGTAACGCGCATCGATCAGGTAAACGATCCCCTCAAGCCGCCCTTCCGCGCGACGCATCCGTGGCCGCAGGATCAGCGGCACGCGGTGAACATGAACGTGAGCTACCGGCCGGCCACGAAGTGGACCATCAATGGGGCATTCGTCTACCACTCCGGCTGGCCCTTCACCAACGAGATTGGCGTGCCCGTCAGGCGCAGGAATGGCACGACCGACCTGGCGATCCGTCCTGACTCGCTGTACGGAGCGCGACTTCCCCCGTATCAGCGGCTCGACATCCGATTCACCCGCCGGCGGCAGAGCGCGAACGGGGAGTTCCGCTTCTTCTTCGAGCTCATCAACCTCACCAATCACGAGAATGTGCTGGGGTATGATGTGTTCCGCGTGCGTGATGCGACGGGCATGTATCGTCTCGTTCGCGAGGCGGAGTCGTGGTTCACCATCCTGCCTTCGCTCGGCGTAAGCTGGAGTCGACGATTCTGAGACCCGCGGTTGTGAGCCGGCGGTTGTGAGCCGGCGAACCTGAGACCGGCGATTCTGCGAGCGGCCGGCGAAGCTGTGGAGCACTTCGCCGGCGCGCGTTCGTCCGCGTTCGCTATCAGGAGATGGTGTTATCGCTCACCGTCACGTTGAACGTGACCGGAGTGAGCGTGCCCACGGTCGCCGAGATGGTGTCGGTGCCGCCGGTGCTGCCAGCGGTGAAGTTTACCGACGCCTTGCCCTCGCTGTCCGTCTGCGACGACGCGGCACTCAGCACGCCCGTGCCGGTGGAAATGGCCCACGCGACCGTGACGCCGGGAAGGGGCGCGGCGAACTGATCCAGCACCTGCACCACGAACGGGCTCGTGACCGTGCCGTTCGCCGTCGTGGACTGGTCATTGCCCGACATGATCGCGAGCGTGGACGGCGTGCGCGTTTGCGGGGCAGTGGTGTCATCGTCGCTGCAGGCCGCCATACCGGCCGCCGCTACAAAGAGTGCGGCAACGGACGCGAGGATTCGGCGGCGCACCTGCGGTGCGCGAAGGGTGATCGAAGACATGACTGGTTCTCCTGACAGGGAAATGACTGGTGCGAACGCCTCGCGTGCGATCCCGGCGCCGATCCCGGCGCCGATCCCGGTACCGATCCCGGTACCGAGCCCGGCAGGCCGTCCGCACGCGTTAGGTATGCGTTAGGTATGCGTTAGGCGTTCGCGCGTTATGGGCATCAACACGTTGTACTGGGCACCCCCCTACACGTCGCACGCACGAAATTTCCCTTCCGCACCCGCCTCACGGAGACAGTGTGGCCAAGGTCACACTTGCGCCGATCTCGACTGACAAATTATCCGCAGATTGCGCGCGTCCGGCTCGTCAGTTGTCAGTGGTGCCCGCGGCGCGGGGTCCGCGCACGTGCACCCTCTGGCGCTCGCGGTCGCCGCGGCGCATCGTCGTGCCACGTCGCGGGGGCGACGACGCTGCACTCGACCTTCAGGGGATGCGCCATGGTTGCTGCACCACTTCGTCCGTCACGCCTTGCGCTGGCACTGCTGACCGCGGTCGCGGCCGGCCCGCGCGCGCTTCCGGCACAGGATGCCGACATCATCCTGCAGAACGCGCGCATCTGGACGGGCGATACCCTCCGTCCTTACGCGGCCGCGGTCGCCATTCGGGGCGAGCGCATCGTGGCGGTGGGAAACACAGAAAGCGTGGCGCCCCATCGTGGCGTCCACACGCGCGTGATCGACCTGGGCGGGCGCTTCATCACACCCGGCTTCATCGATGACCATACGCACTTCAGCCAGGCGGGCGCGCTGCTCATCGGGGCCAACCTGCTCGACGTGAGTACGGCGGTCGCCCTGACGGCACGCGTGCGCGAGGCGGTGGGGCGCATGAGTCCTGGCGCATGGCTCACCGGCGGCGACTGGGGGGCGTACGAGGACGCGCCCGCCAACAGCACCGGCGCCGCCGCGGCCCCCCGCCAGCGATTCTCACCCGACCGCACGCTGCTCGACCCGGTGAGCGGCCGCACGCCGATGCTGCTCAATCGCTGGGATCGCAGCGCCTACGTGGCCAACGGTATCGCGCTGGAGCGTGCCGGACTGCGTTGCGAGCAGCCAGTGCCTGGCCTCGAGTGCATGGGCGGACGCGCCACGGGACGCGTGGCCGACAGCGCGCTGGCGCGCGTGCGGCGCGCCATCACCCCCACCACCTTCGACCAGCGCCTGCGCGAGGCGCGCGCCGCCCAGTTGCATCTGGCGGAACTGGGCGTGACGACCATCCACGACATCACGCCCCCCGCACAGTTGCCCGTCTACACGGAACTCAAGCGCCGCGGCGAGCTGACCGTGCGGGTGTTCGCGCGCCCCACACTCGACAAGTGGAACGAGCTCTCGTATGCCGGCATCGCGCCCGGCTTCGGCGACGACTGGATCCGCGTCCGCGCGCTGAAAGGATTCGTGGACGGCATCCAGGGAAACTCCACCGCGCGCTTCTATGAACCCCAGCTGCACTCGGGCACGCGAGGGGAGTGGCGCGACAGCACGAACACGGCAGCGACGGATGGCCCAGGCTCCGGTATGCAGCCGGCGGGCAACATGGAGCGGCTCCTCTTCGGGCTCGACTCCGCGGGATGGTGGGCCAACGTGCATGCCATTGGCGACGAGGCGATCGACACGACGCTTGCGATCATGGAAAAGGTGATGCGCGTCAACGGCCCCAAGGAGCGACGGTGGCGCATCATCCACTCGCAGGTCATTCGAAACGCGGAGGTGGCGGAGCAATACCGGCGCCTGGGGGTGGTGGCTGAAGTGCAGCCATACCATGCCATCGACGACATGCGCTGGATGGAGGAGCGCATCGGCGATCGGGCCCGGTGGGCGTACGCCTTCAAGACCTTCCACGACGCCGGCGTGCCCCTCCTCTTCGGCTCCGACTGGCCCGGGACCAATGCCAGCTGGTATACCGCGAATCCCATGACGATCCTGTACGCTGCCCTCACCCGGCAGACGCTCGACGGAAAGCCCGCGGGTGGATGGTTCCCCGAGCAGCGCCTGGACCTCGACACGAGCCTGCGCAGCTACACCATCAACAATGCATGGGCCGAGGGCGAGGAGGCACAGAAGGGATCCATTTCGGCGGGCAAGCTCGCGGATCTCGTGGTGATCGATCGGGATCTGTTCGGCATTCCCCCCGCGCAGGTAAAGGACGCCCAGATACTCATGACGATGGTGGGCGGGCGCATTGTGCACGCGGTGGCGCCGTTCACGCGGTGAGGTGCGATGACGAGCGCTACCGAAGGCGTGTGGCGGCCGAGGCCGCATCGAATATCGTTGCGTTTCGTCACCAGTAGCCA